>NZ_JBWLKM010000037.1:0-81786 GCF_059026085.1 Streptomyces sp. a15 | reverse complement strand
GGCGGCCGGGCCGGCTACTACGACGGCATCGGCGCCGCCCGTGACGTCATCCAGAACCACCTCCTGCAGCTGATGGCCCTCACCGCCATGGAGGAGCCCGCCTCCTTCGACGCGGACGCGCTGGCCGCGGAGAAGACCAAGGTGCTCGGCGCGGTGAGGCTGCCGAAGGACCTGGGCCGGGACACCGTCCGCGGACAGTACGCGGCCGGCTGGCAGGGCGGCGAGAAGGTCATCGGCTACCTCCAGGAAGACGGCATCAACGCCCAGTCGAAGACCGACACCTACGCGGCCATCAAGCTGGAGGTCGACAACCGCCGCTGGGCGGGCGTCCCCTTCTACCTGCGCACCGGCAAGCGCCTCGGCCGCCGCGTCACCGAGATCGCGGTGGTCTTCCAGCGGGCCCCGCACTCCCCCTTCGACCACACGGCGACGGAGGAGCTCGGCAAGAACGCGATCGTCATCCGCGTCCAGCCCGACGAGGGCGTCACGGTCCGCTTCGGCTCCAAGGTGCCGGGCACCTCGATGGAGATCCGGGACGTGTCCATGGACTTCGCGTACGGCGAGTCGTTCACGGAGTCCAGCCCGGAGGCGTACGAGCGGCTCATCCTCGACGTGCTGCTCGGCGACTCGAACCTCTTCCCGCGCACGGAGGAGGTCGAGCTGTCCTGGAAGATCCTCGACCCGATCGAGGAGTACTGGGACCGGCACGGCAAGCCCGCCCAGTACCAGGCCGGCACCTGGGGCCCCGGTGAGGCGGACGACATGCTCGAGCGAGACGGACGGAGCTGGCGCCGGCCATGAAGATAGACCTCACGGACACCACGGCCAGCAAGATCAACAAGGCGCTGGTGCAGGGCCGCCGGGCCATCGGCACACCGGCCGTCGGCATGGTGCTCACCCTGGTCATCGTCACGGACGAGGAGAACGCGTACGACGCCCTGAAGGCCGCCAACGACGCCTCGCACGAGCACCCCTCGCGCACGCTCGTGGTCATCAAGCGCGTCTCGCGTTCGCCCCGAGACCGTACGCAGTCCCGCCTCGACGCCGAGGTGCGGGTGGGCGTGGAGGCGGGCACCGGCGAGACGGTCGTCCTGCGGCTGTACGGCGAGGTCGTGAACCACGCCCAGTCGGTCGTCCTGCCGCTGCTGCTGCCGGACGCCCCGGTGGTGGTCTGGTGGCCGGTGAACGCGCCGCTGGACCCGGCGAACGACCCGCTGGGCGCGCTGGCCCAGCGCCGGGTCACCGACACCTACGCCTCCGAGCAGCCGGTACGGGAGCTCGGCGCCCGCGCCGACGCCTACACGCCCGGCGACACCGACCTCTCCTGGACCCGCATCACGCCCTGGCGTTCGATGCTGGCCGCCGCCCTCGACCAGGTCACCTGCGAGGTCGAGGCCGTCGAGGTGGAGGGCGAGGAGTTCAACCCGAGCTGCGAGCTTCTGGCGATGTGGCTCGCGGACCGGCTGGACGTGCCGGTGAAGCGGTCGCTGTCGTCGGGCCCCGGCCTCACGGCGGTCCGTATGAACACCGACTGCGGCCCGATCGTCCTGGACCGCGCCGACGGTTCCCTCGCCACCCTCTCCATCCAGGGCCAGCCGGACCGTGCGGTGGCGCTCAAGCGGCGCGAGACGGCCGAGCTGATCGGGGAGGAGCTGCGGCGGCTGGACCCGGACGACACGTACGCGTCCGCGCTGCGGTTCGGGGTCGACCGTCTGAACGTCTCCCACGGCAAGGGCGGCAAGGTGTCGGGCCCGGAGAAGGCCACCGAGAACGCCACGGAGAAGTCCGACGCTGCCGAGGGACCGGTGGCCAAAGGAGAAGCGGTTGCGGTCCCTGCTCCCGTCGAAACGGCTGCGAAAGCACCCGCGAAGGAAGCGGCGGCGCCGGCCCCGGTGAAGAAGGCGGCGGCGAAGTGATCACTCCGCAGCTGGTCGTGCATCACGACAAGGAGCTGATGGCGCAGGCCGCCGCGGCCCGCCTGATCACGAAGATCGTGGACGCGCAGGCCTCCCGGGGCTCGGCGTCCGTGGTCCTGACGGGCGGGCGCAACGGCAACGGCCTGCTGGCCGCGCTCGCCGCCGCGCCCGCCCGGGACGCCGTCGACTGGGCCCGGCTGGACCTGTGGTGGGGCGACGAGCGGTTCCTGCCCGAGGGCGACCCGGAGCGCAATGTCACGCAGGCCCGTGAGGCCCTGCTGGACTCCGTGCCCCTGGACCCGAAGCGCGTGCACGCCATGCCCGCGTCGGACGGTCCGTACGGCGCGGACGCGGACGCGGCTGCCGCCGCCTACGCGGAGGAGCTGGCCCGGGCGGCGGGCCCCGAGAACCATGGCGCCGCCCCGACCTTCGACGTCCTGATGCTGGGCGTCGGCCCGGACACCCATGTGGCGTCCCTGTTCCCGGAACTCCCCGCGGTACGGGAGACCGAGCGCACGGTCGTCGGCGTCCACGGCGCCCCGAAGCCGCCGCCGACCCGTATCACCCTCACCCTCCCCGCGATCCGCGCCGCCCGCGAGGTCTGGCTCCTGGCAGCCGGCGAGGACAAGGCACAGGCCGCGGCGATCGCCCTGTCGGGCGCGGGCGAGATCCAGGCCCCGGCGGCGGGCGCGTACGGCAGACAGCGCACCCTGTGGCTGCTGGACTCGGCGGCGGCCTCACAGCTGCCCCGGTCGCTGTATCCGGCGGCGTCCCCCTGAGCTCTGCCGGCTCTTCGGAAAACCCCAGCGCCGGGTGGCCGGCCTGGGGCTTTCCGCTGTCCTCGGACTTTCTGCTGTCCTGATGTCTCACGGGGCGATGTTGTGATTGAGGCGGAACAGGTTTCCCGGGTCGTAGCGCCGCTTGATGTCGGTCAACCGGGCGTAGTTGCCTCGATAGTTGGCGCGGACCCGGTCCTGGTCGTCACCGTCCATGAAGTTGACGTAGCCGCCCCCGGAGGAGTGCGGTTCGAGGGCCGCGTAGAAGCCGCGCACCCAGTCCTTCTGGGCCTCGCAGTCCTCGCGGGTGGTCAGGGTGGGGCTGAGCGCGGTCGAGAAGTCGGCGTCCCGGTAGGAGAAGGCGGTGTCCTCCGGTCCGACCCGGTGGCAGGCGCCGTCGATGGG
Source organism: Streptomyces sp. a15 (assembly GCF_059026085.1). NCBI lineage: Bacteria > Bacillati > Actinomycetota > Actinomycetes > Kitasatosporales > Streptomycetaceae > Streptomyces > Streptomyces sp. A15. The sequence continues at coordinate 78,689 of NZ_JBWLKM010000037.1, read as the reverse complement.
GAAGACGACCGTCACGCTCTGGATGGACGGGGTGGAGGCGCCGTGTGCGACGTACGCGTCGATGGCACCGTCCGGCAGACCGTGGCTGAAGGCGCCCTTCCAGTAGTGGAAGAGGCCGGCGGGGACCAGTTCGTCGAAGAGCGTGTTGATCACCGGGTAGGGCATGCGCTCCAGGTGCTGCCCCAGCACCGGGCCGAGTTCGCCGAGCCGGGCGCGGATCTGGTCGTCCTGGTCCTCGGGCCCGGTCCAGCAGGCGACCACTCCGCAGACCGGCCGCCCGTGCCAGCGCTCGGGGAGGAACGGGAGCGGCGGGCCGAGTCCTACGACGAGCAGGGCGCCGAGTCGTTCCTCGGATGCGGCGACGAGGTCCCGGTAGCGGCGGATCACATCACCGTCGAGCGGGTAGAACGTCGGACCGCCGAGGATGTCGGCCACGGGGTGCAGCCGGTAGACGAAGGACGTGACGACTCCGAAGTTCCCGCCGCCCCCGCGCACCGCCCACATCAGGTCGGCGTTGTGCTCGTCCGTGCAGGTCAGGAAGGACCCGTCGGCCGTCACCAGGTCGACCGAGACGAGGTTGTCGCAGGCCAGGCCGCACTGACGGGCCAGGTAGCCCATGCCGCCGCCGGTCGTCAGGCCGCCGACTCCGGTGGTGGAGACGATCCCGCCGGTGGTGGCCAGACCGAAGGCGTTCGTGGCGTGGTTGACGTCGGCCCAGGTGCAGCCGCCCTCGACCCGCGCCGTGCGGGTCTCGGGGTCGACGCGGATCCCGCGCATCCGTCCGAGGTCGAGCACGATCCCGCCGTCGCAGGTCCCGTAGCCGGGGACGCTGTGGCTGCCGCCGCGCACCGCGAGCGGCAGCCCCGTCTCGCGGGCGAGGTCGACGGTGGCGATGACATCGCCCGCGTCGACGGCCCGGACGACGATCGCCGGCCGCTTGTCGTGCATGGCGTTGTAGACCTTGCGGGCGTCGTCGTAGTCGGGGTCGCCGGGCCGGACGAGGTCGCCGCGTGCCGCTCCGCGCAGCCGCCCCAGCAGCTGCTCGTCGAGGGCCAGTGGGGTGTAGGTGGTCATGGCCGCCGCCTGCTTTCTGCTGTCCGTCGGGCCGGAGAACGGTTGCACCACCTGTGTACGCGCGGGGCCGGGCGGCGCTCATCGCGGAAACCGCCCATTTCGCCGGAACGGGCGTGGGCGGAACGGCCCATGCCCCGGAACAGCGCAGCCCGTGGCATCCCCGGCCCGTGTCACACGAGACCGTGCGTGTACGCGTACGCCGTCGCCGCGGCCCGTGAGGACACGTCGAGCTTGGCGAAGATGTTGTTGAGGTGGCGGGCGACGGTGTGCTCGCTGATCACCAGTTCGGCGGCGATCGACCGGTTCGTCCCGCCCGCGGCGACCAGCCGCAGCACCTGGACCTCTCGCTCGGTGAGCGCGCCGGGCCGGTGCGGGCGCACGCTGTCCAGGAGCGCGGCGGCCCGGCGGGCGTCCGGCGCGGCACCCAGCCGTGTGAAGGTCTCCCGCGCGGCCCGCAGTTCCATCCGGGCGCCGTCTCCGTCACCGGCGCTCCGGTCCGCGGCGGCCAGGGTCATCCGGACCTGCGCCGCCTCGTAGGGGACCCCGAGGGCCAGCCACAGCTCCAGTGCGCGACGCAACAGAGGCAGCGCTCCGTCGACGTCATGGGCGGCGAACGCCAGGGCGCCGCCCGCCGACGCCGCCAGGGCGTGCAACACGGTCGTCTCCGAACCGCACCGCCGCTGCCAGTCGCGGGCCAGGACCTGCAACTCCTCCGCCGCCGCCCGGGCCTGGTCGAGCCGGCCGAGGGCGAGGGAGACCTCCGCCTGGGCGGCGAGCAGCCGGCTGCGCCCGAGGCGGCTGTTCCCGCCGTCCGGCCCCGGACGATCGGCCTCACCGGGCTCACCCGCAGAGGCGGCCTCACCTGCTTCGCCTGCCTCGCCTGCCTCGCTCGCGAGGGCGAGCCGCAGCGCGGCGGCCGCGGCATCGGCCTTGCCCTGCGCCAGGCGCAGCAGGGCGAGGCCGGGCTGCGGGTCGCGGCCGAGTCCGTGCGCCCGGTCGTAGGCCGCCTCGGCCGCGGCCAGGTCGCCGCGCCGCCGCTGGATGTCCCCGGCCAGGTAGAACGCCTCGGCGGCGATCCGGCCCTCGTAGGGCAGCAGCTCCTCACAGGTCCGCGTGGCCTCGGTCAGTGCCTGGGGCCAGGCGCCGCGCAGCTCCAGCACCTCCACGCGGTGCACCCGGCACAGGCCACGGAAGTTGTTCTCCGCCGGCATCGACGCGCACCACCTCATGGCCGCGTCGGTCCATTCGGCGGCGCGTTCGAGGTCGGCGCAGGCCATGCAGCGCTGGAGGCCCAGGCAGTAGATCCACCCGGTGAAGAAGGAGCTGAGCTCGCCCGCCATCGCCGAGCACATGGCGTCGTCCAGCAGATCGAGCCCGTCGGCGACCCGGCCCTGAGCCAGCAGGATGCCCGCCTGCACCTGGACGCTCATGGCGTACAGGTCCGGGTTGGCGCAGCGGCGCGCGATCCCGGCCATACGCCGTGCCGAGGCCATGGCCTCGTCGAAGGCACCGCGCTCCTGTGCGGCCTCCGCCTCCATCCACGCGAGATAGCACTGTTCGGCGCACTCGGTCCGGTCCTGGAGATGCTGCCGCGCCCGGCGCAGCCAGCCGGCCGCCACCGCCGTACGTCCCGCCAGCTGATGCTCGTAGAAGAGCATCCAGGCGCAGTACCCGGCCTGCCGGTCCGCGCCCGCAGCGGCATAGCCGGAGTACGCCCTCATCCGCGCGGTGATCGACTCCTCCACGCGGCTCGTCCACCAGGCGGCGTCGGCGAGGGCGGCGAAGTCGTCCGCGGCGAGGCGGGCGGGATCGATACCGCCGAGGAGGCGGTACGCGTCGGCCCAGGCCTCTCGGGCGACGGCTTCGCGCGCCTGCCGCAGGACCTCCGGGGCGGCCGTCGCGGCGCTGCCGTCCGCCGCCTGCTCCGACGTCTGCTCCGTCGTCCGGCCGAGCCGCTGCCCGGTGCCGGTGGTCTGGTCAGCCACGGCCGGCTCCTTCCGCGCACTCCCAGTGAGCCGGATCACCCCTTACCAGGATAGGCAGGACGACCGGACGGAGCTCCGCCCGCGAACACCACGAGGTACGGAAGCGGACAGCCGTACGCCGTCCGCTCCCCTACCCGCGCTCACTGCCGGCCGCGCAGCTCCCGGTACGTCGACACCAGAGCCTTCGTGGACGCGTCCAGGCCGGGCACCTCGGCGCCCTCGGTGAGCGCCGGCTCCAGGCGCTTGGCGAGGACCTTGCCGAGTTCGACGCCCCACTGGTCGAAGGAGTCGATGTTCCACACCGCTCCCTGGACGAACACCTTGTGTTCGTAGAGCGCGATGAGCTGGCCGAGGACCGACGGGGTCAGTTCTCGGGCGAGGATCGTGGTCGTGGGGTGGTTGCCCTTGAAGGTCTTGTGCGGGACCAGTTCCTCGGGCACGCCCTCCGCGCGCACCTCGTCGGGCGTCTTGCCGAACGCCAACGCCTGCGTCTGGGCGAAGAAGTTGGCCATCAGCAGGTCGTGCTGCGCCACCAGCCCGGGCAGGAGACCGGCGACCGGCTCGGCGAAGCCGATGAAGTCCGCCGGGATCAACTTCGTGCCCTGGTGGATCAACTGGTAGTAGGCGTGCTGCCCGTTGGTGCCCGGGGTGCCCCATACGACCGGTCCGGTCTGCCAGTCGACGGGCTTCCCGTCGCGGTCCACCGACTTGCCGTTGGACTCCATGTCCAGCTGCTGGAGGTAGGCGGTGAACTTGGACAGGTAGTGGCTGTAGGGCAGCACCGCGTGCGACTGGGCGTCGTGGAAGTTGCCGTACCAGATGCCCAACAGGCCCAGCAGCAACGGCGCGTTGGACTCGGCGGGCGCGGTGCGGAAGTGCTCGTCGACGAGTCGGAAGCCGTCGAGCATCTCCCGGAAGCGGTCGGGGCCGATGGCGGTCATCAGCGCGAGGCCGATCGCCGAGTCGAAGGAGTACCGGCCGCCGACCCAGTCCCAGAACTCGAACATGTTCGCCGTGTCGATGCCGAACTCCGACACCTTCTCGGCGTTCGTCGACAGCGCCACGAAGTGCCGGGCGACGGCCTCCTGACCCGCCTTGAGCTCGGTGAGCAGCCAGTTGCGCGCCGACGTCGCGTTCGTGATCGTCTCGATCGTGGTGAACGTCTTGGAGGCGATGACGAACAGCGTCTCGGCCGCGTCCAGGTCGCGGACGGCCTCGTGCAGGTCGGCGCCGTCCACGTTCGACACGAAGCGGACCGTGAGGTCGCGGTCGGTGTATGCGCGCAGCGCCTCGTAGGCCATCGCAGGGCCCAGGTCGGAGCCGCCGATGCCGACGTTGACCACGTTCCTGATGCGCCTGCCGGTGTGGCCGGTCCAGGCGCCGGAGCGGACCCGCTCCGCGAAGTCGGCCATCCTGTCGAGGACGGCGTGCACCCCCGGCACGACGTTCTCCCCGTCGACCTCGGTCACCGCGTCGCGCGACGCCCGCAACGCGGTGTGCAGCACGGCCCGGTTCTCGGTGGTGTTGATCTTCTCCCCGCGGAACATGGCGTCCCTTAGACCGAAGACGTCGGTCGCGGCGGCCAGCTCGCGCAGCAGCCGCAGGGTCTCGTCGGTGACGAGGTGCTTGGAGTAGTCGATGTGCAGGTCACCGACCTGCACCGTGTACCCCCTGCCGCGCCCGGGGTCAGCGGCGAACAGCTCCCGCAGCTGCACCTCGCCGAGCTCCTCGCGGTGCTTGGCCAGAGCGGTCCACTCGGGCGTCTGGTTGAGCCTGGTACGGCCGTCTGCGTTCATGTCGGACTTCAGCCTCTTTCCTACCTGTCCCTGCCGGTCCCAACCTAGTTGATCAGCGTGGGGCGTGAGCTGTCGTGGCGCCGTCGTCGGGCGCGACTACAGGTACGTCCGTCTTCAGCGCGGGTATCAGCGAGGCGACGGACAGAATGAAGAAGCCGGCCGCCAGCAGGGCCGGAGTGTTCAGGCCCCAGGCGGTGGCCACGGCACCGCCCAGCAGCGCGCCCAGGGGCGCACCGGCGACCGCCAGGGTCCGGAAGGCCGAACTGACCCGGCCCAGCAGCTCGGCGGGGCTGCGCTCCTGCATCAGCGTCCGCGTGTTGACGTTCCACACCATGCCCATGAACCCGAAGACGGCCATGGCGGCCGCCAGCGCGACCGTGCTGCGCACCGAGCCCATGACGACGAGCGCGCCGGTCTGCACCGTCCCGGCGAGCAGCACCGCACGCACCCGCCCGAGGCGGGCGACGATCCGGCCGCTCGCCGCTCCCCCGGTCAGGCCGCCGACCGCGTACGCGGTCGTGGCCGCCGCGTACCCCGCCGTACCGGCGCCCAGCCAGCCGGTCACCAGGAAGACCAGACCGGCGATGAGGGCACCGACGCCGATGTTGCAGAGGGCCGTCGCTGCGCACAGCCCGCGCAGGGCCCGGTCGCGCCGCAGGGTGCGCAGCCCTTCGGCGATCTCGCGGCGCAGGGTGCTGCCCGTCGGTCTCGGCGTCCGCTCGGGCACGGCGGTCGGCAGCGACGCGACCAGGGCGGCCGCCAACAGGAAGGTCACCGCGTCGGCCGCGAAGGGCAGCGCGGCGCCGACCACCAGCAGCAGCGGCACGACGGGGGCGGCCAGCAGGCCGCCCGCGATCTGCTGGCCGGTCATCAGGCGGGCGTTGGCGCTGCCGAGCGCCTCGCGGTCCACCAGGGCGGGCAGCAGGGCCGTGGCGGCGTTGTCGAAGAGGGTCTGCAGGGTGGTCAGGGCGAAGGCCAGCGCGATCAGCAGGCCGATCGAGGCGTGTCCGAACGCGACGGCCACCGCGAAGCAGGCGACGAGCAGCCCTCGTACCGCATCCACCATCCACATGGCCCGCCGCTGGTCCACCCGGTCGGCGACGGCACCGCCGAGCAGCCCGAAAACGATCCACGGCAGATAACCGCAGGCGGTCACGGACGCGACGAGCAGCGGCTCGTCGGTCAGGGACACCGCGAGCAGGGGGAGCGCGGCGCCGCGCAGTGCGTCACCGAAGCTGGAGAGCACGGCGGCACTCCACAACCGCCCGAATCCCCCACGCCACGCGGGCGCACGCACGCCCGTCGCATCAGCCGTCGCCACCGTCCCCCCTCACGATTCGCCTGTTCACAAACCGTAGAGGGCACCACTGACAATCGGCCTCGGCGCGACAGCCCGCTCAGGGCGCCGAACAAGTCCGGCCGGGCATCCACGGATGCCCGGCCGTCTCTCAACTCCTAGATCTCGCCCCGCAGTTTGGCGAGCGCTTCGGCGAGGATCGCCTCGCCGTCCGCGTCGCTGCGCCGCTCCCGCACATAGGCGAGGTGCGTCTTGTAGGGCTCGGTGCGCGGTGGGTCCGGCGGGTTGTCCCGGTCCTGGCCTGCTGGAAAGCCGCAGCGCGGGCAGTCCCAGGTTTCGGGAACCTGCGCGTCGCTGGCGAAGCTGGGCACCGTTTCGTGCCCGTTGGAGCACCAGAAGGAGATGCGCAGCCGGGGCGCGGACTCGCCCCGCTCGGCCTCGCCCATCGGCCCCGCCCCGACCCGGCTTCCTCGGATCGCGTTGCCACTTGCCACGGTCGTAACTCCCTGCGTGATGGTGCCGCAAAGCGAGTCGGCGTTTCGCTTCGCTGCGAGCGCCTCAGTCTACGTAAGGCCCAACGCGCGTCCAGTGATTCGAGTTACAGCTCCCATACACACAGACGCAAGCCCCATGATAGGCCGCGCTCAGGTGCGCGTACCGAACATGGGGCCTTACGTGCGGATCGGGCGTGCTGCGTGTGCGACGCTGATCAGTTGTTCGCCTTCATCAGCAGGCCGAGCACGACAATGCACGCGAACCACAGCAGACCGACCACCACGGTGATGCGGTCGAGGTTGCGCTCGGCGACCGAGGAGCCACCGACGGACGACTGCATGCCGCCACCGAACATGTCGGAGAGGCCGCCGCCCTTGCCCTTGTGCATCAGCACCAGCAGCATCATCAGCAGGCTGAAGACGATCAGGGCGATCGAGAACCCCATAACCACGGCTGGACCAACTTCCTCGGATCTGGACGGACGACGGGGCACAGCGACAGCGCTGTGCCCCGCAAGAGTACGACGTTCCGCTGCTACCGCATACTCACTGGTCGCGGAAGCGCGCGATCTTGACGAACTCCTCCGCGTCCAGCGAGGCACCGCCGACCAGGGCACCGTCGATGTCGGCCTGGGCCATGATCTCGGCGACGTTGCCGGACTTCACGGAGCCGCCGTACTGGATGCGGACCTTGTCGGCCAGCTCCTGCGTGTACAGCTCGGCGAGCTTGCCGCGGATGGCCGCGCAGACCTCCTGCGCGTCCTCGGCGCCGCAGACCTTGCCGGTGCCGATGGCCCAGACGGGCTCGTAGGCGATCACGATCGACTCGGCCTGCTCGGCCGGGATGTCCTTCAGGCCGCCCTCGACCTGGGCGAGCGTGTGCGTGACGTGGTTGCCCGCCTCGCGGATCTCCAGCTCCTCGCCGACGCACAGGATCGGGGTCAGGCCGTGCTTGTAGGCGGCCTTGACCTTGGCGTTCACGAGCTCGTCGGTCTCGTTGTGGTACTGGCGGCGCTCGGAGTGGCCGATCGCCACGTACGTGCACTTCAGCTTGGCCAGCATCGAGCCGGAGATCTCACCGGTGTAGGCACCGGAGTCGTGCGCCGAGATGTCCTGGGCGCCGTACTTGATCTTGAGCTTGTCGCCGTCGACCAGGGTCTGCACGGAGCGCAGGTCGGTGAAGGGCGGCAGGACGGCGACCTCGACGGCGTCGTAGTCCTTGTCGGCCAGGGCGAAGGCGAGCTTCTGGACGTGCGCGATGGCCTCGAGGTGGTTGAGGTTCATCTTCCAGTTGCCGGCCATCAGCGGCGTGCGCCCCGAAGAAATAGATGCAGCCATTAAGGGTCAGTCCTCCAGTGCGGCGAGGCCGGGGAGCGTCTTGCCCTCGAGGTATTCGAGGGAGGCGCCGCCGCCGGTCGAGATGTGGCCGAATGCGTTCTCGTCGAAGCCCAGGATGCGGACGGCCGCGGCGGAGTCGCCACCGCCGACGACCGTGAAGCCCGGGGAGTCGAGGAGTGCCTGGGCGACCGCCTTGGTGCCCTCGGCGTAGTCGGGGTGCTCGAAGACGCCCATGGGGCCGTTCCAGAAGACGGTGGCGGCGTCGGCGAGCTTCGAGGCGTACAGCTTGCGGGTCTGCGGACCGATGTCCAGGCCCAGCTGGTCGGCGGGGATGGCGTCCGCGGCGACGGTGTTGGGGTTCGCCGGCGCCTTGGTCTTCAGGTCCGGGAAGTCGGTGGAGGTCAGCACGTCGACGGGCAGGACCAGTTCGACGCCGTTCTTCTCCGCCCGCTCGATGTACTCCTGGACGACCGGGATCTGGTCCTCCTGGAGGAGGGAGGCGCCGACCTCGTACCCCTTGGCCTTGAGGAAGGTGAACACCATGCCGCCGCCGATGAGGAGGCGGTCCGCCTTGCCGAGCAGCTGGTCGATGACGGCGAGTTTGTCGGAGACCTTGGAGCCGCCGAGGGCGACGACGTACGGGCGCTTGACGTCCTCGGTGAGCTTCTGCAGGACGCCGACCTCGGTGGCGATGAGGTAGCCGGCCGCGTGCGGCAGGCGGGCCGGGAGGTCGAAGACCGAGGCGTGCTTGCGGTGCACCGCGCCGAAGCCGTCACCGACGTACACGTCCGCGAGGGCGGCTAGTTGGTCGGCGAAGGCGCCGCGCTCGGCGTCGTCCTTGCTCGTCTCGCCGGCGTTGAAGCGCAGGTTCTCGATGACCGCGACCCCGCCGTCGGCGAGGCCGGCGACGGTCGACTGGGCGGACTCGCCGACCGTGTCCGTCGCGAACGCCACCTCGGCGCCCAGGAGTTCACCGAGGCGCGCGGCGGCCGGGCCGAGCGAGAAGGCCGGGTCCGGGGCGCCCTTGGGGCGGCCCAGGTGCGAGGCGACGACCACCCGGGCGCCCGCCTCCGCGAGGGCCTTGACGGTGGGCAGGACGGCGCGGATGCGGCCGTCGTCGGTGATGGTCGTGCCGTCCAGCGGCACGTTCAGGTCGGCGCGGACGAAGACCCGCTGGCCGGCGACGCCTTCGGCGAGAAGTTCGTCGATCGTCTTCATTGAGGGGACTCCTGAGGAGGGCTCGTGATGCTCGTGACGCTCGTGATCGTAAGAGGGCCGGTCCGTACGTGAGTCAGGGCTCGGGCAGCGCGTCCCTGCGCTGCCCGAGCCCTGTTCTCACATCAAAGTGCCTGCTCTGTTGATCAGAGCTGGTTGCCGACGAAGACCGTCAGGTCGACGAGGCGGTTGGAGTAGCCCCACTCGTTGTCGTACCAGCCGAGGATCTTCACCGAGTTGCCCTCCTGGACCATGGTCAGGGAGGAGTCGAAGGTGCAGGAGGCCGGGTCGCCGACGATGTCCGAGGAGACGATCGGGTCCTCGGTGTAGGTCAGGTAGCCCTTGAGGTCACCGTCGTCGGAGGCCTTCTTGAACGCGGCGTTGACCTCGTCCTTGGTGACCTCGCGCTGCAGCGTCACGACCAGGTCGGTGGCCGAGCCGGTCGGGACCGGGACGCGCATCGCGATGCCGTCCAGCTTGCCCTTGAGCTGCGGGAGGACCAGCGCGGTGGCCTTGGCGGCACCGGTGGTGGTCGGGATGATGTTCTCGGCGGCGGCGCGGGCGCGGCGCAGGTCCGAGTGCGGGAAGTCCAGGATGCGCTGGTCGTTCGTGTACGCGTGGACCGTCGTCATCAGACCCTTGACGATGCCGAAGTTCTCGTCGAGAACCTTGGCCATCGGCGCCACACAGTTGGTGGTGCAGGAGGCGTTGGAGATGACGTGGTGGTTCGCGGCGTCGTACTTGTCCTGGTTGACGCCCATCACGATGGTGATGTCCTCGTCCTTGGCCGGAGCCGAGATGAGGACCTTCTTGGCGCCGCCGGTGATGTGCTTCTCGGCGTCGGCCTTCTTGGTGAAGATGCCGGTCGACTCGATGACGATGTCGACGCCCAGGTCACCCCACGGGATGTCGGCGGGGTTGCGCTCGGAAAGAACCTTGATCGTCTTGCCGTCGACAGTGATCGTGTCGGCGGTGTGCGACACCTCGGCCTTCAGGCGGCCCAGGATGGTGTCGTACTTGAGCAGGTGAGCGGTGGTCGCGGTGTCACCCAGGTCGTTGACAGCCACGATCTCGATGTCAGCACCCTGCTCCAGCAGCGCGCGGAAGTAGTTACGACCGATGCGGCCAAAGCCGTTGATGCCTACGCGGATCGTCACGAAACCGATCTCCTCGTTGGTACGCCGGTTCGAGACCGGCGAGCTGTATGGGATGTCCCCGACCGCCTACGACCCTACCTCCCTGACGGCTCCGGAGTGACATCGAGACGCCCCATACACGGCAGGGCGGCCCGTACCCGCCAGTAGCGGTACGGACCGCCCGGGCCCGAAGCCTGATCACCCGATGTGATCACGATGGATCACACGCGGTTGACCAGGCAGGTTCACCCGTCGAGGGCCGCGAGTGCCTTCTTCACCAGAGCCCTCCGTTCGGCCGCCGAGGCGACGTGCTCCAGGCCGAAACCCAGCAGCACGGTGTCGTCCGTGGTGACCGCTCCGTACGTCTGGAAGAGCGCCCCGGTGCGCGCCCAGTCCTTGAGGACGGCCGGGCTGCCCGCGGGCGGTCCGGCCACGCTCCAGACGCCCAGCGACGTCTCGAAGCCCTCGGTCCCGGTGGGCGTGCCGCCGACGACCAGGGAGGCATCGTCGGCGAGGACGCCGTGGCCGCCGCTGCCCGGGTCGGTGACGTAGCTGATCGAGACCTCGACCGACTTTCCGGCGTACGCGCTCAGGTCGAAGTTCACCTGCTGCCAGCCGCTGGAGGCGCCGGTGAGGGCGTTCCACGCGCCGGTGGTACCGGTCGCGGTGCAGCCGTCGGCCGCCACGGTCAGATAGTGCTCGAGCTGGGGGTGCTCCCCTACGTAGTACCCGGCCTCGCAGTCCGCGGGCACGGTGGCGCGGGTGGCACCGCCCGCCTCCGGGAGCGTGGTCCAGTCGTCGGCCCCGGTGGTGTGGGCCTCGACCAGCACGTTGTCGTAGCCGGGCTCGGTGTCCCACAGCAGCTGGGTGCGGAGCGTGGGCTTGTCGGCCGCGCTCACCCCGGTGAGGTCGACGGTCCGGGTGAGCCGCTTGTACGCGTCATCGGTGTGGACGGCCGCGGCCATGGAGGAGCCCGCGTACGGCCCGTACGGGTTGGCCGTCCCGGCGAACTGGCCCGCGCCCGCACTCGCGAACTGCGGGTACGTGTCCGCCGGCAACTCGTCGGACGTCACGCCGTACGTCCCGGCCCGGTCCAGCGGGTTGCCGGCCGCCGGGCCGAGTGCGCCCGTGAAGCCGGCGAGTGCGCCGGAGCCGGTGAAGCCGGTGGCCCCGGGGGTCGACGTACGTGTGTAGGCGCCCAGGTAGTACTGGCTGAAGTCGTTCGACAGGGTGCCGCCGCCGAGGTCGACGCTGCCGCCGGCCAGCTCACCCGCCTCGACCAGCTTGCCGCCCTCGTTCAGGAAGGCGCGCAGCTGCAGCTGGGTGGCGACGCCCGGGGTGCTCGCGCCGGTGTAGTGGACGACCGTGTCGAAGTGGCTCAGCACGCCGAGCGCGTCGGGCGCGCCCTGGGTGGCGACGTCCCACACCAGCGCCTTGCGGCCGTTCGCCTTCAGCGCGTCGACGTACGTCTGCGCCTGCGTGGCGGTCGCACCCTCCTCGGCGACGACGAGGACGTCCGCGCGGGGCCGTTCGGCCACGGTGTAGGTGAAGTGCTCGCTGGAGACCTTCTTGCCGCTCTGCGTCTCGCCGGTGAACCACACCTCGACCTTGTCGCCCGGGTCGCCGTCGGCGACCTTGGCCCGGTACTCGTCGAAGTGGAGGTTGTCCTCACCGCCGTACGTCTCGCCGCCCTTCCACGCCCTGAGCGCCATGTCCTCCGTACGTCCGCCGTTGACGCGGTACTTGAGCTCCTTGTCGCGCACGGACTTCCGTACGACGACCGAGACCTCCTGGTCCGCTCCGCGGGAGTACGACGTCGAGAACGCGGCCGGGGTGAAGTCGGCGGCGCTCAGGCCGACCGCGGACTTCGGCTGGTCGGGCCTGGCGGCGGACTCGGCGAGGGAGAGCGCGAACGGGATGTTCTTGGCGAACTCCTGCTGGATCAGCGTCTCGTCGTCCGGGAAGGTGAAGATCGACAGGCAGTCGGCCGGCTCCCAGGCGTCGTTCGGGTCGACGTTCGAGGCGGTCTGGCAGGTCGACATCTCGGGGGTGAACATCGCCATGCCGTTGACGTTCGCCGCGTGGCCGTCGGCCTCGCCGTTGGTGGTGTACAGCTCCGAGGAGACCTGCGGGTGGTAGCCCGGGATCGCGGAGTTCTCCGGGGTGCCGGCGAGTGCCTCGTAGAGGACGTCGTCCGGGGTGGGCGTGGCGACCTGCCAGCCGACTCCGTAGAGAAGGAGTTCGGCGGCGGAGTGGTAGTTGATGCCGTACTCGAAGCCGATGCGCCGCTCGAAGGCGTCCAGTGCCTGGGTCTCGGGCTCGGACCCGGGGGCCGCGCCGCGGTAGGTCTGGCTGGTGGGGTTGGGGGACGAGCCCTCGTCGTCGTAGCCCCACTTGTAGGCGAAGTTGCGGTTGAGGTCGACACCGTCGCCGGTGGTGATGGCGCCGTCGCCGTTGTTGTCGCGCAGGTTCTTGCGCCACAGGCGGTTGTCGGAGTTCTGGAAGGTGTAGTCGTAGCCGTCGGGGTTGGCCGACAGCACAAACCACAGCTCGGTCGAGTCGACGAGCTTCTTGATCTTCTTGTCCGTCTTGTAGTTGTCCAGGTAGTGGTGCATCAGCCGGCGGGTCATCTCCGGCGTGATCCACTCGCGCGCGTGCTGGTTGGACAGGTACAGGACGGACGGCTTGGAGCCGTCCTTGGACTTCTTGGCGCCCTTGGTCATCTTCAGCGCCAGGATGTCCTGGCCGTTGACCGTTTTGCCGATGGAGACGACCTTGGTGAGGTCGGGATTCTCCTGCCCGGCCTTGACGATCTCCTCCTTCAGGCCGCCCTTTCCGCTGTACGGGCGGAACACGCCCTCGGCGGCTGCCTCGACGCGATTCGAGGCCTTGGCGGACAGCTTGTGCTCGGTGAGGTCGACGCCCTGGTCCTCGAGCTTCTCGGCCTGCTGGTCGGTGAGGTAGACCTCGACCGTGGCCTCGCCCTTCTCGGGTACCTGCTCACCGAGTTCGTGGCCGTCCTGGCCGGCCGCCAGCAGCAGAGGTACCTGCTTCTGCGTGACGTCGGCGCGGAAGACCTTGACCTCGTTCGGATCGGGAGAACCTTCACTCCCTGCGGCCTGGGCGATGGGTGCGATTCCCGCACCGCCCAGCAGGAGCGCGCCAACAGCGAGGATCGGTCTCGCTTTTCGTCTCATGAACCCCCCTAGCAGTGGTTCGCCACTCGGCGAACAGATGCCAGGCTCATGTCACTCCATGATCCAGTCAAGGGTGCCTCAACGACACGCAAACGCCGGTGCCGATCACCCAAGTGGGCGTCGGCACCGGCGTGTTGCGCTAAAGGTGGGACTCATCCCACGAGGTTGTCCGCCATCTCCTCGGTGATGCTGGACTCGGTGCCCGGGATGCCGAGGTCCTGGGCCCGCTTGTCGGCCATCGCCAGCAGGCGGCGGATACGGCCCGCGACGGCGTCCTTGGTCAGCGGCGGGTCGGCGAGCGCGCCCAGCTCCTCCAGGGAGGCCTGCTTGTGATCCATGCGCAGCCGGCCGGCGGCCGCGAGGTGCTCGGGCACGTCGTCGCCGAGGATCTCCAGGGCGCGCTGGACGCGGGCGCCGGCGGCGACGGCCGCGCGCGCGGAGCGGCGCAGGTTGGCGTCGTCGAAGTTGGCGAGACGGTTCGCCGTGGCCCGCACCTCGCGGCGCATCCGGCGCTCCTCCCATGCCAGCACGGACTCGTGCGCGCCGAGCCGGGTCAACAGCGCACCGATCGCGTCACCGTCACGGACCACGACCCGGTCCACTCCCCGCACCTCGCGGGCCTTCGCGGCGATCGACAGCCGGCGGGCGGCGCCGACCAGGGCGAGCGCCGCCTCGGGGCCGGGGCAGGTCACCTCCAGGGAGGAGGAGCGGCCCGGCTCGGTGAGCGAGCCGTGCGCCAGGAACGCGCCGCGCCAGGCCGCCTCCGCGTCACAGGTGGCACCGGAGACGACCTGCGGGGGCAGGCCGCGGATCGGGCGGCCCCGGCCGTCGACCAGGCCGGTCTGCCGGGCCAGCTGGTCGCCGCCGGCGACCACCCGTACGACGTAGCGCGAGCCGCGGCGCAGTCCGCCCGGTGCCATCACGATCAGCTCGGAGCTGTGGCCGAAGATCTCCAGGATGTCCCGTTTGAGGCGGCGGGCCGCCATCGCGGTGTCCAGCTCCGCCTCGATCACGATGCGCCCGCTCACCAGGTGGAGGCCGCCGGCGAACCGCAGAAGGGCGGAGACCTCCGCCTTTCTGCAGCAGGTACGGGTGACGGGGAGTCGGGAGATCTCGTCCTTCACCGCTGCCGTCATCGCCATGGGCCGATCCTTCCATGCATCCGAAAAATACGGTCGTACGCGGCGGCCAACAGCTCCGGGTCGTGCCGAGGAGTTCCGTCCCTCTGGGCGACCGGGGCCAGCTCGACCGCGGCACCGAGCCGCTTGGCGGCCTCGGTGAGCACATCACGGTCGGGCACGGCGGCCTCGTCGGCCAGCACCACGTCCAGGGCGAGTTTAGGGGCGTGTCGTCCCAAAACCTCCAAATGACGCTGCGGGGAGAAGCCATCGGTTTCTCCGGGCTGCGGGGCGAGGTTCAGGGAGAGGACCCGGCGCGCCTTCGTCTGGGTGAGCGCGTCCAGGAGATCGGGCACGAGCAGGTGCGGGATCACCGAGGAGAACCAGGAGCCGGGACCGAGGACCACCCAGTCCGCGTCGAGGACGGCCGCCACCGCCTCCGGCACCGCAGGCGGGTCGTGCGGCACCACGTGCACGGACTGCACCTCGCCGGGCGTGAGGGCGACGGTCGCCTGTCCCCGCACGGTGTCGACGTCCTCCGGGCGGTCCGGGTCGTGGCCCTTGACCAGGGCCTGGAGCTCCAGCGGTACGGCGGACATGGGCAGCACGCGCCCGTGCGCGCCCAGCAGCCTGCCGACCAGGTCGAGGGCCTGGACGTGGTCGCCGAGCTGCTCCCACAGGGCGACGATCAGCAGGTTGCCGACCGCGTGTTCGTGCAGGTCGCCCTTGGACTGGAAGCGGTGCTGGATGACGCGGGCCCAGGTCTGGCCCCACTCGTCGTCGCCGCACAGCGCTGCCAGCGCCTTGCGCAGGTCGCCGGGCGGCAGCACGCCCAGCTCGTCGCGCAGGCGTCCGCTGGAGCCGCCGTCGTCGGCCACGGTGACGACGGCGGTGAGGTCGCCGGTGATCCGGCGCAGTGCGGCGAGCGAGGCGGACAGGCCCATGCCGCCGCCGAGGGCGACCACCTTGGGCTGGGCGCCGCGGCGGCGCGGTTTGGCACCGCGGGCCTCTACGGGCCGGCTCGCACGCCCTTCGGGCACGGCCCGGCGCAGCCTGCTCAGCCGCGGAGTACGTCCTGTCATTCCCGTCCCATGTCCCGGTGCACGACCACCGTCTCCACGCCCTCGGCCGCGAGGCGCGCGGCGAGCTTCTCCGAGGTGGCGACCGATCGGTGCTTGCCGCCGGTGCAGCCGATGGCGATGGTCACGTACCGCTTGCCCTCGCGGCGGTAGCCGGCCGCGATGAGCCTGAGCAGTTCGGAGTACCGGTCGAGGAACTCCTTGGCGCCGGGCTGGTTGAAGATGTACGCGGAGACCTCCTCGTTGAGGCCGGTGAAGGGGCGCAGCTCCGGGACCCAGTGCGGGTTGGGCAGGAAGCGCATGTCCGCGACCAGGTCGGCGTCGACCGGGAGGCCGTACTTGAAGCCGAAGGACATGACGGTGGCCCGCAGCTCGGGCTCCTCCTCGCCGGCGAACTGGGCGTCCATCTTGGCGCGCAGCTCGTGCACGTTCAGGCTGGAGGTGTCGATCACCAGGTCGGCGTCGCCGCGCAGCTCGCGCAGCAGCTCGCGTTCGGCGGCGATGCCGTCGACGATGCGGCCGTCGCCCTGGAGGGGGTGCGGGCGGCGCACCGACTCGAAGCGCCGCACCAGGGCCTCGTCCGAGGACTCCAGGAAGACGATCCGCCGGGTGACGTTCTTGCCGTCCAGGTCGGCGAGGGACTCGCGGAGGTTGTCGAAGAAGCGCCGGCCGCGTACGTCGACGACGACCGCGATCCGCGCCACGTTGCCCTGGGAGCGGGCGCCGAGCTCCACCATGGTGGGGATCAGCGCGGGCGGGAGGTTGTCGACGACGAACCAGCCGAGGTCCTCCAGACACTTGGCGGCCGTCGAGCGGCCGGCCCCGGACATGCCGGAGATGATCACCAGCTCGGGGATGGCCGCGTCCGGGACTGCAGCCGTGTCGTTGGGCGTGCCCGTACTCACCTGTGCTCCGTCTCCGGCTTGGTCTTGTTGCTCGTCGTGCTCGTCGTGCTCGTTCACATTCATGTCTCCTGCCCCCGTCGTTCGTCCGGGGCGCCCATCGTCACGGACTCCCCACTGGAACCCATGGTGTCGGATTCCTCTTCCATGATCTCTCCGGTCGCCGTGTTCACGGCGGGTGCGGCCGGAGCCGCCTGGGCGAGGGCCACGGCGATCGTCTCGGCTGTCTTGCGGCCTATGCCGGGAACCTCGCAGATCTGGTCGATTGTCGCTGACCTCAGCTTTTTCACCGAACCGAAGTGCTTGAGGAGTGCCTGTTTGCGTGTCTCGCCCAGGCCCGGCACCTCGTCCAGGGGGCCGGCGCGGAAGCGCTTGGCGCGCTTGGTGCGCTGGTAGGTGATCGCGAAGCGGTGGGCCTCGTCGCGGACGCGCTGGAGGAGGTAGAGGCCCTCGCTGGTGCGGGGCAGGACCACCGGGTCGTCGTCGTCCGGCAGCCAGACCTCCTCCAGGCGCTTGGCGAGGCCGCAGACGGCGATGTCGTCGATGCCGAGTTCGTCGAGGGCCTTCTTGGCGGCGGCGACCTGGGGCCGGCCGCCGTCGACGACGACGAGCTGGGGCGGGTAGGCGAAGCGCTTGGGGCGGCCGTCCTCCTCGGTGAGGCCGTTGCCGAGGCCGTCGGCGTCGGTGTTCTCGCCGTCGGCCCACTCCCCCGTCCGCTCCTTCTCGGCGAGGTAGCGCCGGAAGCGGCGGGTGAGCACCTCGTGCATGGAGCGGACGTCGTCCTGGCCCTCGAAGCCCTTGATCTGGAAGCGGCGGTACTCGCTCTTGCGCTGGAGTCCGTCCTCGAAGACGACCATGGAGGCCACCACGTCGTCGCCCTGGAGGTGCGAGATGTCGTAGCACTCGATCCGGAGCGGCGCGCTGTCCAGGTCGAGGGCGTCGGCGATCTCCTCCAGCGCGCGCGAGCGCGTGGTGAGGTCGGAGGCGCGTTTGGTCTTGTGCAGCACGAGCGACTGCTGGGCGTTGCGCTCCACGGTCTCCATGAGGGCCTTCTTGTCGCCGCGCTGCGGGATGCGCAGCGACACGTTCGACCCGCGCCGCTCGGTGAGCCACTCCTGGACGGGCTCGACCGGGTCGGGCAGGGCCGGGACGAGAACCTCCTTGGGGACGGAGTCGCCGGTCTCCTCGCCGTAGAGCTGCTGGAGGGCGTGTTCGACCAGGGCGCCGGTGGTGATCTCCTCGACCTTGTCGGTGACCCAGCCGCGCTGGCCGCGCACGCGTCCGCCGCGGACGTGGAAGATCTGCACGGCCGCTTCCAGCTCGTCCTCGGCGACCGCGATGAGGTCGGCGTCGGTCGCGTCGGCGAGCACGACCGCGCTCTTCTCCATGGCCTTCTTCAGGGCCCCGATGTCGTCGCGCAGGCGGGCCGCCCGCTCGTACTCCATCTCCTCGGCCGCCGCCGTCATCTGCTTCTCCAGGCGGCGCAGATACGTGCCCGTGCGACCGGCCATGAAGTCGCTGAACTCGTCGGCGAGTTCGCGGTGTTCCTCGGCGGAGACGCGGCCCACGCAGGGCGCGGAGCACTTGCCGATGTAGCCGAGCAGGCAGGGGCGGCCGGTGCGGGCGGCGTTCTTGAAGACGCCGGCCGAGCAGGTGCGGACGGGGAAGACGCGCAGCAGGAGGTCGACGGTGTCACGGATCGCCCACGCGTGGCCGTACGGCCCGAAGTAGCGCACACCCTTCTTCTTGTGACCGCGCATCACCTGTACGCGCGGGAACTCCTCGTTCATCGTCACCGCGAGGTACGGGTAGCTCTTGTCGTCGCGGTACTTGACGTTGAACCGGGGGTCGTACTCCTTGATCCAGGAGTACTCCAGCTGCAGGGCCTCGACCTCCGTGGACACCACCGTCCATTCCACGGACGCGGCCGTGGTGACCATGGTGCGGGTGCGGGGGTGCAGGCCCGCCAGGTCCTGGAAGTAGTTCGCCAGGCGCTGGCGCAGGCTCTTCGCCTTTCCGACGTAGATCACCCGGCGGTGCTCGTCGCGGAACCTGTACACCCCGGGAGAGTCCGGGATCTGTCCCGGCTTGGGGCGGTAGCTGGAGGGATCGGCCATGTCTCACACCCTACTGGCGGGAACTGACAGCGCGGCGGGCCTGTGGACAACGGTCCGCCACCGTCAGCGGGACTCCAGGAAGGTGAGAACCGCCAGTACCCGGCGGTGGTCGTCGGTGTCCTCCGTGAGGGCGAGGACCTCGCGCTCGCGGCCGATGAGGTGGGACAGGGGGTCGTCGCGGCGCTGGGCCGAGAACAGCTCCTGCACCAGGGACGGGTCGACGACCGAGCCGCCCCTGCCGATCCGTTCCAGGGCCTCGGTGAACTCGTCGACGTCCGTGACCCGGCTCTTGAGGAGATAGCCGACCTTGCGGCCGCTCGCCAGCAGTTCCAGGACGTCCTCGACCTCGACGTACGCCGACAGGACGAGGATGCCGGTGCCCGGTGGCGCTCGCGGATGGTGCCGGCCGCCTTCAGGCCCTCGGTGGAGTGGTCCGGCGGCATGCGTATGTCGACGATCGCGAGATCGGGGCGCTTGTCGGCGACCAGTTCGAGGAGCCGGGTCGCGTCGCCGGTCTGACCGGCCACCTCGTAGCCGACGCGCTCGCAGAGGCTGGCCGGGCCCTCCCGGAGAGCACGTCGTCTTCGGCGAGAACGACCCGTCCCCGCGCGGGCTGCCGCGGTGCGTCCATGGTTCCGGCCCCCCTTGCGACCCCTGAAAATGCGCCTCAACAGCCTGCCGGAGTCCTGGAGGTACGGCTGGCAGGAAGCGGAACTGGGGGCTTGCCGTGACGACACGCGGTCGTATCCGAGGGATGCTGGAGTCACTGCGGACACAAGCGGACACGAAGAGACCGGCCGTCCTCGAAGACGTGAGGAACGGCGGGTCGTCGGTCGAAGGGCTGCGGACATGCGGCAGAAACGGATCGAGAAGCCACGGCGGTCGGGTCGTACCGGCCGGACCACGGACGACAGATACGCGCCGTACGACGCCCTCGACCCGCGGGATGCCGACATCGTGCGTGCCAAGCGCGTACCGAAGGCACGACGCGGCGCGGCCCGCCGCATCTAGAACAGGCACGACACGGCGGCACTGCGCCGCCCCACGAGCCGGACGGCACGCCTCTCCGTCCGACCCGACCGCCCGGAGCGTACGTGACGTCACCGAGTCCAGGTTTCCCCGACCTGGGCAGACTCCTCCGGCGTGCGCCCCGGGCGGTCGCATGTCCGCGCTCGGACCGCTCAGCGGCAGCCGTACGGTGAGTGTCGTGCCTCGGCCCGGCGGGCTGCCGACGGTCAGCCTCCCGCCGATCGCCTCCACTCGGTCGACGAGTCCGACCAGCCCGGAGCCGGGGCCCGGCTCGGCGCCTCCTGTGCCGTCGTCGGTGATGGTCAGACGGCGACCTCCGTCTGCTCGGGGAGCCGGTTCGGGGGCAGCCCGAGGTCCAGTACGACGGGGAGGGGCGCGCGGCGGGTGCGACCTGGAGAAGGTCGTCGAAGGCTTCGTCCGTGCCCTTGGCCACGTGGTCCAGTTGCTCGGGCAGGCCGTCGGACCGCTCCTTCAGCATGGCCTGCGCCATCCTGAGGTCCAGCTGGACCGAGACGAGGCACTGCTGGACCCGTCGCGCAGATCGCGTTCGATGCGCCCGCCGGGAGGCGTCCCCGGCGGCCACCACGCACGCGGGACGCCGTGAGCTGCGCCCGGCTGTCGGCGTTGGCGATGGCGGCGGTGACGAGTTGCGTGAAGTCGGCAAGCCGGGACTCGGTGCCCGGGGGCAGCGGTTCCGGGCCGGCGGCGGCCGCGAAGACGACGCCCCAGAGGCGGTCGTCCACGACGACCGGCGCATCCACCGAGCGCCCCACGCGCGCGGGACGACGGTCCGGGCCACCTCGGCGGCGGCCGCCCCGACCTCCATGGCGGGCCCGTGGGGGGTGCCGAGGACGGTGGCGGTGCCGTCGGCCGCGTACCGCAGGACGGCTGCGGAACCGCTGCTCAGCACCGTCCCCACCTGGTGGGCGACTGCGGAGAACGCCTCGTGCGGCGGCAGCCCGCGGGCCACCAGGGTGGCGACCTCGCGCAGGGCGGCCTGTTCGCGGGCCGCGCGGCGGCTCTCGGTGACGCCACGTGCGGCGGCGTAGACGAGGACAACGCGGCCTTCCCCAGGGCGCCGCCTTGCTACCGCCCGTGGACGAGCGCGGCGCTGGGTGAGGGGGACGTTCTTTTCAGGACGGGTCCTGCGCGGTTTGCCGCTGGCTGCAAAGCGCGGTGGTCGCCCGGTTGGCAAGCTGTGCACATGTCGCTGCGCTGTCTCATCGTCGATGACAGCGCCCGGTTCCTGCAGGCCGCGCGCCCTGCTGGAGCAGGGTGGGATCCGCGTCGTCGGCCTCGCCTCGACCGGCGCCGAGGCCCTCGCACGGGTCCGGGACACTCGCGTGGACGTCGCCCTCGTCGACCTCGACCTGGACGGCGCGAACGGCTTCGACATGGCCTGGCAGCTGACCGACCGCGGGCCCCCGTGATCCTCATCTCGACCCACTCCCTGGACGACTTCCAGGAGCTCGTCGCCGCCGGCCCCGCGCGCGGGTTCCTGCCCAAGTCGGCCCTGTCCGCGCGGGCGATCCGGGAGGCGCTGGGCGAGGACGGGCCCACCGCCGCGGCGTGAGGGACGTGAAGTCGGCCGGGAGCCCGCCACGGTTGGGCAACAGGTGTTGTCGGGGCTTGGTCAACACGCTTCAATGCGGGGGAGCTCGGGGCCCTGAACGACGGCGTACGGATGTGAAGACCCACGGCGCCGACGCGGGCCCCGACGACTCCCGCGAACGGTCTGACCAGCCGTTGTGAACATTCACAGAAAGGCCCCTGCATGCCGCACGCCACACAGCACGCGGACGTCGCCACCGTCGCCACCGCGGAACTGGACTCGGCCCTGCGTGGCGGCCCCTTCCACGTCGCACTGCGGGCCGCGATCGCCGCCCGCGGACTGCCGTTGCAGCGCGTGCAGCACCATCTGTCGCGCCACGGGGTCAAGGTCGGTGTGACCAGCCTGAGTTACTGGCAGCAGGGCGCCCGGCGCCCGCAGCGCCCCGAGTCGCTGCGGGCCGTACGGGCTCTGGAGGAGATCCTCCAGTTGCCGCAGGAGTCGCTGATCCGGCTGCTCGCCCAGGCCGACGAGGATCCGGCCTCGCACCGGCCCGCGGCCCGTTCCTACCGCTCCCTCGTCGAGGCCTCCGGCGTCCTGGAGCAGCTGCTGGCCGAGCTGGACTCGCCGCTCGACGGCGGGCTGCACACCCTCGGCCACCACGAGCGGGTACGGATCGGCGCGCGCCGCGAGCTGGCCGGACGCGAGTCGCACCACATCGTGCGGGCCCACCGGGACGGCGTCGACCGCTTCGTGGCCGTCCACCACGGCGACCCGGGGTGCGCGCCGGAGCGCATGAGCGTCCACGCCTTGGAGAACTGCCGCACGGGACGCGTTCGTTCGGACCACGACACCGGGGTGTTCGTGGCCGAGCTGCTCTTCGACACGCGGCTGCGGGCCGGCGACACGTTCCTCTTCCGCTACGGCGTCGAGGACGGCACGGCCGGCGCGTCACGGGAGTACGTCCGCGGATTCGGGCCGGCCGGCGGCCAGTACGCGCTCCAGGTGCGCTTCGACGAGAACGCGCTGCCGGTGCGCTGCCACCGGTTCGCCCAGCACTCGGCGGCGGCGCCGCGCAGCGGGCGCCAGGAGCTGGCGCTGACCGGCCGGCACCACTCGGTGCACCTCGTCGAGCCGCGGGTGCGGTCGGGGGTCGTGGGGATCGGGTGGGACTGGGAGTGAGCCCCCGTTCCCAGGTCTGTACCTCCGCATGCACCTGGGCGTACTCCTGCAACGTGATCCTGGCCGCGTTCCTTGCCGGGTGACTGCACGTAAACGCTTGCGCAAGCGTTTACGTCTGCCGCCGCATGCGATACGTTCCCCGTGCCGTTCCGGGAGGGAATCCGATCCCGGTGTCGTTCCGGAGGAGACCTCATGCCGACCATGGCCGACGTCGCACGCAGTGCCGGCGTGTCCGTGGCGACCGTCTCCCACGTGCTGAACGACACCCGGCCGGTCCTGCCGCACACCCGTCAGGCCGTGCTGGAAGCCGTCGAGGAGCTCGGCTACACGCCCAACACCCTCGCCCGCTCCTTGGTGACCTCCCGCACCAGGTCGATCGGCCTCGCGGTGTCGGCGATCAGCAACCCCTACTTCACGGAGATCCTCCAGGGAGTCGAGGCCGCCGCCCTGGAGCACGGCTACAGCCTGCTGATCGCCGACCCGCACGACGATCCGGAGCACGAGCGCAAGGTCGTCCAGCTCCTGCACGAACGGCGGGTGGACGGCATGATCGTCGCGCCCTCCGCCGACCCGCGCGAACTCGTCGCCTACCTCACGCGTCACGAGGTACCGGCCGTGTTCCTCGACCGGGTGATCGACTCCGCCGAGGACCGCGCACCGCGCTTCGACCAGGTCTGCGCCGACAGTGCCGAACCGACGGCCCGGCTGGTCACGCATCTCGCCGGGCTCGGCCACCGGCGGATCGCCCTGGTCGCGGGCCGGCCCGGGCTGAGCACCACCGGCGAGCGGATCACCGGTTACCGGCACGGCCTCGCCGCCGCCGGGTTCCCCTACGACGAACGCCTCGTCGTGCACGGCGACTCCGAGTCGGCCGGCGGTGAACGGGCCACGGCGGCCCTGCTGTCGCTCGCCGCGCCACCCACCGCGCTCGTCACCGCCAACAACGCGATGACCATCGGCGCCCTGCGCGCACTGCGCGAGCACGGCCTGTCCGTGCCGGACGACATCGCGCTGTGCTGCTTCGACGACTTCGCCTGGGCGGATCTGTTCACGCCCCGGCTCACCGCGATCGCCCAGCCCAGCAGGGAGATCGGCGCCCAGGCGGTCCGGGTGCTCCTGGAACGTCTCGCCGCGCCGGACCGGCCCGCCCGGACCGTGCGGCTCCCCTGCGCCTTCGTCCACCGCGCCTCCTGCGGCTGCGCCGACGAGCCGGAGCGCTCGCAGAGCCCTCAGGCCTCGCAGCGCCCTCAGCCCTTGCAGCCACCTGGCTCCTTGCAGCCGTTGCAGATCTCGCAACCCTCGCAACTTCCGCAGTCCGAGAGAGGAACCGTCTCGTGATCGTCGTCGCCGGAGAGGCCCTGATCGACCTGGTACCGCAGGGCACGGGCGCCCTCGCGGGCCTCAAGCCGGCGCTCGGAGGCGGCCCGTACAACACGGCCCTGGCCCTCGGCCGCCTCGGCTCCCCCACGGCCTTCTGCTCCCGCGTCTCGTACGACGCCTTCGGCGAGGCGCTGCTCGACGGGCTGCGGGAGGCGGGGGTGGACGTGACGGCCGTACAGCGTGGCAAGGAGCCGACCACCCTCGCGGTCGCCACGATCGACACGCACGGCTCGGCCGCCTACTCCTTCTACGTCGACGGCACCGCGGACCGGCTGTTCACGGCGCCCACGGAACTTCCCGCGGGCGCCCGGGCGGTCTCCTTCGGCACCTGCTCGCTGGTCCTGGAGCCGGGCGCGAGCGCCTACGAGGAGCTGATGCGGACCGCGGCCGCGCAGGGCGTCTTCACCCTGCTCGACCCGAACATCCGGGCGGGCCTGATCCCCGACGCGGACGCCTACCGGGCCCGCTTCAAGAGCTGGCTGCCGTCGGTGTCACTGCTCAAGCTCTCCGAGGAGGACGCGCTGTGGCTGGGCGGCACCCCGCGGGAGTGGCTGGCCGCGGGGCCCTCCGCCGTCGTGATCACCCACGGCGGCGACGGGCTGACCGCCTTCACCCGGGACGGCGCGGTGCACTCCGTGCCCGGCGAGAAGGTCGACGTCGTCGACACGATCGGGGCCGGCGACACCGTGAACGCGGCCCTGCTGCACGGCCTGTCCGCCCGTGCCGCCCTGTCCTTGGAAGCCCTCGCCGGCCTGGGCCCGGACGGCTGGGCCCAGTTGCTGAGGTTCGCCGCGCGCGCTGCGGCGATCACCTGCTCACGCGCGGGCGCGGAGCCGCCGTACGCGGCGGAACTGGTCTGAGAAACGCCGGGCGGCAATCACGTACGGCGGATGTCACAGCGTGTTCCCTTCGGCGGGCGCTGCGAGGGCCGCGAGCAGTGGTCCGATCACCTCGGCCCGGTCTCCCGCGGCCAGGAGGAACTCGAGTTGGCGGCGCATGGAGGAGAGTTCGGCGCCGTCGGCGGAGTGGGCCGCCACGGTGTAGTGGTGCAGTGCTTCGACGGGCGGCACCGGAGCCATGTCCTTGTCCAGCAGGTGCTGATGCAGGGCGAGTTCGGCCAGGGTGGCGTGCTCCCAGGTGTCGTTCGGGCCGATCTTTCGGCGCTCGACGGCGAAGCGGACCACCGGGAGCAGGGACTCCGCCAGCGCCAAGTCGCCCTGACCGCCGCCGAAGTGCTGTCCCCTCACTCTCACGAGGGCGAGCGCGTTGATCCCCGGGTAGTAGTCGCCGGGGTCGGCCACCATGCCGCTGTGGTAGGCCTCGATGGCGCGGTCCAGATGGGGCAGGGCGTTCTTCTGTCCGAGCCGGAGGGCGAGTTCGAAGGCCCTCTTGGCCGCGCTGCCGAGCAGTCCCAAGGTCTCGGAGGAGCCCGGGCGGCGGTCGTCGAGCAGCAGTAATCTGCGCTCCGCCCCCTTGAGGTACGTCAGCCGTTCCTCGGGCGTCCCGTCACGGTGGATCAGCGTGAGGGCGTACCGCTGCTGCATACGGACCCGGCCGCAGGAGACGTCGGCCGCGGCCAGCGGCTCGAGCAGTTCCCGCCCCTCGTCGAAGTCGCCCAGCGTCACGAGGGCCAGACCGATCTGCTCCAGCTGGGTGTGGCAGTTGCCGACGGACAGTCCGTCCTGCCGTACCCGATCGGCGATGTCGAGCAGTTTCCCGGCGTCACGCAGGGCAGCCGCCAGGGAGATCTCCTCGCTGTAGCGCGTCAGCCGCGAGTAGAGCTCCCCGTCGGCGTAGGGAGGCAGCTCTACGGGCTCCAGCGTGGGGAAGACCGCCCACACCGGGCTGTCGACCCCCCGTTGCGTCGCGTTCAGCGCGTCCTTGAGCTTGCCGATGGCCGCGACCGCCTGCCGGTCGCTGACCTTCTTCATCCCCCGCTCGTAGCGCTGGATGGTCGAATGCCCCAGGTCGAAGGGCGGCGTGACCCAGTGCGGCGCCATGAGGAGCGTGGCGGAGGGCCGCCAGGCGTGCCGCACGCCCAGTTCCCACAGGACGTTGGGGTTGAGCGTGGCGAGATCCGCCACGAAGAGATCGGCGGTGTTGATGCTGTGCAGCATGCGGGCGTCGATGCTCTTCAGGCCTGCTTCCAGGTCCGTGCGGATCGGCCGGTATCCGCTGTCGAGCAGGGCGGGCACGAGCACCCGGTGCCAGGACTCGTCCGCCTCGAACCGCTTGAGTTCCCGGGTGGAGTCGGCCTTGCCGCCGTACGGCATGGCGACGAACGCCGTCTGTGCCGCGGACCGGCTCTGCGAGGGGTTCAGGCGCAGCACGAGGTGGCCGAGCGCCTTGGCCGACAAGGCCAGGGACTCGGTATGGTCCTCTCCCGCACGGCGCCCTTCGGTGACCGCGACCACCACGAGCTCCTCGGGTTCGTCTGCTTCCTGGCCCGGGGTGTGGAGGCTGTCGCGGGCGTGGTTCAGAAGCGCCTGGTTGACGGCACGGAACCCGTCATCGTCGGCCTTCGCTCCCGGCACGGGGACGAGGGATGCCTTCGTGTGTGCCGTCAGCGTGCGAAAGCGCTCCTCCCATTGGGGTCCCTTGTCGGCGACGGAAGCGCCCACGAACTCCTCGGGGTTCTCGGTGACCACGAGGTCGACCGGGATGCCGACGCTCAGTGCCGCCCCGGCGGCCAGTAGGTCCGTGCCCGCGGCGGCGGATCCCACGGCGAGCCGCGGCCGCAGTCCGCCGAAGAGGAGCTTCAGGCGCTCCTCGAGCCAGTCCACGGCGGCATCGGGAAACACCCCGTCCGGCCCTGACGGACGCCGGCCGGTGAAGACGACGATCATGTGGCCTCCCTCTCCACCCAGTGAGTGGTCTCCTGCTCCACCCAGTGAGTGGTCTCCTGGCCGATGATCCGCTCCACCATCTCGGCGAGCAGGGTGTCGGGGTCGGCCGTGTCGCCGTAGTGCCCGGCACGCGCCAGGTACAGGTACTGCTCGCGGCGCAGGCTCTCGCACACGGACCGGTAGTTGATCCAGTTCTCCTGGAACTTGAACAGCTGCTGCGCGCCCTCGATGACCGCGACGAGAGCACCCATCAACGCCGGGATCCAGTTGGGCGCGGAGGCGGCGACGGTCACCGGGAGCCCGGCCGCCAGCATCAGCGTGGCCAACTTCAGCTGTTTGAAACGCCGTTGGGCGAGAGCACTCTTCCGGTCGAACCAGTCCAGCTGGTTCTGGAGCCGGTCCCAGGTGACATCGGCTGGCCTCGCCGTACGTGGTTCCGCCGGGCCGCCCCGAGCTGCCGGAATGTCAGGCCACCACCGGCTCCCCCTCCGTGGTCGTCGACGGTGCGTGCCCGCGTCGTCACGGACTGTTCCGCCACGGTCACGATGACGTAAGCGCGCGGGCGGGGCAAGAACGCCCGGGGCGGTCCTTGGGGAAGCCTGGGCCGCGGCGGGTTCTTGTGATCGGCCCGCAGCGGCCCCTGGCTCAGTGCTCCCTCGCGCAGTGCTCCCTCGTCAGGCCTTGGGGGCCCGGGTCGTCTTCTTCGCGGGCGTGGCCTTCTTGACGGCTCCGGTCGTCTTCTTTGCCGCCGTGTTGTTGACGGCCTTGGCCGTCTTCGCGGTGGTCGCCCTCGCCGTTGCCGTCTTCTTCGCCGCCGATGCGGCCGCCACCGCCTTCTTGGCCGCCGTCTTGCGCGGGGCCGGCACCGGGGCCGCGTCGCTGATCCGGTCGGCGCCGAGGACCTCCTGGAGGAACTTGCCGGTGTGGCTGGCCGGGACGCCCGCGACCTGCTCGGGCGTGCCCTCGGCGACGACCAGGCCGCCGCCCGCGCCGCCCTCGGGGCCCATGTCGACGACCCAGTCGGCGGTCTTGATCACGTCGAGGTTGTGCTCGATGACGATGACCGTGTTGCCCTTGTCGACGAGCCCGGCCAGGACCGTCAGCAGCTTGCTGATGTCCTCGAAGTGCAGGCCGGTGGTCGGCTCGTCCAGGACGTAGACCGTGCGTCCGGTGGAGCGCTTCTGGAGCTCGCTGGCGAGCTTCACCCGCTGGGCCTCGCCGCCGGACAGGGTGGTCGCGGACTGTCCGAGGCGGACGTAGCCGAGACCGACGTCGTTCAGCGTCCTGAGGTGGCGGGAGATCGCCGGCACGGCCTCGAAGAAGTGCATGGCTTCTTCGATCGGCATGTTCAGGACGTCGGCGATGGACTTGCCCTTGTAGTGGACGTCCAGAGTCTCCCGGTTGTAGCGGGCGCCGTGGCAGACCTCGCACGGGACGTACACGTCAGGGAGGAAGTTCATCTCGATCTTGATCGTGCCGTCGCCCGCGCAGTTCTCGCAGCGGCCGCCCTTGACGTTGAAGGAGAAGCGGCCGGGCATGTAGCCGCGGACCTTCGCCTCGGTGGTCTCGGCGAACAGCTTGCGGACGTGATCGAAGACGCCGGTGTAGGTCGCCGGGTTCGACCGGGGCGTGCGGCCGATGGGCGACTGGTCGACGTGCACGACCTTGTCGACGAGGTCGTCGCCGTCCACGCGCGTGTGGCGTCCCGGGACGCTCCGGGCGCCGTTGAGCTCGCGGGCCAGGTGCGTGTACAGGATGTCGTTGACCAGCGTCGACTTGCCGGAGCCGGACACGCCCGTGACTGCTGTGAAGACGCCCAGCGGGAAGGACACGTCGATGTCCTGGAGGTTGTTCTCGCGGGCGCCGTGCACCGTGAGCCGGCGGGACGGGTCCTGCGGGCGCCTGATGTCGGGCAGCGGGATGGCCTTCTTGCCGGACAGGTACTGGCCGGTCATCGACTCGGCGTTGTCGAGCAGCTCCTTGAGGGAGCCGCTGTGCACGACCTTGCCGCCGTGCTCGCCCGCGCCGGGGCCGATGTCGACGATCCAGTCGGCGACCTTGATGGTGTCCTCGTCGTGCTCGACGACGATCAGCGTGTTGCCCATGTCGCGCAGCCGGACCAGGGTCTCGATGAGCCGGTGGTTGTCGCGCTGGTGCAGGCCGATGGACGGCTCGTCGAGGACGTACAGGACGCCGACGAGGCCGGAGCCGATCTGGGTGGCGAGGCGGATGCGCTGGGCCTCGCCGCCGGACAGCGTGCCGGCCGCGCGGTTCAGCGAGAGGTAGTCCAGGCCGACGTCGACCAGGAACTTGAGCCGCTCGTTGACCTCCTTCAGCACGCGCTCGGCGATCTTCTTGTCGCGGGCGGTCAGCTTCAGCTCGCCCAGGAAGTCCGCACAGTCGCTGATGGACATCGCGGCGACCTCGGCGATCGACTTCCCCATGACGGTGACCGCGAGGACGACCGGCTTGAGGCGCGTGCCCTCACAGGTGGGGCAGGGCACCTCGCGCATGTAGCCCTCGAAGCGCTCCCGGCCGGCGTCGCTCTCGGACTCGCTGTGCCGGCGCTTGACGAAGGGGACGGCGCCTTCGAACGGGGTCGTGTAGACGCGCTCGCGGCCGTACCGGTTGCGGTAGCGGACCTCGATCTGGGTCTTGTGGCCGTACATGAGGGCCTTCTTGGCGCGCTGCGGCAGACCGGCGAAGGGGATGTCCGTACGGAATCCCAGCGCGTCCGCGAGGGCGCCGATCAGGCGGCCGAAGTAGTCCTTGGTGTGGCCGTGCGACCAGGGGTGGATGGCGCCCTCGTCGAGGGACTTGTCCTCGTCCGGGACGATCAGCTCCGGGTCGACCTCCATGCGCGTGCCGATGCCGGTGCACTCGGGGCAGGCGCCGAAGGGCGAGTTGAAGGAGAAGGAGCGGGGCTCCAGCTCTTCGAAGGACAGGTCGTCGTACGCGCAGTACAGGTGCTCCGAGAACATGCGCTCGCGCTCGGGGTCGTCCTCGGGGAGGTCGACGAAGTCGAGCACGACCATGCCGGCGGACAGGCCGAGTGCGGTCTCGACGGAGTCGGTGAGGCGGCGCTTGGCGGAGTCCTTCACCGTGAGGCGGTCGACGACCACCTCGATGGTGTGCTTCTCCTGCTTCTTCAGGACGGGCGGGTTGGAGAGCTGGATCGTCTCGCCGTCCACCCGCGCGCGGGAGTAGCCCTTGGTCTGCAGGTCGGCGAAGAGGTCGACGAACTCGCCCTTGCGCTCACGCACCAGCGGCGACAGCACCTGGAAGCGGCTCCCCTCCGGCAGCTCCAGGACTCTGTCGACGATGGCCTGCGGCGACTGGCGCGAGATCGGGCGGCCGCACTCGGGGCAGTGCGGCTTGCCGATGCGCGCGAAGAGCAGGCGCAGATAGTCGTAGACCTCGGTGATGGTGCCGACCGTCGAGCGCGGGTTGCGCGAGGTCGACTTCTGGTCGATGGAGACCGCGGGCGAGAGTCCCTCGATGAAGTCGACGTCCGGCTTGTCCATCTGGCCGAGGAACTGGCGGGCGTACGAGGAGAGCGATTCCACATAGCGCCGCTGGCCCTCGGCGAAGATGGTGTCGAAGGCCAGGGAGGACTTGCCCGACCCGGACAGGCCCGTGAAGACGATGAGCGAGTCGCGAGGCAGGTCGAGCGAGACGTTCTTCAGGTTGTGCTCGCGCGCGCCACGGACGATGAGACGGTCGGCCACGCCGGTCCGCACCTTTCTTGAGAGAAGTGACAGGGGCGAGGCCCCCGTGCTTTCTCAGACTAGGGGGAGCCACTGACAACGCCGGTCGGATTCCCGGAGTGCATAACAATCCCCGACCATCCAGCATGCCCGACGCCACGCCCGACCATATAGCACGTGCATTCGATTTACGGCACACCTTCACCACCTTCACCCGAAGGTGTGGCGGAGCTAAGGTCAGCACCATGATTGATCACGCGCATGACCTGGCGTCTGTACGTGACGCGACCGACCGCTTGCTCATCGCAGTCGCCAAACTGGACGACGCGGCTGTGACCGAGCCGTCACGACTGCCCGGCTGGACCCGCGGCCACGTCCTCGCCCACCTCGCCCGCAACGCGGACGCCCTGGTGAACGTCCTCGAAGGCCGTCCCATGTACGTCTCCGCGGACGCCCGGGACACCGACATCGAGCGGGACGCCCCCCGCCCCCTCGCCGTCCACCTCGCCGACCTGCGCGACAGTGCGGCGCGCTTCCAGGAGGCGGGGGCGGCCCCGGCGGACTGGTCGCGCACGGTGGAGCTGCGGGGCGGGGTCACCGACTCGGCGTCCCGGGTGCCGTTCCGGCGGTGGATCGAGGTGGAGCTGCACCGTGTGGACCTCGGGATCGGGTACGAGCTGGAGGACCTCCCCGAGGAGTTCGCCCAGCGCGAGATCGACGTCCTGGCCGACCGCTTCCGGGGGCATCCCGACGTACCCGCCGTGCTGATCGAGCAGGACGACCGACGCCGGACCCCGACCGGCCGCGAGGGTGGGGTGGAGGTCACCGTGACGGGCCGCCGGGCCGACCTGCTGGGCTGGCTCGCCGGCCGCCGCGACGGATCCGCTCTGACCGTGGTCGGCGGCCCGCTGCCGGACCTTCCCCCGCTGTAGTCGCTCCCCTCGGCCGGGCCCCTCCCCCGCTATAGGCTGAACGTCATGACGTACAGCGGAGCGGTGAAGGTCGGCGGCCCGGCCGATGTGCATGAACTGCCGGACCTGATCATCACGAAGATCGCGGTCGGCCCGATGGACAACAACGCCTATCTGCTTCGCTGCCGGGCCACGGACGAGCAGCTGCTGATCGACGCCGCCAACGACGCGGGCACTCTGCTCGGCAGCATCGGCGACGACGGCATCGCCTCGGTCGTCACCACGCATCAGCACGGCGACCACTGGCAGGCGCTCGCCGAGGTCGTCGCCGCCACGGGCGCGCGCACGTACGCGGGACGGGACGACGCCGACGGCATCCCCGTACCGACCGACGTCCTGGTCGACGACGGCGACACCATCCGCGTGGGGCGCGTGGAGTTCACCGCGCGCCATCTGGTCGGCCACACGCCGGGCTCGATCGCCCTCGTCTACGACGACCCGCACGGGCATCCCCATGTGTTCACCGGCGACTGTCTGTTCCCGGGTGGTCCTGGCCGGACAACACGGCCCGAGGACTTCCAGAGCCTGATGAGCGGGCTCGAGGAGAAGGTGTTCAGCCTGCCAGATGAGGCCTGGATCTACCCCGGGCACGGCAACGACAGCACCCTCGGGGCGGAGCGCCCACACATTCAGGAGTGGTGGGCTCGGGGCTGGTAGTCGCAGGCAATGAGAACTCAGATCGTCACGGCCGTAGTAGGCGTCGTTGGCACTGGCCTCGGCGCCTCCCTGGCGCTGATAGGTACGACCTGGCAAGCGCGAATAGCGGCGCGCAGCAAGCGCCAGGAGCTGGATCAGTCGAAGGAACAGGCCCGCACGCAGCTGTACGTGGATCACGTGGGCAGGCGCCTGGAGAACCGTCGAGCGACGTACATCACCTTCATGCAGGCGGTGTCGACACTGGTCCAGGCGACGCGAGACGACAGAATTGACGGCGCCCGGTTGACCGGCCAAATCGTCCAGCACCTCGCGGAGATGGCCGAAGCCGCTGGCGAGATCGATACGGCCCGCAACATGGTGACGATCGACGGGCCGCAGGCAGTCGCTGGCCAGGCCTCGGAGCTGTGCCGCATCCCGTACAGACTTGCGAGCGCCGTGTCGGCGATCTACGACGAGTCCTTGGACGACGACGGCAGGCAGCAGGCGCTGCAGTCGGCCGTCGACATTCGTGTCAATCTCGTCCGGGAGCTGACGCGGTTCTCCGTGATGGCGTCTGCGGCATTGAATCTGGACGGGGTCGGCAACCACCTCGACAGCTTTCAGACGCCCGGCGCTGCGCCCTCCGCTACATAGGCCAGGGCGGGCGCGTAGAGCAGGCGCGGCACATACTCGGGGATCTGTTCGAGGGTGACCCAGGCGACGGCGGAGAACTTCCGTAGGGAGGCCGCGCCGGTTTCGCCTCGGAGGACCCTGCAAGCCACGTAGGCGATGCGTCGGCTCCGGGCAGACGAGGGCCTGGTCGATGTGGAGGCCGGGTGCCTTGAGCGTCCACTCTTCAGGTCGCCGCGCAGCTCGCGGAGTTGGACGCGGATGGTCTTCTTCTCGTCGCTGGTCAACATCACGAGGCACTTCTCCTTCGGGTTGGCCGGCCGCCGGTGGACGGCCGGAGTTTCTGCGGTCACCGGGTGGCTAGCGCAAGTGACTAGTGATACCTCGCATGCGGTCCCCCTGTGACCAGGCAAAACGCCGCGTCGCCACCTGTTCACTGGCGCCGCGCTAGTGGCGGAACGCGCCGCCGCGGCTTGGGGGGCGTGAGTGTGGGGCTCTTCGCAAGGCTGGCGCCTCATGCCGAGAACAGCTCACTGCAGGAGGGCTGCGACGGACGCGGGGAGAAGATCCCGCAGATCGGTGATCTGAACGTGGGCGGCATGGGTCGCGGTGAACTGGGCGACGGACATGTTCGGCGTGCCGAAGACGGTGGTGAAGGTCCGCAGCGCCCCTGGGCTGCGGTCCAGGGCCCAGGCCGCGGTTGAAGTGCTGGTGGTCAGGAAGCGGCAGGGCTCGGGGCCGATCACGAACAGCTCAGCCCGGCGGCCGGAGGTGTCGGCGGCCAGCATCACGAGGTCCTTGAAGGCCTGGCGCTTGCGCATGGCGTCCGCGCCGCGCCAACGAGCGAGCTTGAACTCCGCGATGCGCTGGTCTGTTTCCACGTCGTACGGGCGGCTCGGGTCGTTGCCGGCACCGAGGGAGGGGCGGACTGTGATGCGTTCTTCATCCCCGAGGATGTGGGGCAGTACGAGGAGGATGCCGCAGGCGTGGATCAAGTCGTTGATCCGGCCCAGGCTCTCGCGGACCGTGAGCGCTGAGGCAAGCAGCTCCGGCACGACCTGGCCGTCCTCCGCGATCCGCATGACATTCATCCCGTCGGCGCCCTCCAATCGGCGCTCCAGCGAGGCCAGGACCTGGGTGAGCGGCTGGCGGCTCAGGAAGCCGGCGAGGACCCCCACGGCGGTGCTCAGCCGCTCTGCTTCTTCACGGTCCTGGTGGGCTGAGGAAGTGTCCATGGCGGACAGTCTGGCTCTGCTTCCCGTCTCCGGTGGGCGTTGGGACGGCTCTCGCCGAGAGCCTGTGGCGGTGCACCGCGGCCTCCCGATGCAGGCCGCCGGGCAGCTACTCGGCGCCCAGGGCCTGCCGCTGCTCAGGGATTGCCACCGTCGTCGGCGGTCGGCTCTCCGACGCTCGTCTGTTCAGTGCCTTCGTCGGTGCCGTGCGACTGGTCGGCCGCTCGGTCGGCTTGTGCGGGAGGGGCTGTTCGCGCGACGCGGTCGATGATGATCTTTCGGTAGGTGTCGGCCAGCCGTACCAGGGGGTGCTGCATGACCTCGTCCGCGGGTGGACCGCTCGGTTCGCCGGTCTTCGGGGCGTTGAACTGCTCAATGAGCGTTGCCAGCTCGCCGAGGGCTTCGCTGTGCTGCGGTGCGTCGGCGGCTCGGCGCAGAATCAGGGTCTCGGCGTCCGTGAGGTGTTCCCCCGAGGCATTGAGCCAGTCCTCCTCGTTGCCGTCGGGAGCGCTCGCTGCGGCCTTGTCAGTGAACGCGGCGAGGATCACCTGGTGTACGGCGCTGAGGCGTGCGGGGAGTGACTGGCCGGGCCAGGTGTCCGCCGTCGGCTCGGGGATGCCGGCCAGGGTCTCGGCCAGGGCGGCGGCCCTTGGCGGTGGCCAGCCTTCGGGCCAGGCGGAGCGGGCCTGCCACAGTTGCAGGATGGCGGTCCTGGCTTCCTCCGCCCGTGCGGGAGCGCTGACGTCGCCGGCGCGGGCGGCGTCGTCGGCGGCCTGCATGAGTCGGGCGGTGTGGTGGCTGAGCCAGCGGATGAGCGTGTTGTTGGTGCGTTCTTCGCCGAGTTCCGCGAGGATCCGCTCGCCGAGCTCGCCGAGCGGATCAGCGGACTGTTGCCCGGCCGTCTGCGTGGATGAGGTAGAGCCAGCTTCGGCGGTCGTCGTGGCGGGCGGCTGTTCTGTTGCGGCGTCGTCCAATTTGGACCTCCACGATGAGGCTGTATCCGGTGGTCGAGAGGTACTTCAGGAGCGCGTCGCGGGTCACGTGGACGCGTGATCCGTTGGTTGTCCTGCCTGCGCGGCTGTCGTCAGGGTCGCCGTCCGACCACTGCGTCCACTGGGCGAGGACGGCCTCGTCGGCTGCGAGGAGCCGGACGCCGTCCTGGTCCGGGTGGGCGTAGGTCTGCCGCCGGAAGGCGTGTCCGGGCAAGGGGCCTTCGGCGCGCAGTCCCCGCGCGTAGGGGTCGTGCTCGTCGAGGTTCGCGGGTCGCGCAGCCAGCCGCGCAGCTCGAAGAGCCCGTGGTCGACCTCGTGCTCGGTTTCGTCCTCGTCGGGGAGTTTCCAGTCCCAGGGTTCCGTCGCTGCGGCCAGGGCTCGTTGGAGGTCTTCTGCCCGGTCAGGGCGTACGAGTGCCGAGGTGACGTAGACGTTCTCGGAGCCGCCTGCCCAGGTGGTGTTCATGGAGGCGGCGACGAGCACGGACGGGGGCAGGTCGTCGTGCGCCAGGCCGAAGATCTCCTTGCTGTCCGTGAGCTGGGGGGCGGCCCAGGCGCTGTCGTCCGGGTCGGAACCGAGGAACAGGTAGGGCTGTGCGGGCGCGGGCTCGCTGAGGTCGGCCAGCCATGGTCCGTCGGGCAGCACGTGCCGGGCCAGCCACTCGTCCCAGGGGTTCTCGTTCTCGGTCCATTTCTCGATCAGCAGGGGATGGTGCTCGTCGACGAGTTCGCCGGCCGCGGCCAGCATGGAGTGGTACTCCAGGTAGAGCCGCAGACTCTCCTCCGGTGGGATGGAGCCGTGGCGGTGGCCCATGCGGGCCGAGACCCGATCGCTGCGGAGTTCACGCGTGTCGGTCCACCAGTCCTTCTCGCTCAGGCCCCACTTGTCCAGGATCCAGGTCTCGGCCTTGTGCGCGATCGTGTCGACGGGGAGGCTGAAGACCCTCGCGAGCGGCCGGAACCAGTAGGGGACGGTGTCGAGCGAGTCGAAGCGGTAGCGGTCGCCGGCATCGCTGAGGCCGCCGCCGTGCTCGTTCTTGAGGTCCGGTCGATGCTGCAGCGGTCGGGGCGGTTCGCGGCCTCGAGCTGGTCACGGGAAGGGTCGTCCGGAGCCGCCAGGGCGAGGGCGGTACGTCGCGCGAGTTCGCGGATCTGCGCGTGCGGCAAGTCGGTGCTGGTGGCGTGCCGGACGAAGACGGCGAGATGCTCTCGCAGCAGCGCAGGCTTGTCCCAGGCGACCCGGTGCAGGGCGGTGAGCAGCCCCGTGACAGCCGAGAGCCGGTAGAAGTAAAGGGCCGGTGCCCGGTACGGGGCGGCATCGGCGCGGTCGAGGCAGGCAACCAGCGCCGCCGCCAGCGGCCGTGCCGTGGCGTGGTCCTGATGGCTGAGCAGTTCCCTTGCCGCGTGCGCGGCCCGCCACCGGATCTCCCGCCGGGGGTGACCGAAGGCGCTCCACAGCAGCGCGGGCAGCGGACTCTCGTCCGGCTCGGGATGTGCCGGGGTGGTGGCAGGGTAGGGGGCGAGAAGGCCGGTGAGGGCGTCGGCTGCGGCAGCGGGCTCGCACAGGCGACCGAGCACGACGGCGACGGTCTGCCAGCCGAAGGCGGTCAGGCGCGTCTGCGCACGCGGCAGTGCGCGCAGGATCGCGCTGCGGATCGTGGCGTCGTCGCCGAGGCTGCGCAACTGCCGTGCCAGGCGTGGGGGATCGTACGTCCAGACCAGGTCAGGCAGATGCTCTGCGAGGAGGGCGGTCACAGTGGCCTTGTCCCACGTTTCGACGCCCGGCCATTGA
Organism: Streptomyces sp. a15; assembly: GCF_059026085.1. NCBI lineage: Bacteria > Bacillati > Actinomycetota > Actinomycetes > Kitasatosporales > Streptomycetaceae > Streptomyces > Streptomyces sp. A15. The sequence continues at coordinate 41,996 of NZ_JBWLKM010000037.1, read as the reverse complement.
CGCCACTGCTCGACGAGGCCGGCCAGGGCCTCGATCACGGCCGGCGCGTTGGTGGAGGCCAGGGACACGGCTGCGTCGAGGGCAGACAACCGCTCGGTCATCGGCGCGGCTTCAACGACACGGGTGAGGTGCTGCACCAGCGCGTGACCGTACGGCGCAGCTGTTCCCATGGCTTCGATGTCCGGGGCGAGCGTGCGCCAACTGGCCGCGGACACCGGCGCCGCGGGCGCCTCCTCGCTGGGGGAATCCTCGGTGTCCCCGATCCAGGTGACCGAGACCCCCTCTGATTCGCCGGCCCGGCCCTGCGGAGCCAGAGCGATGACCGGTTCGAGTTCCGGTTGGACGGCCGCTTCCTGGTCGAGGGAGTGTGCCGCGCCGAGCAGCTGCGAAGCGAGCCGGGGTTGCGATCGAACGGGGACTCGGAGCCGCAGCCACGTGGCGGCGCGGACCAGAGTTGTCCGCGCGGCCGCCCGGCTGCTCGCCGACCCTGCGGAGGCGAGGTGCCGCGCCACGGTGATCTGGAAGGCGAGGCGCCGCGCGTCGTCGTCGATCAGGTGGTCGAGAGCGAGTGCTTGCCCGCCAGGCAGCGCTCCCGTGGTGACCGCCCCTTCGAGTGCGGCCGGCAAGGCCTGCGCGAGTGCGATGCGGTCCTCGTCGTCCCAGCGGCTCGCCGTGGCCAGACCGAGGCGGCAGTCGAGCCCGGCCGCGGCCTTCAGCACCTGCTCGTACGGGATGACACTGGCGTCGGTGACGTGCGGGGTGACGGCTTCCACGGCCGCGACCAGGCGCGAGGCTGTTACAGCGCGGTCCGGCGCGGACAGGTCGGCGCGCTGCGCCAGGTCGGCGTAGACGCTGAGCAGCCGGGCCGACTCGTCGTTGATGCCGGCGGCCGCGTCGACGGCCTGGTCGAACAGGTTTCGGCCGAGGTCCGCGTGGAGGGTGCCCGCGATGCCGGCGCTCCGGGCCAGAAGCTCCAGGCGGTCCGCGGCGTCGTATCCGTCGCCGCGGGCGGCTTGCGCGGCCTTGAGGCACAGGTCGGCTGCCGTGTTCGGATGGGCTCCGCGCTCGGCCAGCACGTCCGCCAGGTCCAGCCACAGGGTGGGCGCCCCGCCGCGCAGCAGCCCTGGGGCCGCGTCTGCCAAGTGGTCGATGACGACCGCAGGGGCACCCGTCTCGATGGCGGCGCAGGCCACCATTGTCGCCCAGGCGCGGAACTCTCGGTCGTAGGTGAACCAGCGGTACTTGGTGCGGTCGGTGCGCGTCTGCAGACCCGCCGTGCAGAACGCCTCCACGTCACCGGCTTGGGCCTGGCCCAGGACGGCCCGAACGTGGAGAAGGCCAGCGGTGATCAGCGGGTCGACCCGCTTCAGCCAGTCTTCGCGCTTGCCGGTGTTCTGGTCGTAGCTGTGGCCGGTGCCCTGAGCCGGTGGTCGCAGGGAGGCGGGGAGCAGTTGTTCGGCATCCGTCTGAGTGTCGTTCAGGGCGGCCGACGCGGCGTGGCTGTAGAGGGTGATCATTGCCGGGCCCGACGGTGAGGTGAACGCCCACTGGGATGTGGGCATTTCACCTTGCCCCTGCCGAAAACCTCATCCGTCCTGGTGGGAGGCGGTGTGGCGGCGTGCCGGGAACTGCGGGAACATGACCGACCGTGCTGCTGCGACTGACGTATCTCGCCGTGACGAACGCGTTCGCGATGCTGCGCCTGCTGCCTATGAGCGACCACGGCAAGGACATCGAGATCCTCGCCCTGCGCCATCAGCTCATGGTGCTGGAACGCCAACTCGGCAAGGAGAGAGCACGGTTCGCCCCGGGCGACCGGGCGTTCCTGGCCGCGCTGCTGCACCGTCTCCCGCGCGGCGTGCTGCGTCAGGTGCGGCTGCTGGTGCGCCCGGACACGGTGCTGCGCTGGCACCGCGAGCTGCTCGCGCGCCGGCACGCGGCCTGTTCCCGGCCCAGGGGCCCGGGCCGGCCCCGCACCGTCCGCTCCATCCGCGTCCTGGTGCTGCGCCTGGCCCGGGAGAATCCCGGTTGGGGCTACCGCAGAGTGCACGGCGAACTGCTCGTGCTGGGGATCGAGGTGGCCGCTTCCACGGTATGGCAGATCCTGAAGGAGGCCGGGATCGATCCTGCGCCCGAACGGAGTTCCAGCACGTGGGCCGACTTCCTGCGCTCCCAGGCCGACGCCCTTGTGGCCTGCGACTTCTTCGAGACGGTCACCCTGACCGGGGCGCGGCTGTACGTGTTCGCGGTGATCGAGCACGCCACCCGCCGGATCCGGGTCCTGGGTGCCACCGCGCACCCGACCGCCTCCTGGGTCGTCCAGGCCGCGCGGAACCTCGTCATGGACCTTGAGGACGCCGGCTGCCGGGCCAGGTTCCTGATCCGGGACAGAGACGGCAAGTTCCCCCAGCTGTTCGATACCGTCCTGGAAGACGCCTGGATCGAGGTCGTACTCAGCGGCATCCGCATGCCACGCATGAACTCGATCATGGAACGCTGGGCGCAGACCTGCCGACGGGAGCTCCTGGACCGCACACTGATCTGGAACCGGCGCCACCTGCTCCACGCCCTGCGGGAGTTCGAACAGCACTACAACTCCCACCGGCCCCACCAGGGCATCACCAACACCCGCCCGCTGCAACCGCTCCCCACACCGATCACCGACCCGGACGCCATCGCCCACCTCGGCATACGACGACGCGACCGCCTCGGCGGAATCCTCCACGAGTACGAACATGCCGCGTGACCTGCGCGGACGAGTTTTCCGGCAAGAGCAGGGTGCGGCGCAGCAATGCGCCGCACCTACCCGACACACGAACAGCGGCTCCTCGCCGCTACGGCCCCGAGGCGGCCGGCGACCGGTGATGGCCGCGTCCGCCACGAGGCGTGGGCGGCGGCGGATCTCTCCTCCGCAGGACACCGCACCGCCTGCCCGACTCGAACGAGTGAACGATAAACGGGCTCGGACTAACATGGACGCATTCGTCGAGATGATTACGAGGGCGTCTGTGGTCACGATCAAGGACGTGGCACTCCGTGCGGGAGTGACCAAGCAGACCGTGTCCAACGTGATCAACAAGCGTCCGGTGGTCAGCCCCCACACGCGGGAGCGAGTCGAGCGCGCCATAGCCGAACTCGGTTTCACCCCGAACCTCCTGGCCCGCGGCCTCGCGACCGGGCAGACCATGATGGTCGGCCTCGTCGTACCCACCATCGCCAACCCGTTCTACGCCGAGCTGGTGGAGGACCTGGAGCGCTGCCTCGAGGCGGACGGTTACAGCATCGCCCTCTGCACCACGTACGGCGATCCGGAGCGCGCCCGCAAGCAGCTGGAGATATTCAAGCGGCGTTACATCGACGGGCTCATCCTCGCCGACGACGGCAACGTGGGCCACCACGTCGATCTGCTGGCCGAGAGCGGCATCCCCTTCGTGCTGTGTGCCTCCGAGACCGAGAACCCCGTCGGCACCACCGTGGTGACCTTCGACCACGGGCAGGCCGGCTATCTCGCCGCTCAGCACCTGCGCGACCTGGGACACCGGGAGATCGCCGTGGTCGGCGACCTTCCCCCGCACAGGGTGCGTCTGGAGGGCGCACAGCGGGCGCTGGCGGAGGCATCCATCACGATCGCGCCCTCACGAGTCCGGGCGACCACGGTCTCGTCACAGCTCGGCGGGTTCGAAGCCGCCGTGAGTGTGCTGACCGCGAATCCCGAAGTGACCGCCGTGATGGCGACGCACGACCTGCTCGCCCTCGGGGTACTGCAGGCGGCTGCCGAACTCGGCCGTACGGTCCCGGGTGACCTGTCGCTCGTCAGTATCGACGACATCGCCGCGGCCCGGCAGTCGCATCCGCCGCTGACGACGGTGGCCTTCGCGAAGCAGAGGATGGCCCGCAAGACGACGGAATTCCTCGTCCGCGCCCTCAAGACCGGTCGGCAGCGTCCCGGCGTGACCTCGCTCAGCCCGGAACTCGTCGTCCGGGAGACCACGGCACCACCGTCGGGGAAGTGACCACGCCCCCGCCCGCCACCGTCCGGGAGCGATCACAGCCCCGACCTCAAGAACCACAGCGGTTCGACAGCTGACGCCTGCGTCCCACTGCGAGGGACGCAGGTCGCTGTGTCTTGCGGACTGTTGACGTGTTCCGCCACCGCTCATTAGCCTCACCGAACGCTATTTGACCGGTCAAAGGTCGGGTTGGTTGATCCGCGCGAATTCCCGCGTCCGGCCGGCCCCCACAAACTTCCTGGAGCCGCCGACGTGCGACACCGCAGCACTATCAACAGCGACTGGCGCTTCGCCCTGGGCGACTCCCCGGGCGCGTCGCTCGGGGATTTCGACGACAGCGCATGGCAGCGAGTCGGCCTGCCCCACTCCTTCAGCCTTCCCTACTTCCAGGAGCCCGACTTCCCTGTCGGCCCTGGCTGGTACCGCCGACGCCTCGTGCTTGACGAAAGGCAGTCGTCCGGGGTGGTGCGGCTGGACTTCGAAGGTGCCTTCCAGGTGGCCGAGATCTACGTCAACGGGGTCCTCGCGGGCCGGCACGAGGGTGGCTACACGGGGTTCCCCGTGGACATCACTCCGCACGCCCGCCAGGGCGCCAACGTCATCGCGGTCCGTGTCGACAACACCTGGAACCCCGAGATCGCGCCTCTGGCCGGCGAGCACGTCTTTTCTGGAGGTCTGTACCGGGACGTGTGGCTGACGACCATGAGCCCCCTGCACGTGGACTGGTACGGAACCCGGCTGACCACGCCAGGGCTGGAGCAGGGCCGGCCGACGGTGTGCGTGGAAACGGAGGTGAGGAACGCCGGGCAGCGCCCCGTACGGGCGAAGCTGATCACCCGCATCCTCGACCCGGACGGCCTGCTCGTCGCCTGCGTCGAGTCGCCGGAGTCCGCATACGCGCCCGGCGTCCTCACGAGGACACAGACGACCGAGGCCATCCGGGACGTGCGGACGTGGAGCCCGGAGGCGCCGGTGCTCTACCGAGCCGTCTCCACCCTCGTCTCTCCGCAGGGCGAGGTCCTCGACCGATACGAAACACCGTTCGGGTTCCGCCACTTCGCGTGGACGGCCGACCAGGGCTTCTTCCTCAACGGAGAGCACCGCTACCTCCGGGGAGTCAATGTGCACCAGGACCAGGCGGGCTGGGGAGACGCGGTCACCAGCCGGTCCATCCGCAGAGACCTGGAACTGGTCAAGGAAGCCGGGTTCGACCTCGTCCGCGGGTCCCACTACCCGCATCACTCCGCCTTCACCGCCCATGCCGACGAGCTGGGCCTGCTCGTCTGGTCCGAAGGCGTCTTCTGGGGGACCGGCCCCGGGGGGTCGTCCCCGTGGGGCGGCGGGTCCTATCCCGTCGACGAACGATGCCGAGCCGGGTTCGAAGGCAGCGTGAAGCGGCAGCTCGCCGAGATGATCCGGATCAACCGGAACAACCCCTCGGTGGTGGTCTGGAGCATGGGCAACGAGGCGTTCTTCTGTGACCCCGAGGTGTTGCCGCAGGTCCGCCGCCTGCTCGGGGAACTCGTCGCTCTCAGCCACGAGTTGGACCCGATCCGACCGGCCGCGGTCGGCGGCGTCCAGCGCGGCGACCTCGACGGCATCGGCGATGTAGCCGGCTACAACGGCGACGGCGCCCGGTTGTTCCCGGACCCGGGCGTGCCGAACATGGTCTCCGAGTACGGCTCCGTGATGGAGGACCGGCCCGGTTCCTTCGCGCCGGGTTGGGGGCACCTCGCCGACGACGCCGCGCCGACCGAGGAGGACCCGTTCCCCTGGCGCCATCCCTGGCGGAGCGGAGAGGCGGTCTGGTGCGGCTTCGACCATGGCAGCATCGCTGGTCGCCGGTTCGGGTCGATGGGCCTGGTCGACTACGCGCGGCTGCCGAAGCGCGCCTGGTACTGGTACCGCCAGGCCTACCGCGACGTGCCACCCCCGCCCTGGCCCGGCCCCGGGCAGCCGGCCAGGCTGCTGCTCGGCGCGGACCGTACGACGCTGGAACGCGCGGACGGGACCGACGACCTGCACATCGTCGTCACCCTCGCCGACGCTCGCGGAGAGCCGGTGTCGTCCACGGCCCCGGTCACGCTGAAGATCGAGAGCGGGCCCGGGGAGTTCGCGACGGGCCGCGGAATCCGTTTCTGGGCCGCCCAAGAAGCAGGCAACGAGGCAGGTGAGGCGTGCGTGGTCCGCGACGGCATGGCCGCGGCCTTCTTCCGCTCCTATCACTCGGGTACGACCCGGATCCGGGCCGCGTCTCCTGGACTTCAGGACGCGGTGCTCGAGGTGGTCATTCTCGGTGGGCCGCCGCTCGACGGCCCTTCTCCGGTACCGCTCGACCGGCCGTCACCGCTCGCTGCCACCGACGGACCGAGGAACCCCGCCCCCGCCGTGCTGACGCACTTCGGCAGGGACAACCCGACCAGGGCCAGCAGCAGCCGGCCGCAGTACCCGGCTCGGCATGTCAACGACGGTTCCGCCCTGACGTACTGGGCCCCGGTGGAGGGCGATCGTGCGCCCTGGGTGGCCGTCGACCTGGAGCGGCTGGTCGAAGTGCACCAAGTCCAGGTGACGTTCTCCACAGCGGGTTGCCACAGATTCGTCGTCGAGGCCACGAGCGACCGCATCACCTGGACAGTGATCGCGGACTGGACCGACGGGGAGGGGGCTGGCCCCGCGCGGGTGCGGCTCGTCGATGTCGCCCCGGTGGTCGCGCTCCAGGTGCGCCTGCGGCTGCGGCCCGCTCACGAACTGCCGCCCGGCGTCACCGAGTTGTCGGTACTGGGACAGATGTAGGGCTGTGCCCCCTCCATTTGACCGGTCAAATGAATTCTGTCCGAACCCTTGATTTGACCGGTCAAAATCAGGATAGTGACGCGGGCCAGGGACGGTCCGGAACCCCCAACTCCCCGCTCCTGCGCGCCGCTGCCCGGTTCACGAGCGCGGCTGCTGTTGCCATCCCGTTGCGGGACACCGGGAGCGTGGAGATGTCAATGATGAGCACGGCAAGACCAGGTCGCGCGCGGGCCGTGCGCCGCAAACCGAGCGCAGTGCCGCGCGTGAGCATGCGTCACAGAGCGAAACGGAGCTTCACCCGCCACTGGACGCTGTACCTGCTGATGCTGGTGCCGCTCGTGCAGCTCGCGGTCTTCAAGTACGTCCCCATGACCAACGCGGTTATCGCCTTCAAGGACTACAACGTTGTCACGGGCGTCTGGGGCAGCGACTGGGTGGGGCTGCGCAACTTCCAGCAGATCTTCGACAACCCGGTCTTCTGGCAGCTGCTGGAGAACACCTTCCGGCTGTCGCTCTACGCGGTGATCGCGAGCTTTCCGGTCCCCATCATTCTGGCGCTGGCGCTGAACGAGATCCGCCAGGGCTTCTTCAAGCGCACCGTGCAGATGGTGACGTACGCGCCGTACTTCATCTCCACGGTCGTGGTCATCTCGATGATCATCATGATCCTCTCGCCCAAACTCGGCCTGATCAGCCACGTCTACGGCTTCTTCGGCGTCGAGCACGTCGACCTCCTCGCGGATCCGGCCTACTTCCGGCACATCTACGTCTGGTCGGACATCTGGCAGACGGCGGGCTACTCGGCTGTGATCTACCTGGCCGCCCTCTCCGGCGTCGACCCGTCGCAGTACGAGGCGGCACGCGTCGACGGCGCCTCGCGGTTGCAGAAGATCTGGCACGTCGACCTGCCGAGCATCATGCCCACCGCGGTGATCATCCTCGTCCTGGCCGTCGGCAACATCATGGCGATCGGGTTCGAGAAGGCCTTCCTGCTGCAGAACCCGATGAATCTCGGCGCCTCGGAGATCATCGCGACGTACGTCTACAAGACCGGCCTGATCAACGCCGACTTCAGCCAGGCGACGGCCGTGGGGCTGCTCAACTCCGCGGTCAACCTCGTCCTGCTCGTCCTTGTGAACTTCGCCGCCAAGCGGCTCACCGGAAGCGGGGTGTGGTCATGAGCCGGCCGCAGACAACGGCGCTCGCAGAACCGGAGAGCCACGACCGCCTGTTGTCACAGGCCGCCCACGAGGCTCCCGGGGCACGGCCGCCGTTCCCTCGCCGACGGCGAAAGACCCAGCGGATCCAGGAGACCCGGGTCGACCGGATATTCCTGTTCTGCACGTACCTGCTGCTGTGCACCCTCCTGGCCGTCGTGCTGCTGCCCCTGCTGAACATCGTCGCCAGCTCCCTCAGCAGCCCGATCGCGGTCTCCTCCGGCCAGGTGCTGTTCTGGCCCGTGGACTTCTCCCTGCGCGGCTACGAGGTCGCCCTCAGCAACCCGCAGATCATCACCGGATTCGTCAACTCCCTCTTCTACACGGTCGTCGGCACACTGATCAGCGTCACCCTCACCATCGCCCTCGCCTACCCGCTGTCCCGCAGGGAGCTGTTCGGGCGGGGCCCGGTGATGGGCGCCGTGATCTTCACCATGCTGTTCTCCGGCGGCCTGATCCCCACCTTCATGGTGGTCCAGGAACTCGGCCTGATCGACACCCGCTGGTCCATGGTCCTCCCGCAGGCCATCGGCGTCTGGCAGGTCGTCATCGCCAGCACCTACTTCCGGACGATGATTCCCGACGAGCTGTACGAGGCCGCCCAGCTCGACGGCTGCGGGGACCTGCGCTTCCTGTGGAAGGTCGCTCTTCCCCTGGCCAAACCCATGATCGCGGTGGTGGCCTTGATGTACGCCATCACCCAGTGGAACTCCTACTTCGACGCCCTGCTCTACCTCAAGGACGCCGACCTCTATCCGATCCAGCTGGTGCTGCGGAACATCCTCATCCTCAACACCAACACCGCCGGCGCCACGGACGCCACGCAGATGCTGGAGCGTCAGCAGCTCGCCGACCTGCTCAAGTACTCCCTGATCGTCATCGCGAGCGTGCCCGTCCTGCTCATCTACCCCTTCGTCGCCCGCTACTTCACCAAGGGAATCATGATCGGCGCGATCAAGGGCTGAACCGCTCCCTCCCATTCCCCCCTTCTCCCCAAGAGCCGTAACAGAAGGAACAGCCATGCCTCGCTCACACCTGACCGCCAGAACGGCGGTCGCAGGGACGCTGCTCGCGACCCTGGCCGCCTGCACCGGTGGCTCGTCCGGTGGCACCGACACTTCCAAGCCGCTGCCCAAGGTCGCCGGCAACCCGCCGGTGACCCTCACCGTCTTCGCCCCGCAGGGCCCGGACTCCAACCTCAGCACCAACAAGTTCACCCAGCTGATCAAGCAGAAGTTCAACATCACCATCAAGTGGCAGACGACGACCTGGGACTCCGCCGCCGCCAAGGAGAAGCGTCAGATATCGCTGGCCGGCGGTGATCTCCCCGATCTCTACCTGCTGATCCCCTGGGTCGATCAGTTCAGCCAGACCGACCTGCTCAAGTTCTCCCAGCAGGGCGTCATCCAGCCCGTGAACGAGCTGATCGACCAGTACGCCCCGAACATCAAGAAGGCCTTCGCCGAGGAGCCCGCCTACCAGCGGATGGCCACCGCTCCCGACGGCAAGATCTACGGGATGCCCCAGTGGAATGACTGCTTCCACTGCTCCTACCCGTCCAAGCTGTGGATCAACGGCACCTGGCTGAAGAAGCTGGGTCTGAAGACGCCCAGGACCACGGAAGAGTTCCGCGACGTACTGCGGGCCTTCAAGACGAAGGACCCCAACGGCAACGGCAGGGCCGACGAGATCCCGCTGAGCGGGGACACCGGTGACCAGGTCATTCCGTACCTGATGAACGCGTTCACGTACGCGCCGCCGCACATCACCACTCCCGACACCAATCCCACCCTGGTCCTGAACAACGGCAAGGCCGACATCCAGGCGAACAAGGAGGGCTGGCGCGAGGGCCTGAAGTACATCAAGTCCCTCTACGACGAGGGGCTTATCGACAGCAGTGCCTTCACCCAGAACGCGGACGCCCTGAGGAAGCAGGGAGACAACGCGGGCGGGATGATCCTGGGCGCCGTACCCACCATGCATCCCGGCGTCTTCGTCACACTCGACCAGAAGGACGGCCGCGACAAGAAGTATGTCGCCGCGCCTCCGCTGACCGGTCCGGACGGCAAGAGCGGCACCACCTACGCCCCTCCGCAGACAGGGGCCGGGGCGTCCTTCGTCCTCACCACCAAGGCTTCGCAGACCGAGCAGATCCAGGCCATCAAGATGCTGAACTACTTCTACAACGAAGAGGGCACGCTGGAGGCCATGTTCGGCCCGGAGGGCAAGGGCTGGGTGAGGCCCGGCAAGAAGGACGTGGCGCTGGACGACAAGGTGAAGCCCCGTTACAAGAGGTTTTACCGGACCGACGTCCCCAATGACCTCTGGGACGCGCTGGCGCAGTACTGGAACCCCGCGTCGTTCCGCAACGCCCAGGCAGTGGCCACCAACCCCCTGTCGCAGGACGGGTATGAGCGCCGGCTGTTCCAGGCCACCGAGCTGTACGCGGGGCACGCGCCCAAGTCGCCGCAGACGTTCCCGCTGGGCGAGGTGTGGGTCGATCCCTCGCAGGCGAACGAACTCGCCCAACTGCAGACCAACATCGGCAGCTTCGTGCAGCAGAGCGCGGTGCAGTTCATCACCGGGAAGAAGTCCCTCGACTCCGACTGGGACTCCTACGTCAGCCAGCTCGACAAGCTGGGGCTGAAGCGCTTCCTGCAGATCTACCAGCAGTCCTACGACAAGACGCACTGACCAGGCTGGAGGGGTGCCGCCTGCCGCGGCCGGCGGCACCCCCCGCCCCGAGCTCGCTGCCCGAACGTGCGCCGGCTCTCAAGACCAACAGAGGAGCTCCCTTGCCCTACAGCATCCGCGCGGGCGGTCTGGAACGGCACACTCCCGAAGAGATTCTCCGCATCGAGCCCTGGGGACCCCACGCCGTCCGTGTCCGGGCCTCGTCTGGGGCGATCGACCCCGCCGCCCCCAGCGCGCTGGAGAGCCCCGCGCCCTCCCCGCACGCCGAACTGTCCGTACCGGACGACGGCTCCGCGCACCTGGTCAACGGCCGGCTCGCCGTCGAGGCCGCCGCGAACGGCCGGCTGACGTTCCTCCAGGCCGCCTCGGGCCGTGAACTCCTCGCCGACAAAGACCCGTACACCCACCACGCCGGCCCCCGTGTCCATGCGGCGGGCGGCCGGACGGAACAGCACTTCGAGGCGTACGACGGTGAGCGGTTGCACGGCCTCGGGCAGCATCTGCACGGACGCCTGGACCAGAAGGGCTGTGTGATCGACCTCGTCCAGGGCAACACCGTGGCCGCCATCCCCTTCCTGCACTCCTCGCGGGGCTACGGACTGCTGTGGAACAACCCCGCCACGGGCCGCGTGGAACTGGGCGCCGACACGACCCGGTGGACCGCGGACGCGGGCGGCCGCATCGACTACTGGGTCACCGCGGGCGACACCCCGGCCGAGATCCTGGCCTCCTACACCCTGGCCACCGGACGCCCGCCCCGCCTCCCCGAGTGGGCGTCCGGTTTCTGGCAGTCGAAGCTGCGCTACCGCACCCAGGACGAACTCCTGGCGGTGGCACGGCAGTACAAGGAGCGCGGGCTGCCGCTGTCCGTCATCGTGTGCGACTTCTTCCACTGGCCGCGGATGGGCGACTGGCGCTTCGAGGACAACGAGTGGCCCGACCCGGCCGCGATGGTGAAGGAGCTGGCGGACCTCGGGGTGAAGCTCGCCGTCTCGGTGTGGCCGACCGTCGAACCCGGCAGTGACACCTACGACGCGCTGCGCTCGGCCGGGCACCTCGTACGGGACGCGGACGGCGGCCTGCTCACCTTCCCCTGGCCGTCCCGGAGTGCGGAGGCGCCGATGCGTCCGATGGCGTACTACGACGCCACACACCCCGGAGCGCGTGCCGAGCTCTGGCAGCGACTGGACGCCAACTACCGTCCAATGGGCGTGGGTTGCTTCTGGCTGGACGCCTGCGAACCCGACCTGCCGCGCGAGGTCGCGGCCCGCGCCGTCTACGCTGCCGGGCCGGCCGCCGAGGTGGGAAACCTCTACCCCCTGATGCACGTCCGTGCCGTCGCCGAGGGCCTGCGTGCGGCAGGCGAGGACCGGCCGCTGGCCCTGGTCCGGTCCGCGTGGGCGGGCAGCCAGCGCTACGGGGCCCTGCTGTGGTCCGGCGACATCCCCGCCACCTTCGACTCCCTCGCGCGTCAGATCAGGGCCGGGCTGAACGTCGCGATGAGCGGCATCCCCTGGTGGAACACCGACATCGGCGGCTTCGCCGGCGGCGACCCGGACGACCCCGCCTACCGGGAGCTGCTGATCCGGTGGTTCCAGTACGGCACCTTCAGCCCCGTGATGCGGCTGCACGGGGACCGGGCGCCCAACCAGCCCTTCTCCGCCGCGATGACCGGCGGTCCGAACGAGGTGTGGTCGTTCGGGGAGCAGGCGTACGACATCCTGCGGGACCATCTGCTGCTGCGCGAGCGCCTGCGTCCGTACCTGACGCGGCTGTCCGAGGACGCCCACCGCACCGGCACCCCGCCGATGCGCCCGCTGTTCTTCGACTTCCCGGCCGACGAGCGCGCCTGGGACGTGGACGACCAGTTCCTGCTCGGCCCCGATGTGCTGGTGGCGCCCGTGTACGAAGCGGGCGCGCGGTCCCGCCAGGTGTATCTGCCGCACGGGGCGCACTGGCTTGACCCGGTCACCGGGCGCACCTTCGAGGGCGGTACGACGCTCGACGCTCAGGCGCCCCTGGACCGCATCCCCGTCTTAGTACGCGCCGGCGCGACCGACGCGCCCCTCCTCAGCTGACCTCAATCACCACCCCCCCCAGCCGTCCCTCTCCACCGTGAAGGAGCATCACCATGTCCGCACCCGACTCCGGGCTGTCCCGCCGCACCCTGCTGCAGGCCGCGGGCGCCACCGCGCTCGCCGCGTACGCCACCATGGGCGCGTCGGGCACCGCGAGAGCGGCCGACGACCACCCGGTCCCCGACAGAGTGGTCACCTACCCCATCCCGGCCGGAGCACCGGTCAACACCAGTTTCTCCGTCAAGGTCCGCACCCCCCAGGGCGAGTGGCAGCCGGTCGGCGTCTACCTCGCCACCTTGAAGATCATCAACGAGAAGACGGGCTCGGGCGCCGTCAAGAGGTCCTCGATGGCCTTCTTCGACTTCTCCGGCACCGTCGAGGTAGCCGTCACCTCGTCCAAGGGCGCTTTCGGCTCGGCGCGGATACGCCCGCTGTCGTACGGCATCGAGCACACGGCCGACGGCGACACTCTCACCTTCACCCTCACCGAGCCGCGCGATGTGTCCATCGAGCTCGACGGCGAGATCTTCGACAACCTGCACCTGCACGCCAACCCCATCGAGACCAACCGCCCCGACCCCGACGACCCCGACGTCATCCACTACGGGCCGGGCCTGCACACGGTCAGCGGCAACATCCTCGAAGTGCCCAGCGGCAAGACGCTGTACCTGGAGGGCGGCGCGGTCCTCAAGGCCAGGGTCAGCTTCAACGGCGTGACCAATGCCCGCGCCGTCGGCCGCGGGGTGGTGTGGAACGCGCCCTGGGGCGCCTTCGGCGTCCTGAGGTCCAAGAACATCCTGATCGACGGCCTCACCTCGCTCAACCCCCAGGGGCACACGGCCAGGGTGGACGAGAGCCGGCAGGTCACGATCAGCCGGCTGCACGGCTACACCTCGGCGACCTGGGGCGACGGCATCGACGTGTTCTGCTCCGAGGACGTGCTGATCGACCGGGTCTTCGTGCGCAGCTCCGACGACAGCGTCGCCCTCTACACCCACCGCGGGGACCTCTACGGCGACACCCGCAACGTCGTCGTCCGCGACTCCGTCCTGTGGGCCGACGTGGCACACCCCGTCAACATCGGCACGCACGGCAACACCCAGGACCCGGAGGTCCTGGAGAACCTGGTTCTCAGCAATATCGACATCCTCGACCACCGTGAACCGCAGATGGGCTACCAGGGCTGCATCTCCATCAACCCCGGTGACAGCAACCTGGTCCGCAACGTCCGCATCCAGGACGTGCGGGTCGAGGACTTCCGCTGGGGCCAGCTCATCAACATGAAGGTGATGTTCAACCGCTCGTACAACACCTCGCCCGGGCGCGGTATCGACGGTGTCTACATCAACAATCTGTCGTACAACGGCATGGGCGCCAACACGGCGATCATGGTGGGCTACGACGCGGACCGCGGCATCAAGAACGTCACTTTCCAGAACCTTGAGATCAACGGCACGGTCATCGCCGACACGATGCAGAAGCCGCGCTGGTTCCTCACCTCCGACTTCGTCCCGATGTTCGTCAACGAGCACGTCAGCAACCTGCGGTTCCTCGACGCGGCCACCCCTGCCTCCAGCACCAAGCCCGAGATCACCAGCGCGGACACGGCCAAGGCGACCCACCGCAGCGTCTTCAACCACCTGATCACCGTGAGCGGCATCCCGACGAGCTTCGGCACGGCCGGCCTGCCGGACGGACTCAGCTTCGACACGGCCACCGGTCTCATCTCCGGCCGTCCCAAGACGCCGGGGACCTACACGGTCACCGTCTCCGCCACCAACTCCGCCGGCACGGCGACGCAGACCCTCACGCTCACGGTCGTACCCCGATAGGAGAACGGCCCGGTTCGACTGCCACCGAACCGGGCCACAGTTTCCGAAGCACCCTGCACGAGGGAAGAGAAAACGATGCACCACATGCCCGACCGGGGCATCCATGACACCGCACCCGCAACGTCGTGGACCGACGGCTTCCTCACCGGCAACGGCGAGTACGGGGCCGTACTGTACGGGGACCCCGCGCTGGAGAAAGTGATCTTCAACCACCATCGCCTCGTCCTGCCGAACGGCACCCGCGACCTCACCCCGCCCGTACTCTCCGAGCGGCTGGAGGCCGTCCGGGACAAGGCGTTGGCCGGGGACTACGCCGGAGCGAGCCGCGACTTCGCCGCCGGCTGGGAGCTGCGCTGGACACAGACGTACCACCCCGCGTACGAGCTCCGGGTCGCCACCGCGGACCCGACCGTCGCCGACCGGTACACCCGGATCACCGATTTCCGTACGGGTGAGGTCACCTCCACCTGGACGGACGGCCACGGCACCTGTTCGCGCCGGACCTTCGTCTCCCGTGCCGACCGGGTCATCGTCCAAGAACTGGCGCCCGCCGCGGGCCGTACCGTCGACGTCACGCTGAGCGTGCACACGGCACTCGACGACGCGCCGAGCGTCCACGGGGCACGCGACGACCTGCACACCCAGGTGCGCTTCACCACCCTGGCCACGGCCGGGGGCGGCTCCGGGTGGCTGAACCTGCGCGGTACCTACCCGGACGGCCTGGGCGCGTACGGCTACGAGGGCGTCACCCGTGTCGTGCCCACCGGCGGCACGGTCGCCGTCAGCGGCTCGACCATCGTGGTCACAGGGGCCGCCAGGCTGACCCTGCTCACCCGACTGGACCGCTACGAGGACCCGGCGGCCTGGGACGCCCGGCCCCTCCAGTCCCAACTGGCCGTCCTGGGAGCCGACTACGAGGAACTGCTCAGTCGGCACACCGAGATCCACTCCGCACTGTACGACCGTTCCCGTCTCGACCTGAACGTCCCCGAGGCCGACCGCCGGCTGTCGACCACCGACCTCGTCGCGCGTCAGAACGCCGACCGGAGCGTCATCGACCGCGCCCTGCTGGAGCGGCTCTACGACTCCGGGCGCTACCTCTTCCTCAGCTCCAGCGGTGTCCTGCCGCCCCGCCTGACCGGCATCTGGACCGGAGCGTGGACCGCCGCCTGGGCCGGTGACTTCACCACCGACGCCAACGTCAACCTCCAGGTGGCCGGCGGCAACATCCTCGACCTGACGGAGGCCATGCAGGGGTACTTCGACCTGGTTCTCGGCCGGCTCGACCAGTGGCGCACCAACGCCGAGAACCTCTACGGGGCCCGCGGCTTCCTCGCCCCCTCCCGCACCGACGGGGAGTACGGCCACATGCTCCACTTCAACGGTGCTGACTTCCCCGGCCACACCTGGACCGGCGGCGCCGACTGGCTGCTCCACCCGCTGCTGGAGTACTACGAGGTCACCGGCGACCAGACCTTCCTGCACGACAAACTCGGTCCCGTCCTGATGGAACTGGCCCTGTTCTACGAGGACTTCCTTACCCGTACGGATCCCGACGGCAAGGCGGTGTTCGTACCGTCCTTCTCCATGGAGAACACCCCGGGCAACACCGGCGTGCACTTCTCGGTCAACGCCACCGGTGACATCGCCGCGGGCAAGCACGCCCTGAAAGCCGCCATCGACGCCGCCAACACCCTCGGCGTCGAACAAGGCGCCGGCCAGGGAGTCGAACGCTGGTCGGCACTGCTCGACAAGATCCCCGACTACCGCGTGGGCGAGGACGGCGCGCTCGCCGAATGGTCCTGGCCCGGCCTGACCGACCACTACGACCACCGGCACGTCCACCACCTGTACGCCGCCTGGCCCCTGCACGAGATCAACCCGGAGGAACGGCCGGACATCGTGCCCCCGGCGCTCAGGGCTCTTGAGCTGCGCGGAGACGAGAACCTCTCCGCCCACGGCAGCCTGCACCGCGCCCTGGCGGCCGCCCGACTCAAGGACGGCGCCAAGGTCTACGACAATCTCAGGAAGATCCTCGGCAATGACATGCTCTTCCGGTCGCTGATGACCTCCCACAACCCCGGTCTGGAGATCTACAACGCGGACGCCGCGAACGCACTCCCCGCTGTGCTGGCCGAAGCGCTGCTCTACACCAAGCCCGGCGTTCTGGAGGTCCTTCCCGCGCTGCCCGAGCAGTGGGACAAGGGCACGATCAGCGGCCTCAGGGGCCGGGGCGGAATCCGCGTGCACAGCCTGGACTGGGACCTGTCCGGCGGTAGCACGACCGTGACCGTCACCTCGGACACGACCCAGGACGTCACGCTGATCAGCCGCCGCGGCATGACCTCCATCACCACCGCGGCGCGCATCGGTCCTTCAGCGCTGGGCCCGCACGCCAGGAGTGTCACCCTCGCCGCCGGACATCGGACACGCATCACGGTCACCCTCCCTGCGTGAGGCTCGTGAGCCCTCGCCGCAGCCCCCTCCCGACCCGCCCCCACAGGAGCACACGTGCAACAGCCGAAGCCGGAGTACGCCGGGTACCTGCTCGTCTACTTCACCGGGGACGGAATCGCAGACGACGAACGCATCCATATGGCGCTCAGTTGCGGCAACGACCCGTTGCGCTACCGGGAACTGAACGCCGGAAAACCCGTCCTGGCCTCACGACTCGGCACCAAGGGAATCCGCGACCCGTTCGTGATCCGTTCCGCCGAGGGCGACACATTCCACCTGCTCGCCACGGACCTACGGACGTCCGGCGGCAGCGCGGAGCAGACGACGCACACCTGGGACCGGGCACAGCGCACCGGCAGCCAGTCCATCCTGGTCTGGGACTCCACCGACCTGGTCACCTGGACCGACCAGCGCCTCATCAGGGTGTCCCCCGACACCGCCGGCAACACGTGGGCACCGAAGGCGTGTCACGCCGACGAACTCGGCATGTACGCCGTCTTCTGGGCCTCCAAGCTCTACGCCGAGGACGACCCGGACCACACCGGCACGACCTACAACAGGATGCTGTACGCCACCACCGCTGACTTCCGCACGTTCGGTGCGCCCCAGGTCTGGCACGATCCAGGCCACGCGGTGATCGACTCGGCTGTGATCAAGCACGACGGCGTGTACTACCGCTATACGAAGGACGAGCGGGACCCGATGTCCTCCTCGCCCAACGCGAACTTCATCACCGCCGAGAAGTCCTGCGAACTGGTCTCCACCGCCTACGACTTCTTGTCCGACCGCATCGGCGTGGGCGAGATCGACCGCGGTGAGGGGCCTGCTGTGTTCAAGTCGAACACGGAGCAGAAGTGGTACATGTTCCTCGACGAGTTCGGGTTCGGTGGCCGCAACTATGTTCCGTTCGAGACCACCGACCTCGACTCGGGCAGGTGGAGCCAGTCGAAGAACTACCGGCTGCCGCCCAGAACCAAGCACGGCTCAGTGCTTCCCGTCACCCGGGCGGAGTACGACCGGCTGCTGAGCGCTTACGGCAGGTAAGGGAAGCGGTCATCGCCGCGCGGCAGAGTTGCCGAAGACATGACGCTGCGCAGCTCCGCTGGACTCGGCATGCAGGATGAAGGCCAAGTCCTCGCCCCTCGCCCTGCTCGACACGTGGTCCTCGGCGCCCGCCACGCCAAGTACCCGCTGCGTCTGAAGACGCCCGTCACCATCGCGGGCATGAGCTTCGGCGCGCTGTCCGCGCTGTCCGCGCAGGCCAAGGAGGCACTGGGGCGCGGTGCCTCTGAGGTCGGCACCTCGACGACCTGCCGCCTGCCCCTTCGGGATGGGCGAGGGCGGTGGGGAGCCAGGGGGCGTCGCTGACGTCGGCCTCGGTCAGGTGATCGCCGTCGGCGAACACGGAGCGGGCGGGCACGACGACTATCCACGCCGCTGCCACGTCGCCTTGCCGAGCCGTACACAGAGAACGTCGGCTTGGGGCACGCGTCCGCCAGCGGATCGACTGCGCCGGTACGGCGCCGCCCTTGACCAGTGGCACGCCTCTTGCGGTCTTTGATGCCTTCCATTTCACTGTGCGCGTCTTCTGGTTCTTGGTTTCGTGCTGTCCGGATGCAGCGCACCCCATCGTGTCGGGCTGCGCTGCGCTCACTAACGCCTTGCTGAGGCGACGGGTTCCGGAAGCGAGACGGGCGGTTCCGTGAAAAGCCACTGGAGAGTGAGATGACATGACCGACACTCCACCCACCACGCCGACGCCCTTCGATCGCCCACAAGGGCTCGATTCGCCAATCGTGCCGAAGATCATCAAACTGGCGTCCCGGCTCAATGTCGCCGTCTATCGCGCCACGGGCGGGCGGATCGGCGGCAAGTGGAGGATCGGGAGCGCCTTCCCTCGCGGCGTGCCCGTCTGCCTCGTGACCACCAGGGGGCGCAAAAGCGGCTTGCCACGGACCCAGCCTCTGCTCTGTTTGGGCGATGGTGATCGTGTGATTCTCGTGGCATCACAGGGCGGGCTGCCGAAAAACCCCTTGTGGTATCGGAATCTTCAAGCAGATCCGCAGATCACCGTCCAGATCCGCAGCAGCGTGCGTCGCATGCTCGCCCGTACTGCCGATCCTGTCGAGCGCGCAGTGCTCTGGCCGCGACTTGTCGCAATGTACGCCGACTTCGACAAGTACCAGGCGTGGACCGACCGGCAGATCCCCGTTGTCATCTGCGAGCCGGCCCCGTAGGCGACCCCAAAGGTGTTTCTCCCGCGCGTGACTTCGACAAAGAGAACACTCACGGCGGCATTGGGCAAGGCGTCTCAGTGGATTGGCCTCGACGATGTCCAGGCGGCTGCCCCGGGGCAGTTGGGGTATCGGGGTGCGAGTGACCGCGCCGGTGCCGGCGCTGGCTCGTGACTCACGCCCAGGAGCGAGGGTCCCTCCGTGCGAAGCCCTGCCGAGGGGCGCCGTTCGGCCCTCGCGTCAGATCTGCCAGTTTCTCGGTCGTGATGACGACCGTAGCGGAACGGGCTCGGGAAGCGGGGTCGCCGCCGCCGGTGACAGGCCGTCGAGGATGAGAGAGAGGTAGCGGCGCCAGCCGTCGCTGTCCGGGTCCATGGTCCACAGCAGGCTGAAGAGCATGGCCATGATCCTGGGCAGGTCGTCCGGGACGAGGTCGGAGCGGATGCGTCCGGCCTCCTGGGCACGCCGGGCGAGCAGGGTCAGCGATGCGTAGTACGGGCCGATGGCGTCCGAGATGACGGCCCCGGCGTTTCTCGCGGCGGCCAGGGTGTTGCGCTCACGGGCGCCCATCGACATGGCGGCGTCGATGACGGAGGTGAGGGCGCGTAGCGGGTCGTCATCGAGGAGTGCCTGTTCGATGGCGGGAGCGATGTACTCGGCGATGCCCTGCTCCAAGGCGGCCTTCGCGAGGACGGCCTTGTTGGGAAAGCGCCGGTAGAGCGTTCTGTTGCCGACCCCGGCATGTTGGGCGATCTCCTCCAGCTGCGCTTCGGGGCCGCTCTCGGCGAAGACCTCGCGGGCGGAGCGCAGGATCCGCTCGGCGTTGCGGGCTGCGTCGGTCCGCAGGAGTCGCTCGGAATCGGTGGCCACGAGGACAGAGTAACAAACAGGCAGTTGACTGCCACTTGCATCACAGGCACCATGGAACTGGCAGTCAGCTGCCAGTTACTGCCGCACGTCGGCTCGCGGATGATCCGGTGAGTGGCGAACGCCGAGCGCGGTGCGCAGTACAGGACGCGCGTAGTGCCTCCGCGTTCTTCGAGTAGTCACGACAGCTTGCTCACCAGTACCTCGGCGCCTTCCCCCCAAGACGCTCCAGGAGGTTTCATGTCCACCACGACCGACACCGGTGACGCCATCGGTCTTCCCGAGTTCCCTGCTGACCGCGACGCGCGCTGCCCTTTGGCCCCCGCTCCCGAGTACCGGGAGTGGCGTGAGACGGGTGGTCTGCGCCGGGTGAACTTCAGGGGCCACGCCGCCTGGGCCGTGAGCCGGTACGAGGACGTGACGGCCGCGATGACGGATCCGCGGATCAGCGCCGAGGTGCCGATGCAGCAGATCAGCATGGGCCCCGGCGCCCAGATGTTTCCCCGGATGGACGACCCCGAACACGCCCGGCTGCGCCGCATGCTGACCAAGGACTTCACGGTCAAGCGGGTCCAGGCCATGCGCCCACGGATCGAGGAGATGGCGAACGAGTTCATCGACGCCATGGTCGCCTCCGGCAGCCCCGCGGATCTGGTCCAGGCGTACGCGCTGCCCATTCCCTCCCTGGTGATCTCGATGCTGCTCGGGGTGCCCTACGACGACCACGCCTTCTTCCAGGACATCACCGCCGTCCTGATGAGCCGCACCGCCGCGGAGGAGGAGAGGCAGAAGGCCAGGCAGTCGATCTTCGTCTACCTGCTCGACCTCATCGGGAAGAAGGAACGCGAGCCGGACGACGCCCTGATCAGCCGCGTCGTGCGCGAGCACCTCCAGGAGGGGCAGCTGAGCCGCGAGACCGTGGCGGTGAACGGCTTCATCCTCCTCAACGCCGGGCACGAGACATCCGCGAACATGATCGCGCTGGGCACCCTCGCGCTGCTGGAGAACCCGGACGCGCTCGCGCGGATCCGTGACACGGACGACCCGAAGGTGGTTTCGGGCGCGGTGGAGGAGCTCCTGCGCCACCTCACGATCGTGCACAGCCTGGTCACCCGCGTGGCCAAGGAGGACGTCGAGATCGGCGGCCAACTCGTCCGCGCCGGTGACCTCCTGGTCATGAACCTCCCGGCAGCCAACTGGGATCCCGGCTTCGTCAGCGACCCCGACCGCCTCGACATCGACCGCGACGCCCGCGGACACGTGGCCTTCGGACACGGCGTGCACCAGTGCCTCGGACAGGTCCTGGCCCGTGCCGAACTCGAGATCGCCCTGCCCGTGCTCCTGCGCCGGCTGCCCGGCCTGCGGCTCGCGGTGCCGCCGGAGGAGATCAGGTTCCGCAACGACATGAGCATCTACGGCGTCCACGCGCTGCCGATCGCCTGGTGACACGACCCGGGCGCCCTGCCGCACGAGGATCACGGTCACCCCATTCCCCCTCACAGGAGACCGAGCATGACCCCACCGACCCCCGGCCCCTCCCTCCCGGCTGCCCGCACCCGGCCTGCACGCCCGATGGCCTGGGAGCCGGCATGACGGACCTGAGATTCGACGGCAGGGTCGCGATCGTCACCGGAGCCGGCGGCGGGCTGGGCCGGGAGCACGCCCTGCTCCTGGCGTCCCGCGGCGCACGTGTCGTGGTCAACGACATCGGCGGTTCCATGACGGGCGAGGGGACGGACGACGCTCCTGCCGCGGCCGTCGTACATGAGATCCGCGAGCGCGGCGGGCAGGCGGTGGCGGACAGCCACAGCGTGGCGACCCCCGAAGGCGGGCGGGACGTCGTGCGCACCGCGCTCGACGCATACGGCCGGATCGACATCGTCGTCAACAACGCCGGCATCCTGCGCGACACGCCCTTCCACGAGATGACCCCGGACCAGCTCGACCCGGTCATCGACGTGCACCTCAAAGGCGCCTTCCACGTGACCGTTCCGGCGTGGTCCGTCATGCGGGAACAGGGCTATGGCCGCGTCGTCAACACCACCTCCGCGGCGGGCCTGATGGGCTCTGCCCGCAAGAGCGGCTACGGCGCCGCCAAGGCGGGACTCCTCGGCCTCACCCGGGTCCTCGCCGTCGAGGGCGCCGCACACGGCATCAGGGCCAACGCCGTCGCCCCGGTCGCCGCCACGCGCATGCTCGCGGGATCCCTGGCGGACGCGCGGACCGGCGGCGCGAACGGCCGCCCCGCCGATCCGGCGGCCCTGGAGATGATGAACACCCTCACCTCCAGCCTCGACCCGGCGCTGGTCTCGCCCGTGGTCGCCTTCCTGGCCCACGAGGACTGCCCGGTGTCAGGTGAGGTCTACAGCGCGGGTGCCGGACAGGTCGCGCGGTTCTTCGTCGGCCGGACGCGGGGCTACCACAACCCGGCGCTGACGGCCGAGGACGTACGCGACCACCTCGACCGGATCCGGGACGAGACCGACTCCTTCGTCCCCGCGGACCCCGGCGTGGAGATGGCCCACCTGCTGCGGAGCACCACGCACCACCCATGAGCAGGCGCCCTGCACGCCTGCTCCGGCGGATCACTGCTCGTCCATACCCCCCACAGGAGCAACCATGACTACGGCGACCGACCAGACCCAGCCGAACGACGGCACCGGCCTTCCCGACTACCCCGGCACGCGTTCCCCCCGCTGCCCCTTCGACCCGCCCCCCGTACAGGCCGGTTGGCGGGGTGCCGACGGGCTGCCCCAGGTGCGGCTGGGCAATGGCCGCATCGCCTGGGCGGTCACCCGGTACGACGATGTCAAGCAGCTACTGGGCGATCCGCGGCTCAGTGCCGACGGACATCGCTACCCGCAGCTGATGGAGACCCAGCAGCACGGCCAGCCGCAGGCGTTCCCGCGGATGGACGACCCCGAGCACACCCGCATCCGGCGCACCCTCACCGGCGAATTCACGGTCAAGCGGGTCGAGGCGATGCGGCCGCACGTCCGGTCGCTGGTCAACCGGTTCCTGGAGGAGATGATCGCCGCAGGATCGCCGGCGGACCTCGTGCACGCGTACGCCCTGCCGATTCCGTCCCTGGTGATCTCGTTGCTGCTCGGGGTGCCCTACGACGACCACGCCTTCTTCCAGACGCGCAGCGCCACGCTGATGCGCAAGGGAACCCCACAGGAGGAGAGGAAGGCAGCGAGCGGCGAACTGTTCGGCTACCTCCTGGACCTGGTCAAGCGCAAGGAAAGCGAGCCGGGGGACGACCTCATCAGCCGGCTGATCGCCGAGCGGGTGGTCACCGGAGAGCTCACTCATCTCGACGTGGCCATGAACAGCATGGTCATCCTGTTCGCTGGGCATGAGACCACGGCCAACATGATCGCGCTGGGGACGCTGGCCCTGCTGGAGAACCCCCGGCAGGCCGACCGGATCCGTGACACCGATGATCCCAAGGTGGTCGCCGCCGCCGTCGACGAACTGCTGCGGTACCTGTCGATCGCCCAGGACATGCTCGTGCGCGTGGCAACCGAGGACCTCGTCGTCGGCGGTCACCTCGTGCGGGAGGGCGAGATGCTGGTCTTTGGTGTGCCCTCCGCCAACCGGGACGACGTCTTCGAGAGCGCCGACGCCCTGGACCTCGACCGCGACGCCCGCGGACACGTGGCCTTCGGATACGGCGTCCACCAGTGTCTCGGCCAGTCTCTGGCGCGCGTGGAACTGCAGGAGGCCCTGCCCGCGCTGCTGCGCAGGCTGCCGGACCTGCGTCTGGCCGTACCGCTGGAAGAGGTGCGTTTCCGGCACGACATGGTGGTCTACGGCGTGCACGAGCTGCCGGTCGCCTGGTAGCCGCAAGGCCGCCACTCCTGACGAACCACTCCCCGAAGAACACTTCCTGAAGTCCCCACCCCCTGAAGAACCGAGGACAAGAACCATGCGTGTGGAGCTGGACGAACCCAAATGCGTCGCGGCCGGCCAGTGTGTGGTGGTCGCCCCCGACGTGTTCGACCAACGGGACGAGGACGGCGTCGCCGTGGTGCTGGAGGAGCATCCCGCCGCCGAACTCCTGGACGGTGTGCGGGAGGCCGTGGCCGTCTGCCCGGCCGCGGCGATCCGCCTGGCCGAACGGTGAAACGGATCGTGGTCGTCGGTGCCTCGGCCGCCGGTCTGGCGGCGGCCGAGACCCTGCGCCGGGAGGGCTACGACGGCACGCTGACCCTGGTCGGCGACGAACCCCACCCGCCCTACGACCGGCCGCCGCTGTCCAAACACGTCCTGTCCGGTCAGTGGGACGCCGACAGGGTGGCCCTGCGCACGCAGGAGGACCTCGCCGCCCTCGGCCTCGACCTGCGGCTCGGCATCGCCGCGACCGGCCTCGACCCCGCCACGCGTCTGGTGCGGCTGACGGACGGCTCCACGGTGCCCTACGACCGGCTGGTCATCGCGGCCGGCGTACGACCACGGCGCCTTCCCGGTGACGGCGACGCCCACGTCCTGCGCACCCTCGACGACGCGCTCGCCCTGCGGGAGAGACTGAAGCCGGGCAGCCGCCTGGTGGTGGTCGGTGCCGGGTTCCTCGGTGCCGAGGCCGCCGCCGTGGCATGGGGGCTCGGCGTGGAGGTCGTCCTGCTGGAGCCGGCGCCGGTACCGCTGGCGCATGCGGTGGGCCTGGAGGTGGGGCAGGCGTTGGCAGGAGCCCACCGGGAGCGGGGCGTGGAGCTGCGGTGCGGGGTCACCGTCACCGAGGTGACCGAGGACGGGGTGCGGCTGGCGGACGGCGAGGTCGTGGAGGGCGACGAGATCCTGGTCTCGATCGGCTCACTGCCGAACACCGACTGGCTGGGCGACAGCGGTGTGCCGGTGGGCGACGGTGTGGTCTGCGACGAGTACTGCCAGGCCACCCCGGATGTCTTCGCGGCCGGGGACGTCGCCCGCTGGTACAACCCGCTGTTCGGCACCTCGATGCGGATCGAGCACCGCACCAACGCGGCCGAGCAGGGCATGGCCGCTGCCCGCAACCTGCTCGCCGCTCCCGAGGCGCGCAAACCGTTCGCGCCGGTGCCCTACTTCTGGTCCGACCAGTACGACATGAAGATCCAGGCATACGGCTACCTTCGCGGCCACGACGAAGTCGCCGTCGTCGAAGGGGACTTGGCCGAGCGCTGCTTCCTGGCCGCCTACCGCACCGGCGACCGGATCACCGGAGTCCTCGCGGTCGGCATGCAGCCCAAGGCCATCCGGCAATGGCGGCAGGTCATCGCCGTCCGCGCTGCCTGGCACGAAGCCGTTCCGAACCGGCCGTAGGCGACACGCGCGTACGCGACGCAGGGCTGAGGAGCCTCGCAAGGCGCCCCCAGCCCTGTGACCGCCACAAGGCCCCCTTTCCGTATCGCCGTCCCCGCCGGCTCCCCCACACGGAGGCCCTCGTCCATGTCCCCGCCCCATCCCCCCCACTACCGAGGCCGGGAATTCCGTACCCCCACGAGTGAGCACCGTCGTGGCGGTCCTCACGCTCGCCGGGACGGCGGTCGCGTTCGTACAAAGCTTGCTGTTCCCGATCGTTCCCCTTCTGCCCCGGTTGCTGGACGCCTCGCCGGCGGACACCGCTTGGGCGGTCATCGCACCCTGCTGTGCGCCGCCGTCGCCACACCGGTGACGGGACGGCTCGGTGACATGTACGGCAAACGCCGCATGCTCCTGGCAGGGGTCGCCTTCATGGTGGTGGGCGTCAGCATCATGCGGGACGTTCTGCCCGCGGACAGGCTGGCCACGTCCATCGCCGTGATGTACGGGTCCTTCGGCGTCAGTGGTTCGTCCCTGGGCCTCCACAATCGCCGCGCTCGTCGCCGACAAGTACGACTGGCACGTGCTGGACCGCCGCCGCCTTCGGCACCGTCGTGGCCGTCCTCGTCGTGCTGCTCGTGCCCGAGTCGAAGGTACGCACGGCGGACGCTTCGACCTCACCGGCGCCGTCGGCCTGACGGCCGGCCTGGTCTGCCTGCTGCTCCCGGTGTCCAAGGCCGAGGACTGGGGCTGGGCCGGCGCCACCACCCTCACCCTGTTCGCCACGGCCGCGATCATCCTGCCTCTGTGGGGCTGGTTCCAGCCGCGCTCCCCGCAGCTCATGGTGGACCTGCACGCCACAGCACGCCCGCAGGTGCTGTTCACCCACCTCGCCGCGCTGGGACGCGGGTTCGCCCTGTTCGTCAGGAACCTGGTCCTGCCGCAACTGTTCCAGACCCCGGAGGCCACCGGCACGGACTGAGCGAGTCCCTGGTCGTCACCGGCCCGTTGATGGCCCCGCAGGGTCTGACGATGATGGCGGTCTCTCCGCTGTCTGCCTGGCTCACCAAGGCGAAGGGCCCCAAGATGACCCTCTTGACCGGCTCCGTGGTCGTGGGGGTCGGCTATCTCCTGGCCATGGTGATGATGTCCGAGGTCTGGCAGATCGTCGTCGCGTCCTGCGCCCTCGCCATCGGAGTCTGCTTCGCCCCGGGCGCCTTGCCGGCGCTCTTCATGGACGCTGTGCCCGTGTCCAGGACCGCCACCACCATCAGTTTCAACACCCTCATGCGATCCATCGGCACCTCCGTCTCCAGCGCCGTGGCAGGCGTGATCCTCGCCCACCACACCGTCGACTTCGGCGGCGTGACGCTGCCGTCCCGGAACGGCCTGCGTGCCGTCCTGGCGATCGGTGGGTGCCGCCGTCGTCTCCCTGGCCTGCGTGTCCTTCATCCCCCGCCAGCGGTCGGACGCCAACTCCGCGGAAGCACCCGTGATGGCGGGCACGGCCGCGGGAAAGCCCGCCACTGACGCCGAGTAGGGGCCACGGAGCAGCGGCTCTCATGTCAGCACCCTCATACATCCCTGCTTCGAGCGCACTCACCTCTCTTTCCAGCACCTCACCAGTCCCTCAGCGCACATTGCAGGCCGAGATCTCCCGGAGGAAACGCATGATGCTGTACCTCGCCCAGGCCACCGGCGAACCGACAGGGGGCCTGGCCGGCTGGGCCGTCGATGTGATCGACGCACTCGGCGGGCCGGGGCTCACGTTGCTCACCACCCTGGACAGCATGCTTTTCGGGGCCCTCCCCGTCGACGTGCTGCTGCCGCTGATCGGGTACTCCGCCAGCCAGGGCGCCATCAACATCGGCGTCGCCATCGTCTGCGCCGCCGCGGGAGTGGTCGTGGGCAGTCTCGTCCAGTACACGCTCGGTGCGCGGCTCGGCCGTGACCGCGCGCGAGCGCTGCTGGTGAAGATCCCGGGCATCAAGCCGGAGACCGTCGACCGCGCCGAGGCATGGTTCGCGCGGCACGGTGCCAAGGCGGTGTTGTTCGGCCGGGCGCTGCCCGTCATCCGTCCCCTCATCTCCATACCGGCCGGGGTCGAGCGGATGGCGCTGCCGAAGTTCGTGGTACTCACCGCGATCGGCAGCCTGATGTGGAACGCCACTCTGCTGGGCTCCGGATACCTGCTCGGCGAGAACTGGCACCGGGTGGTCGACATCGTGGGTTATCTCCCGTACATCCTCCTCGGCGCCCTCGCCGTGGGTATCCCCTTCTTCATCAAGCGCCGCCACCGACGCCGGAAGAAAGCAGCGACCGCGATCGTCGAAACGAGCGCATCCAGGTGAGGTGACCTGGGGGGAGGCACACGCCCCTCAGCCGGCCGCGAGGTCCGCAGGGGCGCGCAAAGACGACAACTGTCTTGCAGTGTGCGACACGAAGTCGCACCACGTAAGCCGAGCGTTCAGGCCCAAGAGCGCCCCGGCCATCGGGGAGCCACACGTGAGGGGAAGGCTGGACGGCGCGGCCTGCTGGTAGCCGACGGCGTGCGGTGTGACGAGTACTGCAGTGCCCACTGAACGTGTACGCGGCCGATCAGTGCGTGGCCGCCGCCCGCAACCTGCTCCACCCCGAGACCCGCAAGCCGTTCGCACCGGTGCCGTACTTCCGGTCCGACCAGTACGACATGAGAATCCAGTCGTACGGACATCTGCGCGGACATGACGAAGTCGCCATTGTGGAAGGCAATGTGATTGAGCGTCAGTTCGTGGCCGTCTATCCGCACCGGCGAGACACTGACCGGAGTCCTCGCGGTCGGCATGCCACCCAAGGCCATCCGCCCCTGGCGCCCGGCCACCGCCACTCGCGCCCTCTGGCGCCCCACGCCCTCCAGCCCGGCGCGCACGGACCTACTGCCCGAATCAGGAGCCGCCCCCACCCGCTCCTCCAGCTCCCTGACCATCCCGACGTCACCTCAGTCCGTTGCGGCCGCTCTCAGCCCCGCACCCCCACACGGAGGCCCACTCATGTCCAGAACACACCCGCCGGCCGCCCAGGCGGTGAATTCCCCTCCACCCCGGCTGAGTGCCGTGGTGGCGGTCCTCGCCTTCACCGGGATCGCCGGCGCGTTGACGCAGACCCTGGTGATCCCGATCGTCCCCCTTCTGCCCCGGCTGCTGGACGCCCAGGCTTCGGACACCGCCTGGGCCCTCACGGCCACACTGCTGTGCGGCGCTGTCGCCACCCCCGTGACGGGCCGGCTCGGCGACATGTACGGCAAGCGGCGCATACTCCTGCTCGGCGTCGGCCTGATGGTGCTGGGCTCGGTGATCTGCGCGCTGAGCGACTCCCTCGCTCCGCTGCTCGTCGGCCGGGCGTTGCAGGGCCTGGCGGCGGGCGTGGTGCCGCTGGGCGTGAGCATCATGCGTGACGTCCTGCCCGCCGAGAAACTGCCCGCGGCGACGGCGGCGATGCTCGGCTCGCTCGGCGTCGGCGCTGCCATGGGCCTGCCCGCCGCGGCGGTCATCGCCGACAACTTCGACTGGCACGTGCTGTTCTGGGTGTCCGCCGCCCTCGGCGCGGTCGCCGCCGGGCTCGTGGTCCTGCTGGTGCCCGAGTCGAGGGTGCGTACGGGCGGGCGCTTCGATCTGACGGGTGCGGTCGGCATGGCGGTGGGCCTGGTCTGCCTGCTGCTCGCAGTCTCCAAGGGCCACGACTGGGGATGGGGAAGCGGCACGGTCCTCTCCCTGTTCGCCGTGGCCGTGATCGTGCTGCCGCTGTGGGGCTGGTTCGAACTGCGCGCCCCGCAGCCCATGGTGGACCTGCGCACCACCGCACGACCGCAGGTACTGCTCACCAACCTCGCCGGGCTGGCGCTGGGCCTCGCCCTGTTCGCGATGAACCTGGTGTTGCCACAGTTGCTCACAATGCCTGAGGCCACCGGCTACGGTCTGGGCAAGTCCCTGGTCGTCACCGGCCTGGTCATGGCTCCGCAGGGTCTGATGATGATGGCGGTCTCTCCGTACGGAGCGCGCATCACCAAGGCCAAGGGGCCGAAGGTGACGCTCATGATCGGGTCCGTGATCGTGGGTGCGGGCTACCTCCTCACCATGGTGATGATGTCCGGGGTCTGGCAGGTCATCGTGGCCTCCTGCATCGTGGCGACCGGAGTGGGTTTCGCCTACGGCGCGCTGCCCGCGCTGATCATGGAAGCCGTGCCGGTGTCCGAGACCGCCGCCGCCAACGGCCTCAACGCCCTCATGCGTTCCGTCGGCACGACCGTCTCCAGCGCCGTCGCCGGCCTGATCCTGGCCCACATGACCGCCGACTTCCACGGCGTGCACATCCCGACGGAGAACGGCCTGAGGGCCGTCCTGGCCCTCGGCGTCGGCGCCGGTGCCCTCACCTTCACCTTCGCGAGCCTCATCCCCCGCAGACCGCCGACGGATGCCACTGCCCCGGCGGAGTCGGCCGCCGTGAAGACCGCGGGTGCGGAGTAAGGACGCTGCTGCCAGCAAGTAGGAAGCTGCATGTTCGGTGCCCACACGCCTGCACACCGTGCTCCGTGGGCGTGTGGGCACCGCTTTCATCATCGGCGCGCACCGGTGCCTTCACTTCTGGTCCGGTCTCTATGCGCTCACTGGTTACAGTCCCTTGAGAACGCGAATGCGGTCCGCCTTCATGCGCCGGGCGACGGCGGTGTCGAAGGCGATGGCTTCGAAGGCGTGCGGAATGGAGGGGTGGACGTGGAGTTCGGTGCTCACTCCCGCTGCTGCGGTCCGCCGCGCGTAGTCGATGTCCTCATCCCGGAGGATATCGAGTTCGAGGGCCTCCATGTAGAGCGGAGGCATGCCCGTGGCATCCTTCATCCGTGCCGGCGCCGCATAGGGTGACACGTCGGGGCCGCCGCACGCGGGGCCGAGCAGTGCCTCCCATGCGGTCGCGTTGTCCTCGTAGCTCCAGGTGGTCAGGCCGGCGAGTGCCAGGTCAGGAGTCGTGGTGCGGTCATCCAGCATGGGGTAGAGCAGGATCTGCTGGGCGATCGCCGGGCCGCTCCGGTCACGTGCCAGCAAGGCCAGGCCGGCCGCCACCCCGCCGCCGCCACTGTCCCCCATGACCGCGATGCGTGCCGGGTCGACACCGAGTTCCCCGGCGTGTTCCGCCAGCCAGGTCAATCCGGCGTAAGCGTCTTCGACGGGAGTGGGGTGGGGATACTCGGGGGCGAGGCGGTACTCCACCGACAGGAACGGAACACCGCTGGACGACACATAACGGGACACGGTTCCGTCGTAGAGCGAGACGCTGCTGAATATCATGCCGCCGCCGTGAAGGAAGAGCACGGCGGCCCCAGGCTGGGCGCCTTCCTTGGCATACCAGCGCAGCAGCAGCTTGGCACCGTCACCGGTTGTGGTCTCGAAGTCCTTGACCACCACATCGTCCGGCCTGGGCTGCGCCGCGTCGATCATGGCGTGAACGGGTTCCATCGTGCTGCGACGTGCCGCGACATCCCCGACGGGCCTATGGACAGAGGGGAATTCTCCCGGTGCACCGAAGATTTCGACTACCTCGGGGTCCCAAGAAGATGACATGTTTGCGCCTTGCTTTGTGAGTGGCGCTGGAGGTTCGTCACGCACGTCGTGTCTCAACACCTACCTGCTGTGCTGACGACTCTTCGTTGGCACGACCCACCAGCGATCGTATTTTCTGGACATCGGAGTACGGGTAACTCGAAAAGCCAGGGCGGCCGGGGCTCCAGAACCGCTCCCGTCCCCATGCTCGGTGGGGCACGGGGGCCTCTGGTTCGGGCGGGCCTCGCGGTCGACTGGTGTGAGCCCCTTGTCGCGGGTTACTGCCAGGTCGGCATCATTGCCGCCGGGTAGCGGGAGCCGGCCGCTCCGTGCGGAAGGATCTCCTGGATGCGGGCGAGGTCCTCGGACGTGAGCGTGACCTGCGCGGCGGCCACGTTCTCTGCCAGACGCCGCGGGCTGCGGGTGCCCGGGATGGGCACGATGTCGTCGCCCTGTGCGAGCAGCCAGGCCAGTGCCAGCTGGGTGACCGTGATGCCCTTGCTCTTCGCCAGCGCGGTCAGCTCGCGGATCGCGGCGAGGTTCTTCTCGTAGTTGCCGGGCTGCCAGCGGTCGTCCTTGCCGCGCATGTCGTAGGCGGAGTATTCGGCGGCCGGCTTGACGGCGCCGGTGAGGAAGCCGCGGCCCAGCGGAGAACAGGGCACGAAGCCGATGCCCAGTTCCCGGACGACCGGCAGGACGTCGGCCTCCACGGCTCGCTCGAACACCGAGTACTCGGTCTGGAGCACCGAGACCGGGTGGACGGCGTGGGCGCGGCGGATGGTTTCGGGGCCGGCCTCGCTCAGGCCGAGGTAGCGGACCTTGCCTTCGGCGATCAGCTCGCCGACCGTACCCGCCACGTCCTCGATGGGGACATCCGGGTCGACGCGGTGCTGGTACAGCACGTCGATGTGGTCGGTGCCCAGGTGGCGCAAGCTGTTCTCGGTGACCTCGCGGATGTGCTCGGGGCGGCTATCCAGGGCAGCTCCGAGCCTGGTTGGATCGGAGAGATCGAAACCGAACTTGGTCGCGATCAGGATGTCGCCGCGGAAGCTCTTCACGGCGCGCCCGAGGAGCTGCTCGTTACTGCCGCTGCCCAAGCCGTACAGCTCAGTCGTGTCGAAGAGGGTCACCCCGAGTTCGTAGGCCCGGTTGATGGTGGCGATGCTGCTCTGATCGTCCGAAGCCCCGTAGGCCATCGTCATGCCCATCGTGCCCAGGCCGATCGTCCCGGCCTTGAGGCCCTGGCCGCCGAGGGCGCGCAAGGGCAGGTTCGTGGTGTGCTGTGCCATGCCCTCAACGCTAGGGACACGGCACCCGGAGGTCATGGGGCACCAATCGCATAGAATTGCCTGATCCTGTCAGTGAAGGAGTGCGTCGTGCTGGACCGACTCGCCGCGGCAATCGACCGTCACTGCGTGGGACTGGGTTCGGACACCGCTGTCCCCCGGCTCTTCCTGGCCTCGGTCGAAGAGCCCGTCGAGCCCTTCGACGTGCTGTACGAACCGATGATCTGCTTCGTCGCCGGCGGCGTGAAACGCACCACTGCGGGAGAACTCAGCCAGGTGGCGCACCCCGGCGAGATGCACCTCACCACGATCGACCTGCCCGTCACCGTCGAGCTGGAGCAGGTGCCCTACCGGGCCGCCGTCATGCAACCCGACGACCAGGCACTCACCGAGCTGCTCGTCGAGCTCGACGAGACCGGTCAGAGCGCCCCGCTGTCCGCCGGGGGCCAGGTCCACGCGCCGATGACACCGGAACTCGTCGACGCGGTCACCCGCTGGGTCCAGCTCCTCGACAGCCCCGAAGACATCCGCCCCCTCGCCGCCCGGATCGAAAGCGAGATCCTCTACCGGCTGCTGCGCAGCTCCCTCGGCCCCGTCCTGCGCCAGTGGTCGCTGTCAGACTCGGCTACGACCCGGGTGCGCGAGGTGGCCCGATGGATATGCGAGCACTACACCGAGCCGCTCAGCATCGACGCGATCGCCGCCGCGGCGCGCATGAGCCCCGCCAGCCTGCACCGGCACTTCAAAGCGGCCACCGGCATGAGCCCGCTCAAGTACCAGAAAAACCTGCGGCTCCAGGAGGCGCGGCGGCGCCTGGTCGCCGGCGACGCCACCGCGGCCCAGATCGCTCAGGCGGTCGGATACGTGAGCGCCACCCAGTTCAACCGCGAGTACCGCAGCACCTACGGCCTCCCGCCGGGCCAGGACGCCGCCCGGCTACGCACTCGACTCACCCACAACCGCACGGCCACAACACGGCTGGCATAGGTCCAGGAAGCCAGACACCGAGTGTGAGTACAGGGCGGGGTCATTCCAAGGGCGTAGCCAGGCTTGCGCCAGGGATCGGCTCGACGTCATACGGCCCGGCAAGGCAGTCAGGTGGCGAGGCCGGCGTCGCGGGCCACGAGGGCGGCTTGGACGCGGTTGGTGACCTCCAGCACGGTCAGGATGCGGCTGACGTGGGCCTTGACGGTGCTCTCGCGCATGGCGAGGCGGCTGGCGATGTCGGCGTTGGTGTCGCCCTGGGCGAGCAGGGCGAGTACGTCGCGTTCGCGGGGGGTGAGCCGGTCGAGGCGGGCCTGGGCGGCGGTGGCCTGGGGTTGGTTGGTGGCGTGGTAGCGGTCGATGAGGCGGCGGGCCGCGGTGGGGTGGAGCATGGCCGAGCCGGCGGCCACCAGGTGTATGGCGCGCAGGATTTCGGCGGGGTCGGTGTCCTTGAGCAGGAATCCGTCGGCTCCGGCGGCGAGGGCGTCGTAGACGTACTCGTCGAGGTCGAAGGTGGTCAGGGTGATCACCTTCGGAGGGTGGGGCAGGGCTCGTAGCCGGGTGGTGGCGGTGATGCCGTCCATGCGGGGCATGCGTACGTCGACGAGGGCGACATCGATGCGGTGGGCGGTGGCCTGCTCGATGGCCTGGAGGCCATCTGCCGCCTGGGCGACCACTTCGATGCCCGGGTCGCCGTCGAGGAGGTCGGCTAGGCCGAGGCGGACCAGGGCATCGTCGTCGACGATCATGGCGCGGATCATGTGCGGGTGCCGTTCTGTTCGATGGCGGCGGGTTGGGGGATGCGGGCGGCCACGCGCCAGGCGCCCGCGCCGGCCGGTCCGGCGCTCAGGTGGCCGCCGAGGGTGGTGACGCGTTCCCGCAGGCCGATGAGTCCGTAGCCGCTGCCGACGGTGTCCGTGCGGGGAGTGCCGGGGGTGTTGGTGACCTCGACGCGTGTGGCCGGCGGCCGGTAGTCGACGCGTACCGTCACCGCGGCCCCGTCGGCGTGCTTGCGGGCGTTGGTCAGTGCTTCCTGGACGATGCGGTACACGGCCAGCCGGTGGGTGGTGGGCGCCTGACCCGAAAGGCCGTCGGAGGTCAGCTCGACGTGCTGGCCGGCGGCACGGGCTTCTTCGACCAGCTCCCGTACTTCTCTCACGACCGGTGTGAGTGCGGCACGTGTCTGCGTGGCGTCGGGCTCGCGCAGGGCACCGAGCACATCGCGCAGGTCGGCGAGGGCTTCGACGGACGTCGTCCGCAGCAGGCCGAGTCGCTCGGCGACCGGCGGGGGCAGCGTGTCGCTCCTGGTGGTCAGCACACCGGTGTGCAGGGCGATCAGACTGAGCCGGTGCGCGAGAACGTCATGCATCTCGGCGGCGATACGGGATCGTTCCGAGACCCGTGCGGCCTCTTCGCGCAGCTGCGCCTCGACGCGCAGATGCTCCACGTCGGAGGCCAGTGCCTGGACCAGACGCCGACGGTTACCGAGCCACAGTCCGACGACGACGGCGAAGAGCAGCACCAACAGCGCGGACACGTACCGCTGTTCAGCCCACACCCGGGTTTCCGGCCAGCCGAGCAGATTGGCGCCCAGCGCAACGACGGCGCAGCCCACCGCCACCTGCATCCGGCGGGCCACGGCCAGGTCGAACATGACGATTCCCAGCAGCGGCACCGTGAGCCATCCCCACCACGTGGTGACCGCGGTGACCAGGAACGGCGCGAGAGGCCATCGCAGCCGCGGCACGAGCAGGGCCACCGCGCACACCATTGCCGAGGCGATGACCGGCACCAGGTACTGACCGCCGCTGATCGATGCGCCGTTCACCGCGGCGGCCAGCGCGAGAAACGCCACGAGTCCTACGCGTCCGACGACCGCTGCCCACCTCGGGGCCCTGCTCCTGTTCACCTTCGTGATCCTAGGCAGACTCCTGCTCCTTTCCGTCCGACGATCGGCGATGTCCACCCCCGACTTTCGTAGGGGGAAGCCGTCGCAGAACGGAGGATCCGATACCGGGCGCCGCTTTCTAGCGTCAATTCCATGAACGACTGGACCACCTCCCACGACCGTGTCCTGGCGCAGCGCAATGCCGAAGGCTGGACGTTCCTGATCGAAGCGGCCCGTGATCTGCGCACCACGGGCGCTATAGCCCCCAGCGGCAAGGCCCTGGCCCGCATGCTCACCGACCCCGTACGTGCCCAGGCGTCCCGTCCACTGGCAGTGCTGGAAGCCGGTGCCGGCACCGGTCCGGTCACTCGGGCCCTGATACCGCAGCTTTCCCGGGGCAGCCGCCTGGACATCGTCGAGGCCAACCCGCGTTTCGCCTCGCGACTGCGCCATCTCGTCACCACGCACCCGCACCTGGCAGGCAGGCCCGGTCAGGTGACCGTGCGCCAGACTTACGTCGAGCAATTCGACACCGACCAGCGCTACGACGTGATCGTCTCGGGGCTGCCGCTGACCAACTTCACGCCCGTGCAGGTCGAGCGCATCATGGCCCACTACATGGAACTCCTCCACCCCGGCGGCATACTCACCTACTTCGCCTACCTGGGCACGCGTAAAGCCCGCGCTTTCACGGCTTCGCGGGCCGAAGCCCGCCGCCACGCCGCCGTGGACGAGATCATGGCCGCCTACCAGCGCACCTACGCCACAGGCCGCTGGACGGTATGGGCCAACCTTCCCCCCGCCTGCGTCTGGCACCTGCAACGACCCCTCCTCGTCTCCGCGGACCACCCCGAGCCGCAGTTCGACGGGGCGAGGCGGTGAACGCGCTCTCCGACATCCTCGGCCACCTCCCGCCGACCGCGGCGTACGCGGTGGTGATTGCTGCGGTCCTGGCCGAGTCGATCCTTCTCGTCGGCGCTTTCGTCCCCACGCTCACCCTGCTCCTGACCGCCGGCGCGCTGGCCCGCACCGGCCACATCAGCCTTCTCTTCCTCATTGCTGCCGCGGCCGGCGCCGTAGTGGCGGGTGACTTCCTCGCCCATCGCACCGGTAGGTTCCTCGGTGACCGGCTGCGCGGAGGCCGCATGGGCCGTCGCATTCCGGGTGCCGCCTGGGGCCGGGCCGAGACGCTGATGACCCGCCACGGCGGCCGAGCGGTCTTCTTGGCCCGCTTCCTGCCGGTGGTGCGCACCCTCGCCCCGCACTCCGCGGGCGTCACCCGCCTGCCCTACCGACGCATCGCCCCGTACAGCGTCGTCGCCGCCTGCGTGTGGGCCACAGCGGAAGCAGGTGTCGGATACGTCGCCGCGACCTCTCTCCAGCGCGTCCTCACGCTGGGCGGCCCGGCCTTCGCCCTGGCCGCTCTGATGACGATCGGGGGCGCGCTGCTGTGGCGAAGGAAGCGCCGCCCGCTTCCTGAAGCCCAGGAACCGGCGCCCGAGCCCGCTACGCAGCCCTCCGCCATGTTCAGGCAGGTCTGACGAGGCCGGTGTCGTAGGCGAAGATCACGGCTTGGACCCGGTCCCGGACTCCGATCTTGGTGAGGATGCTGCTCACATGTGACTTGACGGTGGACTCGGCGAGGGAGAGGCGCTCGGCGATCTCGGTGTTGCTCCAGCCGGTCGCGATGGCGGTGAGGACCTCGCGTTCGCGGTTGGTGAGGCGGGCCAGCTGCCGTTGCTGTTCGGGTGTGTGGCCCGGCAGACGGCTGCCGAAGGCGTCGATGAGCTTGCGGGTCAGGCCGGGGGAGATGACGGCGTCTCCGGCGGCCACCGCGCGGATGCCGGCGACGAGTTCGTCGGGCAGGGCGTCTTTGAGCAGGAACCCGGATGCTCCGGCGCGCAGGGCGTCGTAGGCGTATTCGTCGAGGTCGAAGGTGGTCAGCACCAAGATGCGGGAGCGGCCGCCGGACTCGACGATGCGTCTGGTGGCCTCGATGCCGTCCATGCCGGGCATGCGGACGTCCATGAGGACGACGTCGGGCTTGAGCTCGGCGGCCTTGCGGACGGCTTCGGCGCCGTGGGTGGCTTCACCGATGAGGGTGAGGTCGGGGTGCTGTTCCAGGAGCATGCTGAAGCCGAGGCGTTGCAGGGCCTGGTCGTCGACGATGAGGACGGTGGTCATGTGCGGGGGTTCTCCGGTTTCCTCGTGGTGACGGGCGGGGTGGTCAGGAGGCGGGCGTGGACACTCCAGCCGCCTTCGCGGTTGGGTCCGGCGGTGACCTGGCCCTGGTAGATGGCCGCGCGCTCGCGCATGCCGACCAGACCGCGGCTGCTTCTGGCGCTCCGTCTCCGCGAGCGGGGTGCACGGAGAGGGCCGGTGTCCTCGACGACGACGTGGACCGTGCCGGAGCCGACGGTTACCCGGACGCTGATGGAGGTGTCGGCGGCGACGTATTTGAGGGTGTTGGTTAGGGCTTCCTGGACAATGCGGTAGACGGCGAGCTGGAGACCGGGGGCCAGCGCGGTGAGGTCGCCCTCGGTGCTGAGGGCGACGGCCGGGCCGGCGGCACGGACGCGTTCGATCAGCGGATCGAGGTCGGCCAGGCCGGGCTGCGGGGCGAGCGGGGCATCGTGCGGCCGGTCGTTGTCGTCGCCGATGACGGCGAGAAGGCGGCGCAGTTCGGCGAGGGCGCCGCGCCCGCTGTCGGCGATGATCTGCAGGGTCTCGGCGCCGCGCTTGGGCTTTGTCTCGGTCAGGCCCGCGGCGCCGTCGGCGAGACCGACGATCACGGCGAGGGTGTGGCCGAGGATGTCGTGCATCTCCTTCGAGACACGGGTGCGTTCCTGGGCGACGGCGAGGCGGGCCTGCTGCTCCTTCTCCTTCTGCAGGGCGGCGATGACGACGTTGACCAGGCGGGTGGCCAGGCCGAGGCCGGCCACGGCCGTCACCGTTACCATCCCCAGCAGCATGGCGGGTTCCGGGTGTGTGACGTATTTCAGCTGACCGCTGCTCCAGGACGTGGCGACCCAGGCGACCAGTTGTGCCAGGGCGATGGCGACGGCGAGGAGCAGCTGACGGGGGGTGCCGAAGCGGCCCACGTTGAACAGGGCCACGAGGCGGGCGACGTCGGCACTGGCGTTGGCGCCGTGGAGGGACCCTGTGTAGGTCGTCAGCACGGCGGTGGCAGTGGTGAGCGCGAAAACCAGCATGGGCCTGCGCTCCCGCCACAGCAGGGGAACAGCTAGGGCGACGGTGAGGACCAGCTCTTCGGCGACCCCGGATTCGCCGGCGGCATTGAGTATGGATGGCAGACCCAGGGCGGCGCAGAACAGTGGTACGCCCCACCGCCGGACCTGTGGGTGGGCCCGGTCCGCCCACCGCCAGGAAGACAGCCGGGCGATGATGGACACAATCACACGCTGCTCAGCATCGCTCGTCAGTGCCTCGGGCAGCTCGGGCCGGCTGGGGACGTGTCGACCGGGCCGGGAATCCCGTGGGGGCGTGGGAGTCAAGGTCTGTGCCCTTCGCGGTGCAGGCGAGCCGCTCGCCGATTCCGGGGGAATGGACCGACGAGCGGCGACTGGGGGAGAGCACCGACCGGGGCCGACCGCTCTTCCGTGATCGTACGGCTGACAACGGCTCGGTTCGGGGGTCGTCTTGCCCTGGTCAGCGCCCGCGCCGCCGGAGCCGAGGGCCGAATCCGGGGAGAAGGCGGCCGTGGGGTGGGCGTCGTGCTGGGCTTCGAGTGGGTGGCGCGGGTTCTCGCCCTCGAACACGGCGGAGGCGAGGCGGAGTCCGATGCCACGGCGAGTCTCAAGACGGCCACGATGGCCGACCAGGGCGCCAGGCGCCGAGCGCACGATCGCGGATGCCAGGACGGTGATCCACAACGTGACGACCAGTGATCGTGAGTGAAACGCTGACCGGCTTGAGTCGGTGGAGGACGGTGGCCACGGAATTGCTCCCGCCAGGAGAAGAGGTCAATGCGTGGACGGGCCTGACCCGGCCCGGGCTTCAACCTAGAAGCGGTATCGACTGGCGCTACGGCACTGCGGGAGGGAATGCGGCGACACCGGCTAGTACCGGGGTACTAGGGTTCATCCTCCTCGCGGCGTGAGGAGGGGTCCACGGTCTGCCTCACGGGGTCGGTGCGAGCGCGGCCGGGCGGAGGAAGCGGCGAGCGAGTGGTGTGCGGCGCGGTCAGGCCCGACTCGTAGGCGAAGGCAACGGCCTGGACCCGGCTGCGGGCGCCGATCTTGGTCAGGATGCGGCTGACGTGGGACTTCACGGTGGTCGGGGCGAGAGACAGGTGTTCGGCTATCTCGGTGGTGCTCCAGCCGGAGGCCACGGCGGCAAGGACCTGGCGTTCACGCTCGGTGAGCACGCCGAGCCGCTCCGTCGGAAGGGGGGCGAAGGTAGGCGGCCGTCGTCGGATGGTGTCGATGAGCCGACAGGTGAGAGCCGCTGGGATGACGGCGCCTCCGGCCGCCACCGCGCGGATGGCCGCAGTCAGCTCGTGCGGGGCGGTGTCTTCCGGGAGCAGGGCGTCGGCGCCTGCCGCCAGCGCGGCCCAGGCGTACCCGTCGAGCCCGACAGGGGAAAGCACCAGTACGCGGGGGCGGGGCGGGCCGTCGCCGTGCGCGATGCGGCGGAGGGTCTCGATCGAGTCTGCGCTGGGCTTGAGGATGTCCATGAGGACGACGTCCGGGCGGAGCGCGGCCGCCATTCGGACCGCCTCGGCACAGCCGGCCGCCTCGCCGACCGGGCTCAGGTCGGGCTCGGAATCCAGCAGGAGGCGGTAGCCGAGGCGTTGCAGCTCCTGGTCGTTGACGATGAGAACGGTGGGCATGCTGCCGGGGTTCTTCCTGTGTGGGGGCCATGCCGGCGACGAGCGCGATGGGGCGGGGTTGATCGGATGGGCCGGTCGCCGGCGGCTGGAAGTCCCCCGTGTCCTCCGGGCGTTCAGTCGCCGATCGCGCGGAGCACGGCGTTGGCCATGCCTTGCTCGCCGCGCACGTTCGGGTGTACGGCGGCGGCCGGGCTGCTGGGCCGCAGGGGCTCGATCCAGCGGGTGTTCTCTGCGGAGCAGGCGTCGTGGCCGACGGACGGGGAGTATGTGTCGACGTACGTCGCTCCGGCGGCCTCGGCCTGCTCGCGCAGCATGGTGTTGAGCTGCTTCTCCTTGTCGTGCAGGTAGGTCGCGTCACCGGGCGCGAGGGGCAGCTCCCCGCCGCAGCCTTTCCCTTCGGCGGGCAGGATCGCCGGATAGCCGACGACGTAGACCCGGGCCTTCGGCGCACGCCGTTCGATCTCGGCCAGCGCCACGGAAAGCTGCCGTCCGGTCGCCTGGATCTTCTGTCTCACTTCGTCGGCGCTCCCGTCGACGTACTGCTTCTTGCAGGGCGCGTTGTCGGAGAAGAGGCGGCCGCTGCCGGTCGCGCGGTACATCGCCCCCCTCGTGACGCATTTCGTGACCGTCGAGCCGAAGCCGATGTCGTTGCCGCCGATGCCGAGGGTGACCAGCCGGGTCCGTTTCGAGAGGGCCGAAAGCTGGGCGGGGTTGGTGCCGTTGGACGTCTTCTGCGGCGCGGTGAGGTCGGTGATGGTGGCGCCGCTGCAGCTGACATCACGGAAGTGGGAGGCTTTGACGCCGAGTTGGCGTGCCACCAGTGCGGGGTAGTTGTGGTCGGAGCGGTCGCAGCCGGCCGGTGTCCCGGACTGTCGGGGGATTTTCGGGCCGGAGGTGTAGGAGTCACCGAGAGCGGCGTAGGGCCCCGGCTGCGGTCGCTCGTCCCTGGAGCTGTCGTCGTTGCCGTCCGGCCGTCCGATGAGGACGGCGGTGAGTAGAACACCGCAGCTCATGATCCCGGCCAGACCTCCGCGTGCATACGGTCCCATGGGTTTCTCCTGTCGTCGTCACAGATGACCAACTGCTGGGCGGGCACCGCGGCGCGCAGGGGGCTGTGCACGGTGGGCGGCGGTGTCGGGAGCGGGACCGGCAGGGCCGGCTTGGGGAGGAAGAGGGCTCGTCCGGATCACGGCGGGGACGAGGCCGTTTGCGACCCTGCCGTCAAACTAGGCGGGAAAACGCGCTTGTCGTCGGCACCACGGGACCGAGTACGGCAGCGCCGAGTAGTACCGCGGTAGGAAGGCGCGTCGACTCGGGGCGGAGGTGCGGTCAGGTCGGCCGGGCGAGTCCCGTGTTGTGGGTCGTACGCCGATCCGAGCCAGGCGGCGATATCGGCCAGGGCCTCGCGCTCGCGCCGGGCAGGCCGGTCAGACGCGGGTCGGGGCGGTGCCGAGCCCGGGCCAGGCGATCCGCGCGATGAGGTATCCAGCAGGCGGCGCGGGATGGCGGGCGCGTCCACGGCGTAGCCGCGCGCGACCGACCTGATCCCCACCAGGAGTTCGTCCGAGCGGGCGTCCGCGAGCCGGAACCCGCCGGCTCCGGTGCGCACCGCGCTGTAGGCGTACTCGTGCAGTTCCGAAATGGTCAGCACCAGGGACCCGGGAGGTCCGCCGGACTCGACGATGTGCCGTGTGGTCTCGATACCGTCCATGCCGGGCATGCGGACATCCGGCAGGACGACATCGGCGGAGTTCGGCGGCCGTACGGACTGCTGCGCTGCCGCCCGCGGCCTCGCCGACGACACTGAGGTCGGGCTGGGCCTCCAGCAGCATGCTGAAGCCCAGGCCGCTGCAGGGCCTGGTCGCCGGCGATGAGAACGGTGTCAGACACTCCATGCCGTTAGAGGTCAAGCGGCTTGGAGGTGTGCGTGGTGCGACCATGCGGTCGCTTCGTC
>NZ_JBWLKM010000036.1:6152-83724 GCF_059026085.1 Streptomyces sp. a15 | reverse complement strand
CGCTCCCGCTCTGGGACGGCTGCTTCCTCTGCAATCGGCCGCACTACTAGCCCGGCTCGATTCCACATAAGGCGGGCGATGCCCGCGGACTTCCCCGGAACGCGCCGTCGGCTACCGGTGGAGCGCGAAGGGAACCGAAACCGTGGTATTGCGCTCCCGCATCCTGCTGGACGCCAGGGCCGCCGGGGCGCCGCACCCGGTCAGCGGATTGTGGACACGCATCACCGACCTGCCGGGGCTACGCGCCTTCGCCGAACAGAACCGCGCCCTCGGCTACGAGGGCTGTGCTCTGTCGGCTCTGTCGTGTCGGCCGCGGCGCGGAGCAGGTCGACGCGAGCGGCGTGCAAGACGTGGCAGCCGTCCAGGTGAGGGAGGGCACCGCACTGATCACGATGGCCAGGGCGGTGTTCAGTGGGCTCTGGCACAGATCTTGGGGAGCGGTCGCGGAGGGTCACCGCGGTGTTCGATTGCGAGAGGGTGGTCTCGCGTGAGACCGCGTACGCCTCGCCGTCGGACAGGCGACAGTGACGCTCCATCAGGTTTCTGCGGACCTGCGCAGTTGTCGACTGTGGCCGGTGACGGTGCTGGTCATGCAGGCCGATCCAGCGTTCTGGGACTTGCTGGTGTTCGACGGGATCGACGACGTGGACGTCGAGGCGGTGACCGCTGCCTTCGGCACGGTCGACGTCGTGGCGAGAGGCCGGGCTGCGGGTGCCGTTTGTCCGGACTGCGGTCACTTCTCGGAACGGGTGCACGACTCCTACCAGCGCAGGTTGAAGGATCTCTCCCGCTCGGCGGGCAGGGCGTCGTGATCCTGCTGCGGGTCCGGCGGTTCATCTGCTGCGACACGAACTGTTCGCGCCGCACCTTTGCCGAGCCGTTCGCGCAGCTGACCGCCCCGTATGCACGCTTCACCACCCGGCTCAACCACACCCTGGAGCGCATCGGGCTCGCGCTGGCCGGACGGGCCGGCGCCCGGCTGGCTGCCCAACTGGGCCTCGGCGCTGGGCGGATGACCCTGCTGCGCCGGGTCATGGCGCTGCCGGATCTGCAGTTCACCACGCAGCGTGTACTCGGGGTGGACGACTTCGCCACCCGGCGTGGCCACTCGTATGCCACCGTGATCACGGATGGCGAACGCCACCGGCCCATCGATGTCCTGCCGGGACGCGAAGGGGCACCCTTGGCGGCGTGGCTGGCGGCCCACCGGGGAGTTGAGGTGATCTGCCGTGACCGCGCCGGCGCCTACGCCGAGGGCGCCGCGCTCGGAGCCCCGCAGGCCAGGCACTCCAGGTCGCGGACAGGTATCACTTGCTGCAGAACCTCGGTCAGGCCGTCGAGAAGTGCGTTGCCGCGCACCGCGACTGCCTGCGTTCCATCGCACCGCAGCCGGACCAGGCGGCCACCGAGGGGAACGCCGACCAAGGCTCCGTCGTCGAGCCGCGC
The DNA here is from genome assembly GCF_059026085.1 of Streptomyces sp. a15. Lineage (NCBI taxonomy): Bacteria > Bacillati > Actinomycetota > Actinomycetes > Kitasatosporales > Streptomycetaceae > Streptomyces > Streptomyces sp. A15. The sequence goes on along the minus strand of NZ_JBWLKM010000036.1, from coordinate 82,278 downwards.
TCACTCTCTTGGCCCACTGGTCGGCGGGCCGAGCGGATGCGCGCCCATCATGCCCTGGTCCACGGCCTGTTGAGCGAGGGGACAGGGCTCCGTGCCATTGCCCGCCACCTGGGCTGGGGAAGGCACACCGTCCAGCGGTATGCGCGCGCCGCCCGCTGGCAGGACATGGTCACCGGACGCAGTTCCCGCCCCAGCCGCCTCGATGTTCATCAGCCATACCTGCAACGGCGCATCGACGAAACCGACGGCGCGATCACCATCATCGAGTTACGCGAGGAACTCGCCGACCGCGGTCATCCGGTGCCCTACAGCAGCCCGCGGGACTGGGCCCGCAGCCGCCTACAGTGGCCCAACGCACCCGCACCGGCCCCCGCGCCGTCCGTCCGCGCCGTCGTCGGCTGGATCACCCGACACCCCGACACCCTCACCGAGGACGAGACCCAGCAGCTCAAGGCGGTACTCGACGCCTGCCCGGAGCTGGAGCAAACCCATGAACTCGTACGGGACTTCGCCCAGATGCTCACCCAGCGCACCGGCGCTGACCTGCCGGACTGGATCAACACCACCCGCGCCGCGCAGCTGCCCGGCATCACCGGCTTCGCCCGCGGGCTGACCGCTGACCTCGAAGCCGTGATCGCCGGACTGACCCTGCACTGGAGCTCGGGAGGCACCGAGGGTGCCGTGACACGCGTGAAAAAGATCAAGAGACAGCTCTATGGCCGAGCCGGATTCGAACTACTCCGCAAGATGATCCTGCTCCAGTGACCCTCCGCGACCGCTCCCCAAGATCTGTGCCAGAGCCGTTCAGTGGCCCCACCGTGGCGACCACTCACCGGCACGGGTCCCGGACGGCCACCAGGTGTTGCGGACCCTGCACCGGACACGCCGCTACGACGTTGAGAAAGCCGTCGAACGAGCCGCGACGCTCGCCGAACTTCACGCCGGCCGAAGATGAGGAACTCAGGTCGTGGGGCGGGAGTGCACGCTGACGGCATAACCGCCGCCCGGATGGTAGGGATCGCCGTCCCAGGTGGCGTATCGCCGAAGCAGGGTCAGTCCGGCATGGGTGCACCAGTGGTCGAACTGCGTCAAGGTCACTGGCGGTTCCGGCAGCGGCAGGTGTGCCGCGTCCAGTCCCATGCCCGTGACCAGCAGTCCGCCGGGGCGCAGTGCGGCGGCCAGTTGCCGGACGACGGCTGATTCGGTGCCGGAGGCCAGCAGGGGGATGACGTTGCCGGCGGCGAGCACCAGGTCGAAGCCCGGTTTCAGGCCGAGGCCTTCCAGGCGGGCCAGGTCGCCGTGGAGCCATTCCTGCGTGGGGGCGTTGCGGCGGGCGACGGCGAGCATGGAGGGGTCGACGTCCACGCCGGTGCAGTGGTGGCCCAGCTCGGCGAGCCGGATCGCGATCCGGCCGGTGCCGCAGCCGGCGTCGAGTACCCGGGCCGGGGGCTTCAGCAGGGCGGCGCAGAAGGCGGCCTCGCCGTGGATGTCGTGGCCCGATTCGGCGAGCCGCGCGAATCGCTGAGCGTACTCCTCCCCGGCTTGTCCGCCTGTCAGTTCCGCCCAACGGTCGCGTTGCCCGGTCATGTTCTGCGTGCCCCTTCCGGTCAACCTCGATAGCAGCGGCGAGGCGGCGATCGCGCTTCTCGCGGTCGTAGGTTAGACCTCGCGGCCTGATACGAAGGTACGCGGGACGCGGCTCGAACAGCGGCGCCCTTCGCGGGCTGTCCTGCGATCGAGGTGACGGATGTTCGTCGCCCCGAACAGGACGGACACGCGATGACGACTTTCGTGCCGCCGGTTACCCAGCTGGACCCGTCCGCGCGGGCGAGCTACCGCATGACGGCGTCGAACCCTTCAGGAGGCATACCGGCCCGTACCGCCGAAGCGTCTCCCACGCCGGTTACCCCGGTGCGCCGCGCACGTCAGGCCAGGGCTTGACCGACGCCCGCCACGGCCTCGGGCCGCAGCAGGCCGGCGAGCGTCTCAACGGTCAACGGCCCCTTCTGCAGGACGAGTTCGGCCACGCCGCAGCCGGTGGCGAGCGCCTCCCTGGCAATGTCGGTGGCGGCACGTGTATCCGATGTGCGGGTTGAGGGCGGTGACCAGGCCGATGGAGTTCTCGACCGTCGCGCGCAGCACCTCGGTGTTGGCGGTGATGCCGGACGCGCAGCGCTCGGCCAGCCCTCATCCGTGAGACAGAAAAGATCGCTGTCGCTCTGGGCCGCATGTTCCCGGGCCTGTGCGAGTGGTGGTGCATGACCTGCGAGGTGGGCGCGCTGTCGGCAGGGCGCGGGACGCGGTGTCCCGCTGCCCGGCCTTCGCGCGCCTCACCTCGCCGCCGGTGGTGTTTACCTCATCGCGCCTCTCGTGCGTACGGCGCGACGGTGATCCGGTCGATCAGCGGCGCGTAGCGGGAGCGGAGCAGTACGCCCGGGAAGGTGTCCGACGCGTAGGTCTTGCCGTCGAAGTTCGGCAGTTCCTCGGAGCGGAACGCGATCGTATTCTGGCCCTTCTTCAGGTGGACCGGGACGGTCAGCTCCCAGAAGTTGTTCTGGTGGAAGCTGTGCGGGAAGCCGACGCGCTGTGCCTCGCCGCCGTTGACGCTGATGTCGGCGTGGCGGGCGAGCGGGTCGGGGTTGTAGTGGGTGGCCTCGGACTGCTCCGGGTTGGAGTAGCGGATGCGCAGCGCGTAGAGGCCGCTCCGGTCGGCGGAGACGGTGAAGGTCGCGGTGTTGCCGTTGCCGGGCTCGCCGCCTATGCCGGTGATCGCCGTGCCGCCTGTGGCCAGCGAGAGCGGGGTGAGCGTGGCCGAGCCCGCCAGCTTGGCGGCATCCGCCTCGTACGTACGCGCCGGCAGCGCGCCCTCGGTCGGCGTGACCGTGAGGCGGTCGACGAGGGTGGCGGACGAACCTCCGGTCAGCGTCACCTTGTTGACGCCGCCAGAGAGGGAGACCGCCGCGCTGTTCCTGCCCTTGGCCAGGCGCAGGACGTCGTGGCCGTTGACGGAGAGCCGGGCGCCCGAGCCGCCGAGGGTGTCGACCTTGAGGGTGGCCTCACGGTCGGCGGGCGAGTAGACCCAGAACGTGGCGGTCTGGCCCTTGGCGAGCCGGGCCGCGCCCGATCCGGTGGCCGCCTGCTTCGGCAGGTCGTAGACGGGTCGCGCTCCGCCGTCCAGCCAGGCCAGTTCGCCCTCGTACACCTGAGTGCCGGCTGAAGCCTCCGGCAAGGACAGGGTGAGGCGGTCGACGATGGCGTCGCCCTTCGTGGCGCGCTTGCCGTCGGCGCTCTTCGCGGCGAGCGTGAGGGTGTGCTTGCCCTTGGTGAGCTCGACCTTGGTGTCGGTGTGGTCCCAGACCACCCACTTGTAGCCCAGCGGCAGGTACAGCTCCTGCTCGCTGTCCGCCTTGCCGTCCACGCGCAGGAAGACGTTGGTGGGGCCCTGCTCCTTCACCTTGTCGAAGGTGTTGAGGGAGTTGGCGAAGACGCTGAGGTCGTACGTGCCGTCCTGTGGCACGTCCACCGTGAAGTCGAGCGTGACGTCCGAGCCGGTGCGCAGTCCGCCCACGTCGTAGCCGCCGGAGGTGTAGAACTTCGACACGTCGCGGGGCGAGCCCTCCGGGCCGTTCCTGGAGTAGCCGGACCCGGTGTGGGCGGCGTCCTCCGCCTCGTACGAAGCCTGCCAGCGCACGGGCGGGGACTGCGCGGCCTTCGCCTTCCCGGCCGGGCTGAGGACGATCTCGTACGCCGAGGACTCTGCCAGCTTCGGCAGCGTGCCGTCGCCGAAGTCGACGACGACCGTGCCGTCGTCAGCGACCTTCAGGTTCTGCTCGCTGAGCAGCTTCGGGCCGGGCGAGTCGCCCAGCTGCCCGCTCCAGTCGATCTCCCGCACCCAGGCGTGCACCCGGTCGCCGAAGAGCTTCTTCGGGACGTTGTCGAAGGTGATGTGCCCCTTGCCGGTGGAGCCGCCGAAGATCAGCCGCGCCTGCTTCTTCTTCTCGTCGAGCGTGCCGACGCCCTGCATGGTGTAGTTCTCGCCGGGGAACGGCGGGGTCACCTTCACCGTGTGCCCGCTCATCGAGGCGTACGAGTTCAGCAGCCACCACTGGCCGTTGCCGCGGTTGGACTGCACCGCGGAGTCGGAGAGGTTGCCGTCGATGTTCCAGTACGCGATGTCGGCGTCCACCTTGGACTCCTCGATCGCGGACACCCACTGGATCATCTGGCCGGGGACCGAGGTGTGGTAGTTGAAGGCGTACTCGTTGATGTTGATTGGGAGTTGGGTGCCTTCGCGGTCGGTGCCCTTGAACAGGTCCTTCTCCCACGCCCGGTACTTGGCGACGCTGTCGCGCACCGCCTCCGGGTGGCTCAGCTCGTGCCAGGTGATGACCTCCGGGAGGGTGCCGGCGGCCAGGGCGTGCGTGAGGAAGCCCTTCACCTGGTCGTAGAGGACGCTGGTGTTGGGGCCGGCGATGCGGGCGTCGGGCATCTTGCCCTTGATGAGCTTGTAGAAGTCGTCCCAGGCGGCGAAGTAGTCGTCGGGGTCGTTGAGCCAGCTGACCTTGTTGTAGCTCCACTCGCCGGTGCCGAACATGTTGCCCTCGGGCTCGTTGAACGGCACGAAGACGATGTTGTCCTGGTATTCCTTCGGCAGCTTCAGGACCTGGTCGACCTGTTCCGCGATCTTCTCCTTGTAGAGCTTGAGCTTCTCCTCGGGGGTGTCGCCCGGCCACTGGTACGGGAAGCCGCGGTGGATGTCGGTCATGTAGATGTACACGTCACCGTCGGTGGAGTCGGCCAGCGGCTTGACCACCTCCAGCGCGTCGGCACCGGGGTGCTGCGGGCCGTCCTGCGCCTTGGTGGAGACCGTGCGCAGGCCCATGCCCTCGATGAGGTTGTTGGTGGGGACGTCCGGCCCGTACACCCCGTAGAGCGTGCCGGAGGCGCCGCCGTGGAAGGCACCGGTGTCCGAGCCGAGGTCGACGGTGAGCTGCCCCTCGCGGACCACGGTGACCGTCGCCTTCACCGCACGCCCGGCCGCGGTCCCGGCCACCGTGAACGTGCCGGGTTGGGCGTACTCGGCGGACGGTACTTCGTCCCAGGTGATCGGCGTGTCACGGTCGTAACCGTCGGAGAAGGAGGAGCGGACGGCGGCGGGGAGGGACGGGGCGGTTCCGGTCGTCGTACGGGCCTCGAAGGACGTGTTCGAGAGCTCCTGGAGGGTGGGGACGCTCCCGACCAGGCCGGCCACCTGCTCGGAGTTGAGCGCCGCATGCCACACGGTGAAGTCGTCGACCGCGCCCTTGAGCAGTGGATCCGGCCAGAAGGATTTGCCGATGTAACCGGCTGCCGTGGCCGAACTGTCCAGCACGTCCCTGGCCTTGATGCCGGTCTCGGTGGAGGAGACCGCCACGCCGTCGAGGTAGGTGGTGATCCGGCCGGCGGAGGTGTCCAGGGTGACGGTGACGGTCCGCCACTGGTCGGCGGGGAGCGGTGCATAACCTCGGACCTGTGCCTCCGCGCCGCCTCCGCCGGTCGTCACGGAGGTCTGCAGCAGTCCGTTGCCGTTGTACGGGGTGGCGAAGAGGTACTTGGTGGTGTTGGTGCCCAGATCGAAGATCCGCTGCCAGGACGACGTGTCGCCGCTCCACTTCACGCGGGCGGAGACCGTCAAGTCCGTTGCGTCGCCGAGTACTTCGCGGGGAAGGCGGACGTACGCGCCGTTCGAGGTGGGCGCCCCGCCGGGCAGGGCGAGCGCCTTGCCTCCGCCCGTGCCCGCGACGGACTGGGCGGTGGAGCCGTTCACCAGGCTCGCCGTCAGGCCGTTGCCCGAACTGTCGGTGATCTGGCCCGAGGCGAGGTCGTCCTGGTCGAAGGTGTAGCGGGCGGTGGGCAGGGGTGTGTCGGCCGCCTGCGCGGGGACGGCCGGTGCGGCCAGCAGGCCCGCGCCGAGAGTCATCGCCACGGCGGCCGCGGCTCGGCGCCGAGTGGATCTGTCAGCGGATGGCATGGATTGCGTCCTAATCCTTGAGTGAGCGGTTCCGGTGGGCCACCTCGGTCGGCTGCTCGCCTGCATGACATGTCCACACGACATGCACGTCGTCGCAGAGTGGCTCCATGGGTTCCGTGCGGCTCGGATGGGGGAGAGGGAGCGATCGGATGGCGGAGAGCGAGCGAGTCGAACCGGTTCGACTCAGGCGGGCCGCGGGGCAAGGGCATTTCTCGAGGTGGCAGGGATGGGGCGGCTCCGTGCTTCGGTGGCCCGCAGATCGGGCCCACGGCTGCCGGAAGGATCGCCTCCTCGAACCGGTTCGGCGAAGCTAGCACCGGGAAACTCGACCAGCAATCCCTCCGACACCAGGTCCTCCCGTCATTTCCGCCAGGTTGCGGATGTGTGGCCCGAGGTGTTGACAGCCGTCCGGGATGTTCCTACCTTCACTTCACGCGAACCGGTTCGACGACCGGCAGTCGCCCTGCTTTCGTTCCTCCAGTCCCACCCGACCGGCGAGCGTTTCCCTCGGGGAATCGAACCGGTTCGATCTAGGAGTTGCCGTGAACATCGGTGAGATCGCCCGGCGGGCCGGTGTCTCGCGCAGCACCGTCTCCTACGCGCTGAGCGGCAAGCGCCCGGTCTCGGACGACACGCGCCGGAAGATCCAGCAGGTGGTCGACGAGCTGGGCTACCGGCCCAGCGCCAGTGCACGTGCCCTGGCCAACGGACGGACCAGCACCATCGGCCTGGTCTTCCCGCCGGCCGGGAATCACTACACCGGGATGCAGCTGGACTTCATCGGCAGCGTGGTGGAGGCCGCCGCGACCCATGACTACGACGTGCTGCTGTCCCCCAGCGGAGTCGACAGCGACCGTTCCTTCCAGCGCCTGCTGGGGGAGCGGCGGGTGGACGGGGCGATTCTGATGGAGATCAGACTGGAGGACGACCGGGCGGAGCACCTGGCCACGCTGGACTTCCCCTCCGTCGCCATCGGCCGTACCGCGCGTCCCGAGGGCAGTTGGTGGGTGGGACTGGACCACACGGCGCTGGTGCAGCGGTGCGTCCATCACCTCGCGGACCTGGGCCACCGCCGGGTCGCCTTCGTCAACCGTCCTGAGCAACTGCTGCGGGCGGGATACGAGTCCGCGCACCGGGGCCTGGACGGTTTCACGAAGGCCGCGGCCGAGCGCGGGCTGACGGTCCGGACGTACTGCTGCGGCGACGACGCCGCCTCGGGCCAGACCTGTCTGGAGCGGATCCTGCACGACGACCCGGCCACCACGGCCCTGGTCACACTGAACGAGGCCGCGCTGGGAGGGCTCTACCGAGGGCTGGCCGAGGCCGGCCGCCATGTGCCGCGCGACTTCTCCGTCACCGGGGTCGTGGCCGGCCGCTGGGCGGAGACGGTGACCCCGCAGCTCACCGCGGCGGACGTACCGGCGGCGGAGATGGGCCGTCTCGCCGTCGACCTGCTGGTGGAACGGCTCGACCATCCCGACGCACCGCCCCGGCACCACCTCCTTGTGCCGCCCATCTCCCTGCGGGCCAGCACCGGGCCCGCGGGAACCACGCCCCTCGCGGACGCCGGGTCCGATACGACGCCCTGACCACACCCCTCTCCCCTGTCTTCGCCCCACCGGACGCTCGAACCGTTCATCAACCACTCATCACTGCCGTTCGGCGTGCCCGCCCCACCCGGAACCCCCGCCCTCGGCACCCGCATGCCAAAAACAAAGGAAACCGCGATGAACAGCTTCTCCAGAAGGCGCCGCCTGACCGCCGCAGCCCTGACCGCCCTGGCAGTCGCCACCAGCGCCACCGCCTGCGGTTCCGGCTCGGGGGGCACCGGGACACAGGCGGCGGACAACGGCACGTACACCATCTGGGACCCCTACCCGCAGTTCGCCAAGGGCTCGGCGTGGGTGAAGCTGCTCGACGCCTGCGGCACCGAGGCCGGCGTGAAGATCAAGCGGACCGGGTTCGACACCAGCGACCTGGCGAACAAGACACTTCTGGCGGCGCAGCAGGGCAACTCCCCGGACGTCCTCATCGTCGACAACCCCGTGGTGTCGACCCTGGCCGAGGCGGGCGTGCTCACCACGACCGACGACAACAAGCTCGACACGTCGAAGGTCGACCCCAACCTGCTCGCCGCCGGCCAGTCGGGCGGCAAGACCTACGGCACCCCGATCGGCGCCAACACCCTCGCCCTCTACTACAACAAGGCGGTGCTGAAGCAGGCCGGGGTGGACATCTCCTCCGTCAAGGACTGGGAGACGCTGACCGCGGCCCTGGCGAAGGTCAAGCAGGCGGGCAAGAAGGGCATCACCTTCTCCGCGATCGGCACCGAGGAGGGCAGTTTCCAGTTCCTGCCGTGGCTCTGGGGCTCCGGCGCGAAGCTGACCGAACTCGACTCGCCCGCGGCCGTCTCCGCGCTGTCCCTGTGGAAGGAATGGCTGGACAAGGGCTACGCCCCCAACTCCGTGCTCAACAACACCCAGACCACCAGCTGGCAGGAGTTCGCGACCGGCGACTACGCGTTCAGCGAGAACGGCACCTGGCAGCTCGCGAACGCCGAGAAGGCAGGCTTCGACTACGGGGTCATACCCGTCCCCGGCGCCGACGGAGGCAGCGCCGCGGCCCCGACGGGCGGCGAGTTCGTCACCGTCCCGGTCCAGGACTCGACCGACCGCTACGCCACCACGCAGAAGATCGCGACCTGCCTGACCAGTACCCAGAACCTGTACGACACCGACACCACCCTCTCCTACGTGGCCCCCACCACCGAGGTCCAGGACAAGCAGGTGGCGGCCAACCCCGGGCTGCAGCCCTGGGTGGACGCGGTCAAGGCGGCCAAGGGCCGCACCAGCGACGACCTGGGCACCAAGTACCCCAAGATCTCCGAGCAGATGTGGAAGGCCGTCCAGTCCGCCCTCAGCGGCTCGAAGTCACCGAAGGACGCGCTGACCGCCGCCCAGTCCGCCGCCAAGTAACAGCTCTCAGGGGCCCGTTGATGAGTCACACGACACAAGTGCCGCACCGCCGGCCCGTGCCCGGCCACAGCGGTGCGGCCCCCACCGCACCGTCCGGGACACGGCGCCGCCCCAGCTCCCAGCAGTGGGCCGCCTGGGCCTTCCTCGCCCCGGTGACCCTCTACCTCGTCCTCTTCTACGCCTATCCCCTCTACCGCAACCTCGACCTGAGCCTGCGCAACTACACCGTCCGCTCCTTCGTCCAGGGCGACGCGCCGTTCACGGGCCTCGCGAACTACCGGACCGTCTTCGACGACCCGACCTTCGCCCCCGCCCTGCTCCACACCGTGGTGTTCACCGCCGTCTGCCTGGCCTTCCAGTACGTCATAGGCCTGGCGCTCGCGGTCTTCTTCAACCAGCACTTCCGGCTCTCGGCCACCCTGCGCGCCCTGTTCCTGGTGCCCTGGCTGCTGCCGCTGATCGTGTCGGCCTCCACCTGGTCATGGATGCTCAACAGCGAATCGGGCATCGTCAACGCCGCCCTGCACGCCGTCGGCATCGGCCCCGTGAACTGGCTGACCTCGCCGTCCTGGTCGCTGACCTCGGTGATCATCGCGAACATCTGGATCGGCGTCCCGTTCAACCTGGTCGTGCTCTACAGCGGCCTGCAGTCCATCCCCGCCGGCCTCTACGAGGCCGCCGCCCTCGACGGGGCCGGTCCCTGGCGGCGGTTCTGGAGCATCACCTTCCCGCTCCTGCGACCGGTGTCCGCGATCACCCTGCTCCTGGGGCTGGTCTACACGCTCAAGGTCTTCGACATCATCTGGATCATGACCAAGGGCGGCCCGGCGGACTCGTCCACCACCTTCGCCACCTGGTCCTACCAGCTCGGCTTCGGCAACCTGCTGCCCGCCTTCGGCCCGGGAGCGGCCGTCGGCAACCTGCTGGTGATCGCCGCCCTGGTCTTCGGCCTGGTGTACGTCCGAGTCCAGCGCAAGCAGGAGTCGTCATGAGCCGAAACGGCAAGCGTACGTGGGGAAAGACGGCCATCGGCCTCCTGCTGACCGGCATCATGCTCTTCCCGGTCTACTGGATGCTCAACGTGTCCTTCACCCCCGACCAGGACATGCGCAAGACCCCACCGGACCTGTTCCCCGCCGACGCCACCCTGGAGGGCTACCGGGCCGTCCTGGACCAGCAGTTGCCCTACCTCGGCACCAGCCTCGTCATCGGCCTGGGCACCGTCGCCCTGACCGTGGCGCTGGCCGCCCCGGCCGGTTACGCGCTGGCCAAGCTGCGCCCGCGCGGTGGCGGCATCCTCGGCTTCGTCCTCCTGGCCGCCCAGATGATCCCCGGCATCATCATGGCGATGGGCTTCTACGCCATCTACCTCAGCCTCGGCCTGCTCCAGTCCGTCCCCGGCCTGATCGTCGCCGACTCCACCCTGGCCGTCCCCTTCGCCGTACTCATCTTCACCGCGTTCATGTCCGGCATCCCCGGCGAACTGCTCCAGGCGGCCAAGACGGACGGCGCCGGACCCCTGCGCACCTTCTGGTCGATCGTCCTGCCGATGAGCCGCAACGCCGTCGTCACGGTGTCGCTGTTCGCGTTCCTGTGGTCCTGGTCCGACTTCATCTTCGCCAGCACCCTGGTCAACGGCGGCGCCCACGAACCGATCACCCTCGGCATCTACCACTACATCGGCAACAACAACCAGGAGTGGAACGCCATCATGGCCACCGCCGTCGTGGCCTCGCTGCCGGCCGCGGTCATCCTCGTCCTCGCCCAGCGCTACGTCGCCGCCGGCGTGACCGCCGGTGCGGTCAAGGACTGACCCTCCCCTCGCAACGGCCCCACCGTCCGTCCGCCGGACGGTCCGCCACCCCTGCCCGAGAAACGAGTGACGCTTCATGACCGCCGACCGATCCGGCCCGGCCTTCTCCGTCCACGACATCCCCTTCAGCACCCACGGATCCTGGTTCGACATCTCTCCCGTGGTGGCGGAGAAGACGCATGCCGAGGACCTCCACCTCGTCTCGCACCAGAACGGCATGCACGCCGTCCTGCGCCTGATGCCGCTCGATGGCGCGACGGGCGAGCGCGCCGAGACCCGCGTGGAGGCGACACCGGGTCTGCTGAGCTGGATCGGCGCGGCCGGCCGCGCCGACCTCGCCTACGAGTCGCCGGACACCGTACGCCTGCGCGGTACGGGACTGCCGCTGCGCGTCGCGGCGGCGGCCCAGACGCTGACCCCGTTCAGCGGCACCTACTTCTTCCACGACGCGGCCGCCGACGCGCACGTTTTCACCTCGTACGAGACCGGACGCCGCTACCGCGTCACCGTGCTCTCCGGCACGGTGACCGACACGTTCGGCAGCCAGGCCCTGGGCAGCGCCGACCGCGGCCTCACGGTCGCCGCCGACGCGGACGGTCCCTGGGAGATCGCCGTCGAGGAACTCGACACGGCCCGCCCGCCGTACGCGTCGGCGGCAGCCTTCGGCAAGATCGCCGAGGCCGCGCGGAACTCCTTCGCGGACTTCGTCGACACGGTGGCCCCCTGGCGCTCGTCCGCCACCCCGGCCGCCGAACTCGCCGCCTACGTCATCTGGTCCGCGACCGTACGCCCGGCAGGGCTGGTCACCCGGCCCGCCGTACTGATGTCCAAGCACTGGATGGACAAGGTCTGGAGCTGGGACCACTGCTTCAACGCCCTTGCCCTGGCCCCCGGCTGCCCCGAACTGGCCTGGGACCAGTACCACCTGCCCTTCGACCACCAGGACGAGAGCGGGGCGCTGCCCGACTCGGTCACCCACTCCGAGGTCCTCCACAACTTCGTCAAACCGCCCATCCACGGCTGGGCGTTCGGGCACCTGCGCCGTCGGCTGAGCACGCCCCTCGGGCAGGCCGAACTGGCCGAGACGTACGACCGGCTGGAACGCTGGACCGACTTCTGGCTCACCACCCGGCGCGCCCCCGGCGCCGCACTGCCCCACTACCAGCACGGCAACGACAGCGGCTGGGACAACGCCACCACCTTCGACCCCGAACGCGTGGTCGTCACCGCCGACCTGGCCGCCTTCCTCGTCCTCCAGCTACACCAACTTGCGGAGTTGGCAACGGAGTTGGGGTGGCCGGAGAAGGCTCGCGAGTGGACGCGAACGGCTGCCGCAACCCAGGCGGCGATGCTCGACCAGCTCTGGACCGGCGACCGGTTCGTCGCCCGGGGTGTCGGTACCGGGGACACGTGGAGCAGTTCCAGCCTGCTCGACCTGATGCCCATCGTGCTGGGCGAGCATCTGCCGGACGACGTCAGCGGCGTGCTGGCCGACCGGCTCGAGGCTCACCTGACCGCGTACGGACTGGCCACCGAGCTGCCCGCCTCGCCGCACTACCGCTCCGACGGCTACTGGCGCGGCCCGATCTGGGCCCCTGCCACGGTCCTCGTCGAGGACGGCCTGCGCCGGGCCGGCCACGACAGGCTGGCGGACGATGTCAGTGCCCGCTTCCGCGCCCTGTGCGAGACGAACGGGTTCGCGGAGAACTTCGACGCCCTGACCGGCACGGGTCTGCGGGACCGCGCCTACACCTGGACCGCCGGCAGCTACCTCCTCCTCGCCGAGGCACACGCATCCCGAACCAGCCACTGACCGGCCGCCTCCATACGGCATGCATTGACGTCGGTCCGACCACAGCACCCGTATAGGCACTGCCTATACGGGGCATCGGTTTTTGGTCGTGGACCTCCTCATCTGTGACCGGCTTCACTGTGCCGGTAGGTGGTGCGGCGACCGGTCGGGACCCGGTGTCGTACCCGGGCCTTCGAAGTCGGCACCGGACGCGCGGCATCCCGTCAGGGGTGCGTGTTTCTCGTCCGGGAGTGCGCCGACAGGCCCTACCCGTGCCCGGATGGAGGTTGCAATGACGCATGCCCCGAAGGAAGCCGCAGGCGACGCCGTGGTGAGGAAGAAGCCGTGGTACCGGCAGTTGTACGTGCAGGTGCTGGTGGCGATCGTCATCGGGATCGTGCTCGGCTGGCGGTGGCCGGATCTGGCCGCGTCGATGGAGCCGATCGGCACCACGTTCATCACGGCGATGAAGATGCTGATCGGGCCGATCGTGTTCCTCACCATCATCGGCGGCGTCGCCGGAGTCGCGGACCTGAAGAAGGTGGGCCGCACCGGGATCAAGGCGCTGACCTACTTCCAGCTGGGCACGATCGTGGCCATGGCCACGGGGCTGGTCGCGATCAACATCTTCCGGCTCGGCGACGGCGTCCATGCCGACGCCTCCCAGCTGGACGTGTCGGGTGACGCAGGCCAGTACATCGAGACGGGGGAGCACCAGCACTGGTGGGAGTTCCTGACGGGCATCGTGCCGAACAGCTTCTTCGGTGCGTTCGTCGAGGGAGACATCCTGCAGGTGATCTTCCTCGCGGTGCTGTTCGGGATCGCGCTGAAGTCCGTCGGCAAGGCCGGCGAGCCGATCATCGCCGGGGTCAACCGCCTGACCGAAGTCGTGTTCAAGGTGCTGTCGTTCGTCATGAAGGTGGCCCCGCTGGGCGCCTTCGGGGCGATGGCCTACGCCATCGGAAAGTTCGGCCTGTCGACCCTGACCAGCCTCGGTTCGCTGATCCTGCTCTTCTACGTCACCTCCGTCCTGTTCGTCGTGGTCGTGCTGGGCGGCTTGCTCGCCGCGTACGTACGGCTGAACATCTTCCAGCTCTTCCGCTACCTGAAGGAGGAGTTCTTCCTGATCCTGGGCACCTCCACCGCCGAGCCCGCCCTGCCGGGCCTGATGCGCAAGCTGGAGTTCATGGGCGCCGAGAAGCCCACGGTCCGCCTGGTGGTGCCGACCGGCTACAGCTTCAACCTCGACGGGGCCGCGATCTACCTGTCCCTGGCCACCCTCTACATCGCGCAGGCCACCGACACATCCCTCTCCGTCGGACAGCAACTCGGCCTGCTCGCCGTCATGTTGCTGACGTCCAAGGGGGCGGCGGGCGTCGCAGGCGGCGGCTTCATCGCGCTCACCGCGACCTTGTCGACGGTCGGCTCCGTCCCCGCCGCGGGCATCATGCTCGTCTTCGGCATCGACAAGTTCATGTCGGAGTGCCGGGCCCTGGTCAACTTCTACGGCAACGCGGTCGCCACCCTGTTCGTCGCCCGCTGGGAGAACGGCCTCGACCTGACGCGGGCCCGTCGGGTGCTGTCCGGCGAGATACGGGAAGACGCCCTCGCGCCGGTCGAGGAGGCACCCGCACCGGACGCAGACGCCACCGCGCAGCGTAAGCAGGCAGCGCCGCCTGCCGAAGCCGCCGAACTCACCGCCGCCGTCGACGAACCGCCGGCCGCAGCCGAAGTGCCCGCAGCGCGGCCGGCCGAGGACGACGAGGCGGTCCCGGCCAACCACCGATAGGGTCCGCCCATTGCCCGAGGCTGGTGGCAGCAGGAGGAACGGTGGACGCCCGGCAGCTCGAATACTTCCTCGCCATCGTGGAGCACGGCGGATTCAGCAAGGCGGCCGCCGCGCTTCACGTGGCGCAGCCCTCGCTCTCGCAGGCCATGGCGAACCTGGAAGCCGATCTGGGCGTCTCGCTGTTCCACCGGATGGGCCGCGGGGTCGTACTCAGCGAGGCGGGGGCGGAACTCCTCGAACCGAGCCGCCGCGTGCTCCGCGACCTGGCGGCCGTACGGGACAGAGCAGCGGCCCTGTCCGGTCTGCACGGCGGCACCGTCGAGGTGGCCGCCATGCCCTCACCCGGCATCGAGCCGCTGACCGGCCTGATCCACCGCTTCGCCGCACTGCACCCGTCCGTCACCGTCAGCAGCCGGGCCGCCTTCACACCCGAGGAAACCGTGGACCTCGTCCGCGGCGGCGTCTGCGAACTGGGGCTTCTCGGAGCGGCCAAGCCGGTGGCGGTGTCCGGTCTCGACGTCCTGCCCGTGGAGGAGCAGCCGTTCGTCGTGGTGGCCGGTGCGGGCGGCGATGTGGAGGACGGGGCGACCCTGCGTCCGGAGGACCTCGGGGGGCGCAAGCTGATCGCTTCCCGGGGCGGGAGCCTGATGCGCACGATCGTCGACGACATCACGGCGCACACCGAGGGCACCGACATCGTCGCGGTCGTCGACCACCGCACCTCCATCCTCCCGCTCGTGCTGACCGGGGTCGGCATCGCGGTGCTGCCCGCGTCCTGGACCCGGCTGGCCCGCCGCTGCGGTGCCGTCGTGGCGTCCATCGAGCCCACGGCACATCTCCACGTCGCCATGATCAGCCTGCCGGCCCATCTCACGCCGGGCGCCCGCGCCTTCCTGGAGCTGACCCGTTCGTACGCCCAGCGGAAGAGCCCCCGCGTGCCGTAGCCGCGGTACGACCCTGGCTGCCGGACCGATCGGTTGCACCTATGGGCCGTATCGGAAGCTGGTCTTGGACGGGGCGGGCACCGACTGGGTTGACTCGGAGACGTCGAAGAAGGCGTCGGAGAAGACGCCGAATCACCCCGGCTCCCGGCTCCCGCTCGAGCAAGGGAACCCCATCACCGGAGGCACCTTGTGACCGCAACCCGCACCTTCCGCATCGCCGCCATCCCCGCCGACGGCGTTGGCGCCGAAGTCGTCGCCGCGGGCCGCGCCGTCCTGGACGCGCTGGCCGCCGACTCCCAGGGAGCCTTCGCCTTCGAGTGGGAGGAGTTCCCCTGGGGCTGCGGCTACTACGAGCGGACCGGCAAGATGATGGACGACGACGGTCTGGAGCGCCTGAAGGACTTCGACGCCATCTACTTCGGTGCCGTCGGCTGGCCCAGCGTCCCCGACCACATCAGCCTGTGGGGCCTGCGGCTGAAGATCTGCCAGAGCTTCGACCAGTGGGCCAACGTCCGTCCGGTGCACTTCCTGCCCGGCGTCCAGAGCCCCCTGCGCAAGGCGGACCACACCGAACTGGACTGGGTCGTCGTCCGCGAGAACAGCGAGGGCGAGTACGCCGGCCTCGGCGGCCGCAACCTCTCCGGCCGCGGGCAGGGCGGCGAAGTCGCCGTCCAGTCGGCCCTGTTCACCGAGGTGGGCTGCGAACGCATCATGCGCTTCGCCTTCGACCTGGCCCGCACCCGTACGCATCGCAAGGTCTCTTCCGTCACCAAGAGCAACGCCCAGCAGTACGGCATGGTCCTGTGGGACGACGTCTTCAAGCGCGTCGCCGCCGACTACCCCGACGTGGAGACCGAGAGCGTCCTCGTCGACGCCATGTCCGCGAAGTTCGTGCTGAAGCCGGAGGACCTTTCCGTCGTCGTCGCCTCCAACCTCAACGCCGACATCCTCTCCGACCTCGGCAGCGCCCTCGCCGGCAGCCTCGGCCTGGCCGCCAGCGCCAACCTCAACCCCGAGCGCCGTTTCCCCAGCATGTTCGAGCCGGTCCACGGTTCCGCCCCGGACATCGCCGGCCAGGGCCTCGCCAACCCGGTCGGCGCGGTCGGCAGCGCGGCGCTGATGCTGGAGCACTTCGGCCTGCCCGACCACGCCGCCCGCCTGCACAAGGCGATCGAAGCGACCACGGGCGCCGGCATCCTCACCCGCGACGTCGGCGGCACCGCCTCGACGGAGGACGTCACCAAGGCCCTCATCGACGCACTCGGCGCCTGACCGGCAACTCCTCCGGTCGCCACCCACCCACTGGCGCCTCGCGCAGTCGCGCACCGAAACGTCCCGGCCTGTCTCTGACGTCGCGCCGACAGACCGGGACAGGCCGCCCGCCGAGACCGGCGGCCGCCCCGTGCCGGGCCACGAGCCACTCCTGCTCGGGGCCCGGCACCGTGTGTTCCGCGCCCCCACGGCACATGACGGGCAGTGGTGACCCGTCGATGTCCTCGGACGGGCGACCGTACGAACGCTGCCCGGGCGGGACGGCCTGAAGTGCCCGGTGCCATCTCCCTCGCAGCCACGGCGGCCAGACCGGCTGGGCGTTGGCTTTGCCACGCCCGGGTGCGTACCGGCCGTGAAGCCGATCGCCACGCCTGACGTCCAGAAGCCCCGCCAACACCCGCTCGCCCGACTCCCTGCGGTCACAATGGAGATGACGCTCGACGAGTCGCTCGTGGCCCGCCGTGCCCCGCGGGAGTGGCCCGACTTCTGGCTGGGCGTCGAGCACCGCGATGGCCACGCCGTGCGGGTCGGCGCCGAGGTTTCCACCGTCGACGAGTGCCTGGAGGCTGTGCTGACCGGCCGGGGCATCGCCTTCACCCAGGCGTCATCACAGCGGTATTACGCCCGGCCCGGGCCGGCATTCGTCCCCGTGGCCGGTCTGTCGGGAAGCACGGTCGCGATCGCCTGGCGGCGGGACTCGGCCACCCCGCTCGTCAGCCCGGTCACCTCGGCCGCCCGGACCGTGAGCCAGTCGCACCGCGTTCCTGCCCGGCCCGTCCCGGCTCGTCCCGGCCCAGCAGCGCCGACAGCCGCGTCATCGCCGCTTCGGCGGTGCGAACCGCGCCGGTCGACCAGCGCTCAGTGGGTCGAGCGTTGCCGCCGCCGTCCCCACCGCCGGCCCTGGCATCGGCCCGGTTCCGTACGGCAGCGAAACTACCCGCACTCCGTCGCAGCGCGTTCCGGTCGTGCCGAGGGCAGGGCCGGGAGCGGTGAGCGCGTCGATCGGGTACGCGGAGGGTTGGTCGAGGACCACCGGCTCCCTACCGCGGTGCGAGGACGGCGAAAGCCTCGTCGAGCAGGGCGCCGAGGGCGGGGCGTCCCTTGGAGGCGGTCCAGTGGTCGACGGCGATGTGGCCTGGGCGATGGCGATCTGGTCACGGGACGAAGCAACGGGAGAGCGCCGCCTCTGATGAACGTTCGCTGTTGCCTTTGTGAAGAGTGGTGGGTGACCCGTGGCCATGCTGCGAGGGGCTCGAAGGTCGACCGTGACGGTGACTGAGGTCCGGCCCAACGACCTTCCATAACAGTTGCGTTGGGAGCATGTAACGTCACAGGGGGTGCCTCTTGGGGCTCGCTCCGCGGTGGTAGCATTCCCGCGTCTGCGACCTTGATCCACTCGGCTTCGGTGCTGATTCGAGGTCGGCCTGCTCTTCGTGCAACAGCGGTCATGCAGTTCCTCGTGGATGTGCCAGCGATCCTCGCGAGGTGTATCCGTCGATGTCTGCATGCCACGCGCCGGGAAGGTTTCCATGAATCGAGACGCGCTCATGTGGTGCTTGGTTGCGGTAGCGGCGATAGCCGTCGTCGCAGTCTCGGTACTCGTCGTCCGCAACAGAGCCCTGGGGGTGAAGAAAAGGCAGACCGAGGCCGCGCTGACGCAGCGGCTGGAGGCGGTTGAACGCCAACTGGCGCTTTCGCGAGCCGAGTTGAAGAAGTTCACCGACGAGCAGGACGCTGCCATCCAGGCAGCCGAGCAGGCGGCGGAGGAGAGCACCAAGGCCGTCCTCAAGGGTGCCGCCCGCTTCCTGCAGAGCCTCGCGGCCGAGCAGACGACACTCCTCGACAACATCCAGCGGAAGTACGGAGGACACCCCGTCCTCGCCGATCTGCTGGACGTGAACCACGCCAACGCGCAGATGGCGCGCAAGGCCCAGGGCATCGCGGTCATGTGCGGTGCGCCGCTGGGCCGCCGCAAGCAGGCCGCCAGCGTCTACGACGTCGTACGCAGCGCCATGGGGCAGATCCGCAACTTCCACCGGGTCGAGATCATGCAGCAGAGCGGCATCGCGCTGAAGCCGTCCGCGGTCGCGCCGGTTGCGCTCGCCGTCGCTGAAATCCTCGACAACGCCGCCAGCTTCTCGCAGCACGACGCGCCGATCGAAGTGACGTTCCAGCGGATCCAGAAGAACGTGTGCATCGTGATCGACGACGCCGGCGTCGGCATGAGTGACGAGGACCGGCAGAAGGCGTCCGCGCTGCTGTCCGGCGACGACGTCGCGCGCCTGTCGCAGCTCGGGACGCAGCCGAAGTTCGGCTTCCCCGTCGTCGGTCTGATCGCCCGCCAGTACGGATTCAAGGTGGACGTCACCGGTTTCTCCCGGTACGGCGGTGTCCGGGCCGTCGTCCTGCTGCCCGAGGAGCTGTGGACCATGGAGGAGACCCCGCCACCGGTCACGGAGGCTCCCGTCAGCAGCATCCGACGCGTCGAGAGCGTGGAGCAGACCGCGGCGCGCACGGTGCACGGCCTGCCGAAGCGAGGAGGCCGCAAGCCCCCGGTCGCAAGCGTGGCCGGCACGGGCGGCGTCACGAGCGGGACCGGGATACCCAAGGAGGGCCCTCGCCGCTCCGGCGGCGGCCTGGGCGCTCTCCAGCGCGGCACGCTCGAAGGCCGCGGCCTTGACGCTTCTGAGCCCGAAGGGTCCGAAGAGGCATGACCACAGACATGTCGTGGATGGTCAGGGACATCGTGGACAACGTGCCTCGGGCCCTGCACGCCGTTGTGCTGTCTGCGGACGGTCTTCCCCGCGGCGCCACGGACGGACTGACCGAGAAGGACGTGCGGACCATCTCCGCCGCCATGGCCGGGATGCAGTCGCTCAGCCGGGCCACCGCTCACTTCGCCGGGCCGGCGCAGGAGCGGCGGTGGAACCAGACGGTCATCGAGTTCTCGCACGGCTGGATCTTTCTGATCGGAGCGGGGCAGGGTGCCTACCTCGCCGCCGCCGCGGAGCCCGAGGTCGACCTGCAGCAGATCTCCTTCCGCATGCACCGGCTTGTCGCCCGCCTGGGAGACAACCTCACCTCGCCGCCGAGGGTGAGAGGCGCGGACGAGGCCGGTGAGGACGGCGAGGGGGTCCGGCGTGAGGGCGTGAGCGGTTCGGGATTCGTGCTGCCCGAGCTGGACAAGGCGGTCGCGGATGTCCCCGGTGCTCTGCACGCCGTGTTGCTCGGCTCCGACGGGCTCCCCCGCGGAGCAACCTCCGGGATGAGCAAGGACCTTGCGGACACGATCGCGGCGGCCATGACGGGCATCCACTCCTACAGCCGTGTCACGTCGCAGTTCGCGGGCGGTCTGGAGGACGCCGAGTGGCGGCAGACGGTCATCGAGTTCCAGCACGGGTGGATCTTCCTGATCGCGGCCGGCGACGGTGCCTTCCTGGCTGCGGCCGCCGAACACGACTGCGATATCGAGGAGTTCACCACGCGGCTGCACGACGTGGTGCCTACGTTGAGCGCGGGCGGGGCGCCTCGGGGAGAGAGGGGCGGCGATGCATGACGATCCGGACCAGCAGGAGCTGGAGCTGACCTCCGCCTTAGTCCCTCTCTTCGTGATCTCGATGGGGCGTGCGCTTCCCGCGGACCACGAGTACGAGCACACCACGCTGGTGACCGCGCAACCGGGTGCGTCGGCCGCGGCGCGCACGCTTCCGCCGGAAGCGCGCGAGGTCATGGACCTGGTGACCGATGGTTTCTTGTCCGTGGCCGAGGTGTCGGGCCACACACACCTGCCGTTGGGCATCGTGCGCATTCTGTTGGCGCAGATGGAGGAGGACGGCCTCATCCTCGTGCGGAAGCCCATACCGCACGCCGAACGTCCCGACCGCGAACTGCTCAGCGCCGTGCTCGATGGCTTGCACACCCGATTCGGAGCGTAACTCGTGTACCTGGATCCAGACGTCTCCCACGCGGTGAAGATCCTCATAGTGGGCCACTTCGGAGTCGGGAAGACCACCTGCATCGGAAGCATCTCCGAAATCGAACCGCTGCAGACCGAAGAAGAGATCACCGAGGCCAGCGAGGGCTTCGACGACCTGACGGGGACGCCGGACAAGACGAAGACGACCGTGGCGATGGACTTCGGCCGGCTGACCCTCAGCGACACGCTGGTCCTGTATCTCTTCGGAACGCCGGGACAGGAACGTTTCAAGGAAGTGTGGGAGGGGTTGTCCCGGGGTGCGCTGGGTGCCCTGGTCCTCGTCGACCCCGAGCGTCTGCACGAGAGTTTTCCTGTCCTGGACCGGGTCGAGAGCTTCGGCCTGACGTATGCCATCGGTGTCAACCGCTTCGACGGCACCACCGACTACCCGCTCGACGAAGTGCGCGAGGCGCTGAACCTCTCCGACGAGACACCCATCGTGAATTGCGACGTCCGCAGTCAGCAGTCTTCGGCAAAGGCGCTCGTCACCTTGGTGAAGCACCTTATGTCCATACTCGGCTAGGAGCCATGGCATGCAGCAGTTCAACACATCCGGCATACCGGCCGGTTGCCCCGCGCACCAGAACGTCCAGCTGTACGGGCCCGAGTTCGGCGCCGACCCCGAGCGTCACTACGCTCACCTGCGCTCCACCGGTCCCAGTGCCCCCGTCGACATCGCACCGGGCGTCCAGGTCGAGCTGGTCACCAGCTACGACGCGGCCCTGTACATCCTGCAGAACCCCGCCTGGTTCGTCCGGGACTCACGCCGCTGGAAGGCGCTGAACGAAGGACGCGTCCCCGAGGACAGCCCGGCCCTGCCCATGATGGGCTACCGCCCCAACGCACTGTTCAGCGACGGCGCGGCACACGCCCGGTTGCGGCAGGCGGTCACCGACAGTCTGGCGACCGTCGACGAACTCCAACTCGTCAGGCAGACCCAGCAGTCGGCCGACTACCTGATCAGCCAGTTCAGCGCCGAGCCCCGCGGCCAGGCGGAGCTGATGGCCGACTACGCCCAGCCGCTCCCGCTGTTGGTGTTCAGCGACCTGTTCGGCTGTCCGCCCGAGATCGGCGACCGCGTCATCGTCGGCATCAGCGGCATCTTCGAAGGCACCGCCGGGGCGGACGAGGTGCTGGGCGGGGCACTCGCCGAACTGATCGCTCTCAAACGGCGCCAGCCCGGTGAGGACCTGACCACGCGCCTGATGGAGCACTCCGCGGAGCTGACCGACGAGGAGGTGCTGCACCAGCTCGTGACCCTGCTCTCCGGCGGCACGGCACCCCTGGCGGCCACCATCGGCACGAGCAGCGCGCTGTACCTCAGCGAGGACTGGCAGGTCGGCCTGCCGGTCGAGGATGCCGTGTCCCAGACGCTGTGGAAATACGCGCCGATCGCCAACTACGCGGCGCATTACCCGACTCAGGATGTCGAACTGGGCGGCAGGACGCTCGCGGCCGACGAGCCGGTCATGATCTCCTTCGCGGCGGCCAACAACGATCCCAAGCTGACCAGGCACCGTGAACAGCTCAGTGCCAAGGCGCACTTGGCCTTCGGCGCCGGCCCCCACGGGTGCCCCGCCAAGGACCCGGCGTTCATGATCGCGGTCACCGCGGTCGAGACTCTGCTCAACCGGCTTCCCGACGTCGAGATGCGCGTCGCCTTCAAGGAACTCGCCTGGGTACCGGCGCCGTGGAGCCGGTCTCTGGTGACCATTCCGGTCCGCTTCACCCCGCGCACGGTGACGTCGGCCGCCGCCGCGCCCGTGGACGCCCGGGCGGGACAGTCGCCCGCGTCCGCCGCGCAGCCGCCTTCCGCCGCGTCCGCGTCCCGGAAGGCGGCCCATGCCGCGCCGCAGCACAAGGGAGGGATGTTCAGCCGCTTCCTGGCATGGACCAGGGGGGAGTGACGTAAGTAACTCTACGAGAACACAGTGTTATTGGATGCTTCAAGCACCCCACGGGTACGTATGGCGGCTGATTGCTCAGAAAGGAGCCGTCATCGTGGAAAGTGTCGCGACTCCGTCATCCGACCGCCGGGCCACCGTCGCCCTCTTCTCCCGTCTACGGACGGCGGAGGGGCAAGCCAATCCCTTTCCGATCTACACGGAACTCCGGTCGAGGGGCGGAGTCAGCCCAGCCCCCTGGGGCGGCTCCCTCGTGACCAGCTTCAGCATGTGCGACCAGATACTCCGCAGCAGCGACTGGCTGGAGCCGGACCAGAGCTGGCGGGAGCGCCAGGGCCCGCGCACCCGCTGGAGCGCCCCCTCCTCACGCGAGATAGGCAGCACCATGCCTGCTCTCAACCCCCCGCAGCACACCAGGGTGCGCCGGGCGGCCGGCACCTTCGACCGCGGCACCATCGAGCGGATCGGCCGGACGGTGAGCCGGGTGACCGACGGCCTCCTGGACTCCCTGGCCGACCACCTGCACGCCGGGGAGGCCGACTTCGCCGCCCTGGTGAGCGAGGAGCTGCCGGTCGCCACGATCGGCGACTGGCTCGGCCTGCCGAGCGCCGACTGGCCGCGCCTGCGCGAACTGACCCACGACCAGGTCTTCACCCAGGAACTGCTGCCCTCGGCCAGCCAGTTGGCCACGTCCGACGTCGCCATGGCCGAACTCCGCGACTACTTCGTCGACTTAGTACGCGACCGGCGTACCCACCTCGGCGAGGACCCCGTGTCCCGATGGATAGAGGCCTGGGACGCCATCGAACCGGACCAGGACAAGGCAGACCAAGAGGTCTACTTCTTGGCCCTGTTCGTCCTCCTCGCAGCCCTGGAGACCACCTCCACCCTGCTGTCGACCATGACGCTCCTGCTCGTCGAGGACCCGGAGCGGTGGGACCTGGTCGCCACCAGTCCGGACCTGGTGCCCGCCTTCGTGGAGGAGACGCTGCGCTACGACTCTCCGACGCACGTCATCAGCCGGGTCGCCGCCAAGGACTGCACCCTGGGGGGCTTTGAGGTCCGCAGGGACGAAATGGTCCACCTCATGGTGGGGGCAGCCCACCGGGACCCGGCCAGACACAGCGATCCCGAGCGATTCGACCTCCACCGCAAGTCCGCCCACCTCGCCTTCAGCGGTGGCATCCACTACTGCCTCGGCGCGCCGCTGGCTCGCCTGGAGGCCCAGACCCTGCTCCGTCAACTGGTCACACGCCTGCCCCGCCTCACCCTCGTGCGCCGCCCGCCGAGGGCGCCCCGGGTGGCCTTCCGCCGCCTGCTGAAGCTGGACGTCGCCCTCGCATGAACGAAACCTCCACCGTCACCGTCACTGCCCCCACCGCCAAGGCCGTACTCGCCGAGCAGGACGGCCCCGTCCTCCATGTCCGCCTCAACCCCTTCGAACAGGACGACACGCTGAGCGTGGCCGTTCTCGACGACCTCATCGCCCTGTTCGACGGCCTCCACGAACGGCCCGACATCCGCATCGTGTTGCTGTCGTCCATGGGCGAGGACTTCTGTCTGGGGGCCGACCGCCATGAATACGTGGATGCCCTCGCCCTGGATCCGACGGGTGCCACCCTGCGGCGCATCGCGGACAAGGCCCACCGCCTGTGCCAGGCCCTGGAGAGCACGCACGCCGTCACCATCGCCCGGCTCCACGGCAAGGTCATCGGCGCGGGCCTCGCGCTCGCCGCCTACTGCGACCTGCGCGCGGGCGCGGACACCTGCCGGTTCCGTATGCCGGAGGTCGGGGTAGGCCTCCCGCCGGCCTGGGGCGGAGCCATGGGTCGCCTCATCTCCGAAGCCGGCGTCGCCAGGATCCGCGAACTCATGCTCACCTGCAACGTGTTCGACGCAACCACCGCCCACCGGCTCGGTCTCCTCCACAAGGTCGCGCCCCTCGACCAGTTGGACCATGCCGTCGACGCATGGACGAGACCGCTCGTCCGACGCTCGCCCGAGGCCCTCGTCCTGACCAAACGCATGCTCGCCGGCTACGCACGAGCCGACCGCACGGCCGACGTCGCCCTGCTCGACGCCCACCTCCTGACGGCACATCTCAACCAGCGCGCAGCCGTGACCTGACGGCCCCGCAGCGAAGCGCTCCCAGCGGGTTGTCGCCGTCAGCGCGGACGGCGTCATCCGCAGGGCGATCAGACGGTTGCAGTGCCGCCCGGGTCCTTCTCGGGGTCCTGAGCGTCGGCGCGCACAAGCGGGCATCCACCCGTCAGTCCGGTCGGCGGACCTCGTGGAAGTCGGACTTGCGGATCTTCGCGTGGACGCCCTTCACGTCGTCGACGACCTGGGAGACCGCGAAGTCGCCTGCCGCGCTGAGGTATGCCATCGCCAGATGGCGGTCGATGCCGTAGTCGGTCGTGAGCAGGTCCAGCGCGCAGCGCACGCAGTCGCGCATCGCCTCGTTGAGGTCCTTGTCCAGGCCGATCGGCACCAGGTAGTCGTCCGTCTCGGCGAACGGGGTGACGCGGCCGTGGCCGGGCCGCAGAGCGGCACCGCCCGGCACCACGTCGAGCTTCACGGTGGCGCGCAACGACGCCTCGAACGCGGTGAGGGCGACCTCGCCGTCGCCCTGGGCGAAGTGGGGGTCCCCGAAGTAGACCAGCGCGTCGTCGGCCTGCACCGGCAGGTACAGCGTGGCGCCCTCGCCGAGCAGGGAGATGTCGATGTTGCCCCCGTGGCGCCCCGGCGGCACCGAGTGCGGCCGCTCGTCGCCGGGCACCGCCACGCCCATCACGCCGAGGAACGGCCGCAGCGGAAAGCGCAGGGAGCCGCGGGAGGGGTCCGTCGGATCCACCGCCATCCGGCCCCACGCGCCGTGGCGATCGGCGTGTGCCGTGGCGAAGGTGAACGCGGGACCGGCCAGCGAGGGCATCTCGCCGGGGAGCGCGCCGAAGCCGTGGCGTGCGGAGACCATGCCGTACGGAACCCGCGGGGTGAGGCCGAGGACCGTGATGGCGAGCAGATCACCGGGCCGGGCGCCGGCCACGGCTATCGGCCCGGTGACGAGGTGCGGCCCGTCGTCGTCGAAGTCGTGCGGCATACCGGAGTCCGCCACCTGCTGGGCGTCGTCCAGCACATGGCCGCCGCCGACGCCGTATCGGCCGAAGAACTCACCGGGGTTGCGGCCCTGGTCCTCGAGGACTCCCTCGTGGCTGAGCGTGTCGACCGTGACGACGGCGCCCGGTCGCACGACCGCGCACGGTGCGTCCGCCTCGCATGGAAGGCGCCCCCACAGGGTGTTCCCGGGCGTGGCCGGGACGTAGGTCGTCGACGCGATCGCTCCGTGGCCTGGCTGGAGAATCGGGAAGCCGGTCGCGGCGACGTCGAGAAGGGGCGAGTCGATCGCAGTCATGGCCGACCTTTCATGGAGGGGAAGGGCTGGCCCGACGCTAGGAACGTCCCGTTGCCCCGGTGTTTCCGGTTGAGGTCCGTGCCGTAACGCTGTCTCGTATGGCAACATGGCATCTCGCATAAGTTGCAGTGGAGGAGACCCGGATGGACGTCGGCGACGTTGTTCTCATCGGCGGTGCCGGCCTTGTCGGCGGATTCGTCAACTCCATCGCAGGCGGTGGGTCGCTGCTTCTCTTCCCCGCCCTGGTCGCCGGCGGGCTGGGTACGGTGGCCGCCAACGTCACCAACTCCGTGGCGCTCTGGCCCGGTTACCTGGGCAATGTGGCGGCACTGCGGGGGTCTGCCCGCCCGTCGTGCGTGAGGTCACTGACGGTCGTGTCCGCAGTGGGTGCCGCCGCCGGATGCGCAGTGCTGCTGCTCACTCCGACACGGGTCTTCTCGGTCGCGGTGCCGTTCCTCGTCCTCGGGGCCAGTGCCCTCCTCGCCTTCCAGCCCAAGTTGCGGGCGCTGCTCGGCGCCTCTGACGACGACCACCGCGTCCAGCTGTACGCCGGGACGTTCGCCGGCGCGGTCTACGGCGGTTACTTCGGAGGCGGGCTGGGAGTCATCCTGATGGCCCTGCTCGGCCTCACACTGTCCGCTCCGCTGGCCGAGGTGAGCGTCCTCAAGGGGACGTTGCAGCTGGTCGTGGCCACCGTGTCGCTCGTCGTGTTCGCGTTGTTCGGCCCTGTGCACTGGATGATCGCGCTCGTGGTCGCGCCGGCGTCCCTCGCCGGGGGAGTGCTCGGCGGCCGGCTGTCGACGAGGCTGAGCGAGCCGGTGCTGCGCGCCGCCGTGGTCGGCTTCGGCGTGCTGGCGGGCGTCTGGCTGGGTGTCCGCGCCTTCGGCTGACCGTTCCTGGAGGGGGATCGTCAGGCCGCGCCGGACCGGCCACCGCGCGGGTCGGTAGCCGGCTGGTGGGCGGCGCTCGGTCCTTGAACGCCGCCCACCAGCCGACCACGGCTCAGAGGTCGAGGACGAGCCGGTCGCCCTGACACCGGCCGACGCAGACCATCATGGTGCGCCCGGCGAGGCGTTCCTCGTCGGTGAGTACGGAGTCCCGGTGCTCCGGTGTCCCGGCGAGCACACGGGTCTCGCAGGCGCCGCAGTATCCCTTCTCGCAGTCGTAGGACAGGCCGGGTACGGCGTCGCGCAGGACCTCGATGAGGCGGCGGCCGGCCGGCACGGTGAGGGCGACTCCCGCGCGCGCGAGCTGGACCTCGAAGTCCCGGTTCTCGGCGGCGTCGTACGCCGTCTCAAGGCCGTCGCCGGCGGTGAAGCGCTCCAGGTGCAGCCGGTCGGTGAGGTCCAGGCGGGCGCACTCGCGCTCGACGGCCGCCAGCATCGGGCCCGGCCCGCAGGCGTAGACGGCGGTGTCCGCGTCCAGGTCGCCCAGCAGCCGGGGAAGGTCCGGCATTCCGGCCTCGTCCTGGGGGAGCAGGGTGAGCGCGTCGCCGGCGACGGCGGCGAGTTCGTCGGCGAACGCCATCGTGGAGCGGGTGCGTCCGCCGTACACGACGGTGAAGGGCGTGCCGCGTCCGGCGGCCTCGCGGACCATGGCGAGGATCGGGGTGACACCGATGCCGCCGGCGAGGAACAGGTAGGACGCCGCCGGTACGAGCGGGAAGTGGTTGCGCGGCCCGCGTACCGCGAACACGGCTCCCGGGCGGGCCAGTTCGTGGAGTTCGGTCGACCCGCCCCGGCCCCGGGGCTCGCGCAGGACGCCGATGCGCCAGGCCGTGGCGTCGGCGGGGTCTCCGCACAGCGAGTACTGACGCAGCCTGCCCGAGGGCAGCCGCAGCTCGACGTGCGCGCCGGGCCGCCACGCGGGGAGTTCGCCTCCGTCCGGCAGGGCGAGGTCGACGGCGACGACGTCCTCGGCCGTGGCGTGCACCGCGGTGGCCCGCAGCGGAGTGGGCGTGGTCAGCGCGCGGATCGAGCCTGCCCCTGCCGTCGCCCGGGGACCGGGCGTGAAGAGCGCCGGGACCGCGTCCCAGCCGGACTGGTTGCCGCGCGTCGGGTAGGCGACGAGCCCGTCCTCGATCACCCGGTAGTCGGGCAGCCGGGTCAGGACCTGGGTCATCATCACGCGGAACATGGCTCGGGCGAGGTGTGCGCCGGCGCAGCGGTGCGAGCCGATCCCGAAGCTGAGATGCCGGCTGGCGTCGCGGTCCAGTCGCACCTGCTCGGGGTCGGGGAACACCGCCGGGTCGTGGTTCGCGGCGACCCACGGGATCAGCACGCGGTCACCCGCGCGCATCGGGCAGCCGCCGACCTCGACGTCCTGGGTGACCGTGCGCGCCATCGACTGCGAGGGGGCGAACGCGCGGAGGAACTCCTCGGTCGCGGTGTCCAGCAGATCGGGGGAGTCGACGAGCCGCTGGCGCTGCTCGGGGTGGCGAGCGAGGTGGACGAGCGTCGATCCGGTCAGGGAGGTGGTGGTGTCGACGCCGCCGGCGATGAGCAGGCCGATCACCGACACCAGCTCGTCCTCGCCGAACTCGCTGCCGTCGTCGCGCCGACCGGCGACCAGCGCGCTGACCGCGTCGGCCCGCGGCGCGGAGCGGCGTTCGGCGATCAGCTCGCGGATGCGCTGATCCATGTAGGCCAGCCCGGCGGCCCCGCGCACGGCGCGCTCGCTGCCGGCTGCCGCGGCGAAGATGTCGTGGATCGGCCCGGCCAGCTTGGCCCAGTCCTCCTCGGGGAAACCGAGCCAGTCGAGGGTCACCGCGGCCGGCAGCGGGTTGGTGAGGTCACGGACGAAGTCGCAGGAGCCGAGCTCGACGAAGTCGTCCACGATGCGGGCGGCGTGGCGCTCGATCATGGGCACCAGCCGCTCGATCGCCTCCGGGGTGAGCAGCGGGTTGATCAGGTGCCGGTACTCGGTCGACCGCGGCGGGTCGAGCTCGATCGGATACTGGTCGAGGCCCGGGCCTTTGGGGATGACGATGCCGACGCCCTGGCCGCCGTGGTCGCTGCGGGCCGAGGAGAACGTCTCGTCGTCGCGGGCGATGCGGGCCACATCGGCATACCGCGTCGTGTAGGTGAAGCCGCCGTAGGCGGTGGAACGGCCTACCGGGCAGCTCTCGCGCATGCGCGCGTAGTAGGCGACCGGATCGGCGTTGGCCTCGTCTGAGTGGTGGTCGAAGTCGAAGTCGAAGTCGATGTCGGCGGACATGGTGGGCACGCTCCACGTGCTCGGCCTTCTGCGCGGTGTTGTCCGGCCGCGCCACCGGATGTCTGGTGCCTCATCGGCGTCGCCACCCTAAGGTGCTGCCGCGGTGCGCGACAACGCCGGGTGGGCGACGTCTCAGAAGGTCAGCACAGCTTTGCCGACCGAGCCGGACCGGACCGCCGCGACGGCCTCGTTGATCTGCTCGAACGGGAAGTAGGTGATCATCTTCTCGACCGGGAACCGGCCCTTGGCGTTGAGCTCCAGCAGCTGGGGCAGGAACACCTGCGGCAGGCTGGACCCGCCGATGATGCCGGTGACGCTGCGCCCGTTGAGGATGCTGCGCCAGTCGAAGCTCATCGACTCGCTCGGGCCGACGCCGATGACTCCGGCACGGCCGAGCGGCCCGAGAGCCTCCACCGCGACGCGCAGGACGTCCTCGCGCCCGGTCGTGTCGATCACGAAGTCGAACCCCTCGGGGACGAGGGCCGCCAACTGCTCGGCGACGGGCGCGGCCGCGGAGTCGACGGTGTGCGTGGCGCCGAAGCCGCGGGCCGCCTCCAGCTTGGCCGGGTTCACGTCGACGGCGGCGACGACCGCGCAGCCGCTCAGCGAGGCGGCGATGATGGCGGCCACGCCGACAGCCCCCGCCCCGAAGACCGCGATCGACGAGCCGGGGCGCGGCTGCAGCACATTGAGCACGCCGCCGGCGCCGGTCTGGAAGCCGCAGCCGAAGGGTCCGGCCCGCAGCAGGTCCAACGACGGGTCGATCTTTACGACCGCCCGCTCCGGTGCGACGACGTGGCTGGCGAACGACGACTGGCCCAGGAAGTGGGCGTTGACCTCGCGGCCCTCATGGGTCACCGCGGTGGAGCCGTCGGGGCGGCGGCCGGAGAAGTTCACCGCGTCGAAGCCGCGGCAGTAGGCCGGCGAGCCGGTGCGGCACAGCGCGCACGTGCCGCACGACGCGAAGGACATGGTGACGCTGTCGCCCGGGCGCAGGGAGGTGACATGCGCGCCGACCTTCTCGACGACGCCCGACCCCTCGTGCCCGAGCAGCGCCGGGGTGGGGAAGAAGGTGGCGAACTCGAGGTCGGTGCCGCAGATGCCGACGCCGGCGACGCGGACGAGTACCTCGTCGGGACGGGGCTCCTCCAGGTCCACCTCGGTCAGGACGAACGGCTGTCCGGCTTGCTCCAGCAGAGCGGCGGTGGCGCGCACCAGGCCTCCTCAGTGACTCACATAGCGAGATCGCATATTGACATGCGTGACAAGGTCGGTCAAGGTTCACGCATGGCTGCTGTTGACTTCCCTTCCTCCCAGCAATTCATCGACGGCGAGTGGGTCGCGGCCCGCGACGGCGGCACGCTGGACATCGTCGATCCGGCCACCCAGCAGGTGATCACCAAGGTGGCGCTGTCGGGCGGAGCCGATGTCGACGACGCGGTCGCCGCGGCGCGCCGCGCCTCCCCTGGCTGGGCGGCGACCAACCCCACCGAGCGCGGGGCACTGATCCGGCGCTGGGCCGACCTGATCCTCGCCGACGTCGAGGCGCTGGCCGCCGTCGAGGCGAGGGACGTGGGCAAGCCGCTGTCCGGGGGCCGGACGAACATCTACATCGCCCACGACATCATCAACTACTTCGCGGGCGCGGCCGACAAGCTCACCGGCGTCACGCTGCCGACCCGCAGCCCCGACTACCTGGGCTACACGGTTCCCGAGCCGTACGGCGTCTGCGCCGTCGTCATCCCGTGGAACGTGCCGGCCGTGCTCACCGCCGCGAACGTCGCGCCGGCGCTCGCCGCGGGCAACACGGTCGTCCTCAAGCCGTCCGAGATCGCGCCGCTGGCCCCGTTCGCGCTCGTCGAACTCGCCCGCCGCGCCGGCTTCCCGCCGGGGGTGATCAACGTCGTCGCGGGCGGCCCCGAGGCGGGCGCCGCGCTGACCTCGCACCCGGGCGTCGACCACATCAGCTTCGTCGGCTCCACCGCCACCGGGCGGGCGATCATGACGGCCGCCGCGCAGAACCTCGTCCCGGTGAAGCTCGAACTCGGCGGCAAGTCGCCGAACGTGCTGTTCGCCGACGCCGACCTCGACACGGCGATCGAGGCGGTCGTCGCCTCGATCACCGAGAACGCCGGGCAGAACTGCTACGCCGGTTCCCGGCTGCTCGTTGAGGCCTCGGTGCACGACGAGGTCGTGGAGCGGGTCGCCGCCGCCATGGCCGCGGTCAAGACGGGGCCCTGGGACGCCGACCTGGACATGGGGCCGCTGGTCAGCGCCGCGCAGTTCGCGCGCGTCAGCGGCTTCCTAGAGGACGCGCCCCGCGAGGGCGCGCGGCTGGTCGCCGGTGGCGCGCCCACCGGCGAGGGGTGGTTCGTCCAGCCGACCGTGTACGACCGGGTGGACGCGGGCATGCGCGTCGCCCGCGAGGAGGTCTTCGGCCCGGTCCTCGCCGTGCAGTCGTTCCGCGACACGGCCGAGGCGACCGAGCTGATGAACGCGACGGACTTCGGCCTGCTGGCCTGCATCTGGACCAACGACGTCTCCCGGGCCCTGCGGCTGGCGAAGGACGTCCGCTCCGGGCAGGTGGCGGTCAACCAGTTCCACGACGCCGGAGTGATCGGCTTCCCCTTCAACATGCAGAAGGACAGCGGCTTCAGCCGGGGCGGCGGGTACGCGGCGCTGCGCGAGTACACGCAGGAGAAGGGCGTGGCCATCCGGCTGCTGGACCGCTGAGACGGGACACCATGGGAACCATCGCCGAGGCACGGTCCGGACCGGCCCGGGACGGATGGGGGCCGGACGCCGAAACTGCCGGGCTGGAGCGGGAACTGACCGAGGCCGTCCTCGCCGGCGCCGCGCGCTCGGACGTACTCCGCGCGCTGTCGCGGGCGACCGGCCGACAGGTGCGCCTGCTGTCCGCCGAGGGCGCGCCGCTGGCGAGCACCGACGGCGGCACAGGGGTGTCGGCCACGGTGGCGGACAGCGTGCTCGCCGGTGTGGCCGGACCGGTGGTCGACACGCTCGACGGGCTGCGTGCCACGGCGCTGCCCGTGCGTGCGGGGGCGACCGTGGGCGGCGTGCTGCTGACCGTGGGTCCCGGTGACCCACGGGCGCAGGCGCTGGCCGCTGCCGCCGTCACCCCCCTTCTCATCGACGCCCTGCGCGGAGGGGACGGCTCCGCCGAGGTCTCGCCACAGCACACACCGGCCGACGTTGTCGCCGCGCTGCGGTCCGGGACGGTGAGCCCCTCGGTGTGGGCGGCGGCCGCGGGACTGGGGATCGATCTGCAACGACCGCCGGCCGGTGCCGTACTCCACTACAGCGGCTCCCGACTGCGCGCCTGGTCCACCGCCCTCGCCTGGCTGGAGCACCCTGTGCAGCAGGAGGCGCGCACGGCGTGGACGGTGGTGCCGGGCGAGGCGGAACTCGCCCGTCTGCAGAGCCGGCTGCGCCTCATGACCGGCGACGAGTCCGCCGGTGACCACGTCGTCGCGGCGAGCGGCTCCCGCCCCGACTCACCGATCGGTCTGGCCCGGTCCTTCACCGAGGCCAAACGGCTGCTCGGGCTGGCCAGGAGCCGGCACGCCCCGCTGCTCACCTTCGGTGGCTGCGGGGTGGTCCAGGTACTGTTGCCGCTCCCGCGCGCGGAGCTGGAGGCGTACGCCGAGGCGCACCTCGGGCCGATCCGGGAGCGTCCGGAGCTGATGGCGACGCTGCGTGCCTGGCTGGCCGAGCGGGGCAGCCGGCAGAGCGTCTCCGAACAACTCCATCTCCACCGCAACTCGGTGGGCTACCGGGTCCGCCAGATCAAGACCCTCCTCGGCACGGACCCCCTCCTTCCGGCCGCCTCGGCGCAGTTGCACCTGGCGCTCGCGGCGCTCGACCTGCTCGCCGCCGACGAGCAGGTTCCAGCCGGTCGCTGAACGCCCCTCCGCTGCGGCCGGGGTGGCGCGGCGCCTGTGTCAGGACCCGCTCATTCCGAGCCGCAGCCTGCGCTGTGAGCTTTACGAACGGGCGCAACGCCGACGAAACCCAGTTTTTCCATACAAGCGTTGACAGCACTGGTCGGCATGGGCAGAGTGGCCTCACAATACGTTCCACCGCCTCGCAATGCGAGACGGCTGAGGTGAGGAGGGCCGCGGTGCGAGCGATGGTGCAGACCGACTTCGGGGGAACCGAGGTCGTGTCCCTGCAGGAGGTCCCGGAGCCGGTGTGCGGTGCCCGCGACGTCGTCGTCGAGGTCGCGTACTGCGGGCTGAACCGTCTGGACCTGCTGCAGCGCAAGGGGCCGGGTCTGATCCCCGGCTTCCGTCTTCCGCACGTGCCGGGCATGGACTTCGCCGGAACGGTGGTGGCGACCGGATCCTCGGTCAGCTCCATCGTCCCGGGCGACCGGGTCATCGCCGATCCCACCCAGGGCTGCGGCAGCTGCCCGCGCTGCTCGGTGGGCGATCGTGCGTACTGCGCCAACTCGCGCATCCTCGGCGCCAATGCCCCCGGCGCGCTCGCCGAATACGTCCTGGCGTCGGCCGAATCGATCGTCCGGGTCCCCACGTCCCTGCCGCTGGACGAGGCCGTCACCCTGCCCACCGCCTTCGCGACGGCCTGGCACGCGGTGCACACGGTCGGAGCACTGGACGCCGGTGAGACCTTCGTGGTGCACGCGGCCGCGAGTCCCGTCAGCCTGGCGGCCATCGCGCTGGCCAAGCAGGCCGGTGCCTCGGTCGTCGCCTTCGCGGGCAGCGACGCGAAGCTGGCCGCCGCCCGCGCGGCCGGCGCGGACCTGGCCCTGCGCAACGACGAACCGGACCCGGCGAAAGCGGTGACGGCCTTCACCGACGGCGCCGGCGCGGCCCTGGTCCTGGACCACGTCGGCACCGACACCTGGCGCACCTCACTGGACTGCCTCGGCATCCGCGGGCGTCTGGTGATGCTGGGCAACACGAGCGGCGACCAGGTGTCGTTCTCGCTCCAAGAGGTATTCCATCGCGGCCTGAAACTGCTGGGCGCCGGCGGCTACACCTCGGCCGACTTCGTCGCCGCCACGTCAGCCTGCTTCGCCGACCGCCTGCACCTGGCTACGGCCGCCCGGTTCCCGCTCGGGGATCTCGCCGACGCCTGGGACGTACTCGGCGCCCGCGACACCATTGGAAAGGTCGTGATCACGCCATGAACGATCTGCTGATCGTGGGCGGCGACATCGTCACCATGGACTCCGCGCGGCGGGTCCTCACCGGCGCGACGCTCGCCGTGTCCGGGGACAGTATCGCCGCGCTCGGCACGACCGAGGACCTGCGCGCCCGCTTCCCGGGCGCACGGGAGATCGACGCGTCGGGCTGTGTCGTCATCCCGGGTCTCGTCGATGCTCACCAGCACACGACCGTCGACCCCCTTGTGCGCAGCACGATCCCGGATCACATCAGCTCGCAGGAGTCGATCTTCGACTGGATCGTCCCGCTGCACGCCCACGCCGACGGTGACGACGACGAACTGGCCGCGACCATCACCGCCGTCGAATGCCTGTCCCGGGGCATCACCACCGTGCTGGAGCCGGGCACGGTGGCCTACCCGGAACGGGTCGCCGCGGGGCTGGGCGCCGCGGGTATCCGCGCGCGGGTCGGCGGCTGGGGCTGGGACGCCGAGGGCGTGCCGTTCGGCGCCCCCGCCGACGAGGTGCTCTCCAGGCAGGAGGACATCGTCCGGTCCCTGCCGGCCACCGGCCCGGTCACCGGATGGGTGACCCTCGTCGGTCACGACCTCGCGAGCGACGAGCTCTTCGCCGGAGCGGCGAGCCTGGCCGAGCGCCTCGATGTCGGACTGACCTGGCACGTCTCGCCGGGACCCGCCGACGCCGAGGCGTACGCCAAGCGCAGCGGGCGCCGGCCGGTGGTCCACTTCGGCGAACTGGGCGTACTCGGCCCGCGCCTGCTCCTTGGGCACGCCGTCTGGCTCGACGACACCGAGGTCGACGCGATCCTCGAGACCCGTACCGCGGTCGCCGCCTGCCCGGGGGCCTACCTGCGTCTCGCCCAGGGCTACACCCGCGCCTCGCGCCACGCCGAACTGGTGCGCCGGGGCGGCCGGGTGGCCCTCGGCTGCGACGCCCACAACGCCGGCGACGCCCCGGACGTCCTGCTGGCCGCCTACCTGTTCGCCGGCCTCGAACGCGACCGTGACCTGCCCGACCCGATCCGCGCCGAGCAGGCGTTCGCCCTCGCGACGGTCGACGGCGCCGAGGCGGTCGGTCTCGGCGGGCGGACCGGCTCCCTCGAGGTCGGCAAGGCCGCCGACATCGTCGTACTCGACACCCGCGACCCCGCCTGGATGCCCCGCGGCGACCTGGCACGCCAGCTCGTGTGGGGCCACGTGTCGCGCACCGTCCGTGACGTGCTGGTCGACGGCCGTGTGGTCGTCCGCGACCGGCAGCCGACCGGCATCGACCTCGCCGCCGTCGCCGAGGCCGCCGCCGAGCGGTCCGCCGCACTGCTGCGGCGCGCCGGCCTCACGCCCCGCCCGACCTGGCCGACACGGCCGGCGGGCACCCCGTAAAGGAGACCATCCGTTGAACGTCATCCACATGTCCGGACGCTCTCCGGCCCACAAACAGGGCCTGCTCTCGCAACTGGTGGTACCGCGCCCGATCGCGATGATCACCACGCTCGACCCGGACGGAGGGGTCAACGTCGCGCCGTACAGCTACTACATGCCGGTCAGCGGCGAACCTCCGCTGATCGCGGTCACCATCGGCGCCCAGCGGGAGGCGACTTCGGAGCCGAAGGACACCTGGCTCAACATCGAGCGCACGGGTGAGTTCGTCGTCAACGTCACCACCGCCGAGATCGCCGAGCACATCGAGGCGGTCGCCCGCGAATACCCCCGCGGCGTCAGCGAGATGGACGTCGCCGAGTGGCGGTCCGTGCCCTCACAGGTCCTCGACACGCCGTCGCTGGCCGACAGCCCCGCGCACCTGGAGTGCCGCGTGCACGAGGTCATCGACCGCGGCGACCACACGTCCTGCTTCTCGGGCGTGCACATCCTGCTCGCCGAGGTCGTCTGCATCACCACCGACGACTCGATCATGTGCGCCCCGGACCGCATCGACCCCACCCAGGTCCGAGCGGTCGGGCGAATGGGTTTCCCGTGGTTCGTCACCGCCGGTGAGGAGTCCATCTTCCACCAGGAGCGGATCGCCTACGCGGACCTCGACCGGGCCGCCCCGTCCGCCAACTGACCCCACCCCCCTCTGTTTTCGCCACCGCCTCTACATGGCGGTGCCACCCAGCGAATGGAACGCACATGACCGCAAGAAGCTCGCTTCGTCATAGTCGGGCCCCGCTCGGCCTCGCCCTCGCCCTCACCGGAGCCCTCGCGCTCTCCGGCTGCGCCAGCAACGAGGCGACGGCAGCCAAGACGACACCCGCGGCGAGCGGCACCGGCGGCTCGGGCCTCAACGAGCCCGACGTCAACGGTGACGGCAAGGTCGTCATCGGCGTCCTCAGCCCCGGCGACATCAATGACCACGGCTACTACGAGAGCTTCGTCGACTCGGCGGACGCCTTCGCCAAGGAAAAGAGCTGGACGGTCATCAAGCGCGGCAGCGTGCCCGCGAGCGACGCGCTCAGCGCCGCACGCGCGCTGTGCCAGCAGCACGTCGACATGGTCGCCCTCGCCGCCAGCGAGCTCAAGGCCGCCATCCCGGCCTCCGAAGAGCCGGTCTGCGCCAAGACCGCCTGGTACGTGCCGTCGTCGGCGAACATCGACCAGACCCCGCGGATCATGCTGTCCTCCGACAACCCCAACCAGTCGATGCTCGCCGCCGGCTACGCCGCGGGCCTGAAGATGAAGGCGGCCGGCTACACCAAGGCCGGGTTCGTCACCGGCATCAAGGCCGACTTCAGCGTCCTGGGAGCCAAGGCCTTCCTGGCCGGCATCCGGGAGGTCGTCCCCAAGGCCACCCTGGTGAGCACCTACACCGGTGACTTCAACGACTCGGCGAAGGCCAAGGAGGCCATCCAGGCCCAGATCAGCCAGGGCGCCAAGGTCATCTACCCCTACCTCGGCGGCGCGACCGACGCCGCGGCGCAGGTGGCGAACGCCAACGGCGTGCTGACCCTCACCCCGGGCACCGACCGGTGCGACTCGACCAGCCCGAAGTTCGACATCTCGGTGATCTTCAGCCCGGGTGACTACTTCCGCGCCGCCCTGGAGGACTTCGCCAAGGACGAGCTGAAGATGGGCACGCCGCGCGTGTGGCAGCTGGGCGTCGACCCCTTCCCGACCGTGAAGATCTGCAAGGGCCAGGGCGACGAGGACCAGCAGCTGGCGGACTTCATGAAGAAGATCGGCAGCAAGGAGATCGACCCGGCGGCCGAGGTCAAGCGCCTCGGCTGACCGTGCCGACACCGACCCAGGAGATTCACACGCGATGACACCGACGACCTCAGCGGCCCGGATCCTCGAGCTGCGTGGCATCACCAAGTCCTACGGATCCGTCACGGCCTGCGACGCCGTGGACCTCACCGTCGACGCCGGCGAGATCCATGGTCTCCTGGGCGAGAACGGTGCGGGCAAGTCCAGTCTCATGAAGGTCCTGCTCGGGCTGATCCGGCGCGACGCCGGCACCGTGCTGGTGCGCGGCGAACAGGTCGCGCTGGACAGCCCGCAGGAAGCGGCCGAGCTGGGCATCGGCATGGTGCACCAGCACTTCAGCCTCATCAGCGGGCTCACCGTGTGGGAGAACGTCGCGCTCGGCGACACCGGCGCGGTGAACAAGCAGGCCATCTGCGCCGACATCGCCGAGGTCGCCGCACGGTACGGGCTGCCGGTCGACCCCGAGGCGCGCGTCGACGCGCTCTCGGCGGGCGAGCGGCAGCGCGTCGAAGTGGTCAAGTGTCTGCGGCGCAACCCGCAGATCCTGATCCTGGACGAACCCACCTCGGTGCTGACCCAGGCCGAGTCGCAGGAACTGTTCGCCGTGCTCGGCCGGGTGGTGCAGGAGGAGGGGCGCGCGGTCATCCTCATCAGCCACAAGCTCGCCGAGATCGTGCAGGCCACCGACCGGGTGACGGTCCTGCGCAAGGGCCGCGTCGCGTTCCGGACGGTCACCGCCGAGACCACCGCGCCGGAACTGGCCCGCCAGATGGTGGGCCGGGACGTGTCACTGCACGAGGAGGGAGCCGCCCTCGGCCTGCTGCCGGTCAACACGACCCGCACGGGCCAGGGCGGGGCACACGACCGGCCCGCGCCCGTCCTGAGCCTGGCCGGGATCACCGTCGAAAAAGGCGGCGTGAAGGTTCTTCAAGGACTCGACCTGACCGTGGGCGCGGGCGAGATCTGCGCTCTGTACGGCGTCGAGGGCAGCGGCCAGGCGGTGCTCGGCGAGGTCCTGGCCGGGCTGCTCGCGCCGACCGCCGGCACTGTCGAGGTCGCCGGGCGCCGGGTCGACGTGAGCCGGCCCGGCGCGCTCGGGAAGGCAGGCCTCGGCATCGTGCCGGAGGACCGCCACCAGAGCGGCGTCGTCCTCGACATGAGCGTCACCGAAAACCTGACGATGAAGTCGCTCGACAGGCTCAGCGGCCGGTTCCTGCTGCGCCGGCGCGCGATGCACGCCGAGGCCCGTCGCCTCGCCGACGAGTTCAACATCGTCACCCCCTCACTCGACGCACCGGTGCGCAGCCTGTCCGGAGGCAACCAGCAGCGCGTCGTGCTCGCCCGGGAACTGTCCGGTCGCACCAGCGTGCTGGTGGCCGCGCAGCCCACCCACGGGCTGGACGTCGGAGCCATCGAGGACATGTACGCCCGGCTGCGCCAGGCGGCCGCGGACGGCGTCGGAGTGCTGCTCATCTCCACCGAACTCGAGGAAGTCATGGCCCTTGCAACCTGGATCGCGGTGATCTCGTCCGGGCGCATCACCGGAGCACTCCCCGCCTCGGAGGCGACCCCCGAGCGACTGGGCATGCTGGTCGGCGGTGAGGCCGCATGAGCGCCGCCTCGCTGACGAACGGGGACGAACTCGCCAGGCGCTTTCTCGCCCGGCTTCGGCCCGGGCGCGGTGGCTGGCTGACGGCGGGTCTGACCGCCGTACTGGTCGCCGTCGCCGCGGCCGCGTCCGCCCTGCTGCTCGTGCTGACCGGTGGTTCGCCGAGTGCTTCGGCGGACGCGATATGGACCGGGAGCCTGGCCGACGCGACGGGATGGACGACGACGCTGCTGAACGCGGCGCCGTTGCTGCTGGTCGCGGTCGGTGCGTGCATCTGCGCGGCGGCCGGCACGTTCAACATCGGCCAGGAGGGGCAGGTCCTCATCGGCGGCCTGGCCGGAGCCTGGGTCGGACTGCGGCTGGCCGTGCCCGGCCCGACGCTGGTCGTCGTGGTGCTGATCGCCGCGGCCGTCGGCGGTGGCGTCTGGGCCGCGTTCAGCGCGGTGATGCTCCGCCTGCGCGGCGTCAACGTCCCGGTGAGCACCCTGCTGATGACGTTCCTCGCCATCCAGCTCGTCACCTTCGCGGTCAGCACTCCGTGGTTCCTGCAGGAGAGCGCGCAGGGCTCCTCGGGCATCGCCGACGCGGCGTCCAACCAACTGCCGGCAGGCGCCCGGCTCGGCGGCTTCGGGCAGTACCCGTCGGTGCAGTGGAACATCGGCCTGTTCATAGCCCTCGTCGCCGCGGTCGGCGTCGCTGTGGTCCTCACCCGCAGCCGGTGGGGCTTCCGGGTGCGCATGCTCGGACTGAATCCGCTGACGGCCAAGCACACCGGGGTGCGGGTGGCCGCGCTCGGCGGCTTCACCCTGGCACTGTCCGGCGCCTTCGCAGGGCTGGCGGGCGGGCTGCTGCTGGTCAGCCCGGTCGGCACCAACCGGCTGCAGGCCGGGCTCTCGGACAACTTCGGCTGGGACGGCCTGCTCGTCGCGCTCGTCGCACGCAACCGGCCCCTGGTCGCGATCCCGGTGTCGCTGGTGTTCGCCGTGCTGCGTGCGGGCGGTGACTTCCTCTCGGCCACGGGCGTGCCGTACTTCCTCGTCGACGTCGTCAAGGCGCTGCTGGTCCTCGCGTTCGTCGCGCCGCCCGTCCTCATCGATCTCTTCAGGAGGCGTCGCGGTGCCACCCCGCAGGCGGCGCCCGACCTGTCCGTCGTCCCGACCAAGGTGAAGGCAGCCGCGTGAGCGTTCTGGACAGCACCACCACCATTCTCGCCAGCGGTGTCCGGCTGACCGTGCCCCTGGCGTTCGCCGCCTGCGGTGAGTACGTGGCCGAGCGCGCCGGCACGATGAACATCTCCGTCGAGGCGATGATGCTCGGCGCCGCGTTCACCTCGATCGCCACCGCGAGCGCGACCGGCAGCGCCAGCGTCGGTCTCGTCGCCGGCGTCGTCACGGGCCTCGTCCTCGGCTTCGTGCACGGCAACTTCTCCCACCGGGCGCAGATCAACACCTTCGTCGTCGGCCTGGTGCTGAACGCGCTGGTGCTCGGGCTGACGAGCTACCTGATCACGACGAACGAGTTCGTCTCGCACCAGGTCCACATGCTGTCGATCCCGCTGCTGCAGGACATCCCGCTCATCGGCAAGCCACTGTTCTCCGAACGCTGGCCCGCCTTCCTGCTGCTCGCGCTGATACCGCTCACCTGGTGGCTGGTCGAGCGCAGCCGATGGGGCCTGGAACTGCGGGCGGTGGGGGAGAACCCCCAGGCCGCCGACGTCACGGGCATCAAGGTGAACGTGCGGCGCCGGCAGGCCCTGCTGTGGTGCGGCGCACTGGCCGGACTCGGCGGCGCGTACCTCGCGGTCGGCGAGGTCGGATCGTTCAACCAGAACATGACCGCCGGACGCGGATACATCGTCATCGCCGCGGTGATCTTCGGAGCGTGGCGGCTGGGCCGGACCATGCTCGGCTGCCTGGTCTTCGGCCTCTCCGACGCGATGCGCCTCGCGCTCCCGGCGCTCGGCGTCACCCTCAACGCCCAACTGCTCGTAGCGGCCCCGTACCTGCTCGCGCTCCTGGCCATGCTCCTCTTCACCACCCAGCACCGGGAACCCGGCGCGCTCGGACGGCCTTTCGAGCGCGGGTCGACGTGACGGCCGGAACCAGGCGACGGCGGATGCCGACCCCGCGAAGGCACGGGGCCGGCATCCGCCGTGGGTGTGGAGCATCGCCGTCAGGGGCGGTGCAGTGCCGAGGTCTCCAGCAGCCGTGGCTGGTGGCTGACGTCGAGCGGGTTGAGCGTGCTGTCCGGCGGTGGGTGCATTCGATGGCCGGGATGCGGCGAGGACGGATGTCGGCTGCGCGAACGCGTGGGGCCGGCATCCGCCCTGGGTGTGCGGCATCGCCGTCAGCGGCGGCGCAGTGCTGCGGTCTCCAGTGCCGGCGGGGTGTAACCGACGTCGGCCGGGTTGAGGACGCTGCCCGGCGCGACGAGTGCGTCGATCCGGTCCAGGGCCTCGGTCGACAGCGGCCGGTCCACCGCGGTGAGTTGCGACAGGAGCTGGTCGTGGGTGCGCGCGCCCATCACGGCCGTGCTGACGCCGGGATGGGCGAGCACGAACCGCAGCGCCAGCTCGACCAGCGTGCAGCCCTCCTCGGCGGCCAGGTGCACGAGTTCCTCGACGACGGCGAGCTTGCGCGTGCGCATCTGCTCGTCGGCGAAGTCGAAGTGGTCGCTGTTTCTCAGCGCGCGCGAGTCCGCCGCCGGTTCGTCCCCGGCCCGGTACTTGCCCGTCAGCCAGCCGCCGTTGAGCGGGCTCCAGACCATGACGCCCATACGGTGCCGCTCAGCGGTGGGCAGGGCCGCGGCCTCCGCGTGCCGGGCCAGGATCGAGTACGACAACTGCTCCACGGTGTACCGCTCGCGGCCACCGCGCCGTGCCGCCCACTGGGCCTCCACGATCTCCTCGGCCGGGAAGCTCGACGAGCCGATCGCCCGCACCTTGCCCGCCCGCACCAGGTCGCTGAGCGCGCCGAGGGTCTCCTCGACGTCGGTGTGGGGATCGGGACGGTGGACGAGATACACGTCCAGGTGGTCCGTCCCCAGCCGGCGCAGGCTGTCCTCCACGGCACGCCTGATCCACAGCCGGGAGGTGCCGCCCCGGTTGCGGTCGAGCGGGCCGGAGGGCATCCGGCTCGCGACCTTCGACACCAGGACGACGTCGTCGCGCCGTCCCTTCAGCGCCCGGCCGATGATCTCCTCCGACTCGCCGAAGGCGTACACGTCGGCGGTGTCGACGACGTTGACCCCGGCGTCCAGCGCCGTCGCCACCATGCGGTGGCACTCCGCCTCGTCGGTGTTGCCCCAGGCGCCGAACATCATCGACCCCAGACAGAGCTGACTCACCTCTATGCCTGTCCCACCCAGAATCCGGTAGTGCATGCCTGCCCTCGTCTTCCCAGCCGACGCCCTGTCGCTGTCCTCTCGCAGGCTCGCACAGCGGCAGGCCGCAAACCGATGTCGCGCGGGGCCAGCATCCCTGGCCTGCGTGTTGTGTCCGCAGCACATCGACCCACGGGTGCGTGCGCACCTAGGCTCAAAGAAATCCGAACCACTCACCATGGAGGTACCGTGGCCACCGGCCTCACCTCGGCACGCTGGACTCACGTCGCGCTGCCGACCGGCGATCTCGACAAGGCGATCGCGTTCTACACCGCACTGACTCCGCTGGTCGTGGTCGAGCGGTTCAAGGACGCCGACGGCGAGAGCGTCTGGCTCTCCAACGACCAGCAGGCCGAGACACCGTTCGTGCTCGTCCTGGTGTCGTTCAACAAGGACAAGGGCGGCCAGCTGGGCCTGCTGCACCCGTTCGCGCACCTCGGCATCGAGGTGCCGACGCGGGAGGACGTCGACGCGCTCGCGGACCGGGCCCGCGAGCTCGGCTGCCTGCACTGGGAGCCGAGGCAGATGCCCGAGCCCGTCGGCTACATCTGCGCCCTGAAGGACCCCGACGGCAACGTCGTCGAGATCTCCCACGACCAGCGGGTCTTCGACTCGGTCCGCAAGAAGTGGGGTTCGTCCTGAAGGACACCCGCGCCGCCGTCGAGGCGTACCTCGCGGCACTGAACGCGCACGACGCCGACGCCGTGGCCGCCTGCGTGGCCGAGGACTTCGTCAACGAGCACACGTCGTCGACGGGACAGAGCCGCAAGGGCCGCGCCGAGTACCGCGCCGCGCTGACCGGGTTCCTCGAGAACTTCGGCGACCTGCACTACGCGCCCGAGACCTTCCTCGTCGACGGCGAGTCGGCCGCGGTGCCGTACGTCATGACGTTCCGGATGCGCTCGCCGGGCGACCGCCCCGTACGCGTGCGCGGAGTCTTCGTGTTCACCGTCGTCGGCGGCCTCATCACGCGCCGCACGGACTACTGGGACAGCGGCGAGGTGCAGCGGCAGCTCGCCTGACGCCCCGGCCGCAGCCCGGAACCAGCTTCCTGACACCCCGTCCGCCTCTCGTGCGGACGGGGTGCCGGTGTTCCCGCCGCCTGACCTGCGTATCGCTCTGCATGACGCCGTCTCGCATTGCTTGACAGGATGCCGTCTCGCATTGAAAGATGCCGTCATGCAAGTGGTGACGACACAGTCCGGCCTGGGCCGGATCGAGGACGGGGCCATCGCCCTTTTGGACACGGCTTTTCCGCACGTCGGCGCGGTCCTCGAACAGGACGGCTCGCTGCAGGGTCTGGCGTCCTGTGCGGTGCGTCGGCGGATCCCGCTCGACCAGGCCACGCTCATGGCGCCGCTGGGCCGCCCCCGCGCGGTGTGGGGCGTCGGGCTCAACTACGTCTCGAAGGCTGCCCGGGCCGGCCGGGGCCTGCCCGAGCAGCCGATCCTGTACCTGGCCGCGTCGTCCGCCGTCCTGGCACCCG
This sequence comes from Streptomyces sp. a15, assembly GCF_059026085.1. Classification (NCBI taxonomy): domain Bacteria; kingdom Bacillati; phylum Actinomycetota; class Actinomycetes; order Kitasatosporales; family Streptomycetaceae; genus Streptomyces; species Streptomyces sp. A15. Next base: position 38,329 of record NZ_JBWLKM010000036.1, on the reverse strand, counting down.
GCGCCCAGGTGGTGATCCCGCGGGCCGCGACCGAACCCGACTACGAGGGGGAGATCGCGGTCGTCGTCGGACGCCGGCTGTACCAGGCGTCCGAGTCGGAGGTCTGGCCCGCGATCGCCGGCATCACCGCGGCCAACGACATGACGGCGCGTGATGTCATGCGCGCCACCGCCACGCCCGCCCTCGCCAAGAGCTACCCGGGATTCACGCCGCTCGGTCCGTCGCTCCGCACTCCCGACGACCTCGCCGACCGCGACGCGATCCGCGTACGGAGCTGGGTCAACGGCGAACTCATGCAGGACGACACGAGCGCCGGGATGATCTTCCCGGTCACCGACCTGCTCAGCCGGCTGTCATGGTTCGCCGCCCTCGAACCCGGCGACGTCGTCCTCACCGGAACCCCGGCCGGCACCGGCCAGGACCGCGGATGCTTCCTGGTCGACGGCGACGAGGTACGGGTCGAGGTGGACGGCGTACTGCCCCTTGTCACCCCCATCGTGCGTCCCGCGGACGCCACACCGCACGACCACCGGCTGACCGAACCCGTCAGCTGACCGCCCCTCACACTGGAGCACAACCGATGCCCATCTCCTCCCCGTCGTCCTACGACCTCGTTCTGGCCGGCGGCACCGTCATCGATCCGGCGTCGGGCACCAACGCCCGGCTCGACGTGGCGGTCACCGGTGACCGTATCGCCGCGATCGGGGAAGGGCTGGCGGCGGGCGCGGCGCGCACGATCGACGTCACCGGCTCCACCGTGCTGCCGGGCCTCGTCGAGGGCCACACCCACATCTTCCAGTACGTCTCCGCCGTGGGCGCCCCCGCCGAGGAGGCGCACCTGCGCCGTGGCGTCGTCGCCGCGGCGGACGCCGGCACGGCCGGCGCCTCGACGTTCGCGGCCTTCCGCAAGCTGGTGGTCGAGGCGAACCCGCTGCGCATCGTCAACTTCCTCAACGTCTCGGTGCTCGGCCTGATCGACTTCAGGTTCGGCGAGCTGCTCAACCCCGACACCCTGGTCCCCGAGGACGCGCTCGCGACCGCCGAGGCCCACCCGGACATCGTGCGCGGCTTCAAGATCCGGCTGTCGGAGGACGTCGTCGGTGAGAACTGGGAGTCACTGCTGAAGAAGTCCGTGGCGCTGGCCGAACAGGCCCGCCTCCCGCTGATGGTGCACATCGGCGAGACCGAGGAGCCGGTGCCCGTAGTCCTGGACTTCCTGCGCCCCGGCGACATCGTGGCGCACTGCTACACCGGCAAGCCGAACGGCATCCTCGACGGCGACCAGGTCCACCCCGCCGTCATGGCGGCCCGGGAGCGCGGCGTGCTGTTCGACTCCGCGCACGGCAAGAGCAACCTCAGCTTCGAGGTGGCGCGCCGGGCGATAGCCGACGGATTCCTGCCCGACATCCTCAGCTCCGACACCAGCGCCCGCAACTGGCGCGGCCCGGTGTTCGACCTGCTCACCAGCATCTCCAAGCTGGTCGCGCTCGGCGCGCCGCTGGAGGAGTGCATCCGGCGGGCCACCGTCGCCCCGGCACAGCTGCTCGGGCTCGACACCGAGGGCTACGGGCGCCTGGTGGTCGGCGGGCGGGCCGACGTCACGGTCGTCGACTGGACCGACGAGGTCACCCTGCCCGACGCCGCGGGCAACACCATCCTCGCGCCGCGCCTGGAGCCGAGCGTCGTGCTGCACAAGGGCGCCGAGGTCGACATCGTGCCGTGGCGCGGCCTGCCGGCGGCGTGAGACGCCCGCCCGTCCCGGGGAGGACGCGATGAGCGTCGCTGACGTCCACCTGCTGCGGCGCCGGCTGCGCGCGGCCCTGACCACGGTGGAACCCGCCGTCGGCACGTTCGTCAAGCTGGCGTCGCCCGACGTGGTGGAACTGGCCGAGGCGGCCGGGTTCGCGTTCGTGGTCGTCGACCTCGAACACTCCACCCTCACCGAGCAGAACGCCGTCGACCTGGTGCGCCACGCGCACGCGTGCGGCCTGCCGGCTCTGGTTCGTGTACCCGAGGTGGACGCCGCCGCCGTCAACCGGCTCCTGGAGGCCGGGGCGGCGGGGATCCAGCTGTCCATGCTCACCCGCGTCGCGCAGGCCGAGGCACTCGTGGCGGCGACCCGTTTCGCACGCGCCGGCCGCCGCTCGGTCAGCCTGGCCAACCGGGCCGCCCGGTTCGGTGCGCTCCCGCTGGCCGCCTTCCTGGGCGCCGAGCAGGACGATCCGCCGGTGCTGGTGGGCCAGATCGAGACCGCGCGCACCGATCCTCTGCCGGATCTGCTCGCCCCTCTCGACGTGTGCTTCGTCGGCAGCACCGACCTCGCGGTCGACCTCGGCCTGCCGACCGACCCCGCGGTGCTGCGCGCCGCGGTGGACCGGGTGCGCGAGGCCGCCCGCTCGGCGGCGGTGGCGTTCGGCGGCTGGGCGCCGGCTCGGGGCGCCGCGCCGGACCTGGGCCTGAGTGACGCCGACTACCTGGTCGTCGGCTCGGACCTGCAGATGTTGGCGACCGCCCTGCGGACGGCCGCCGGAGAGGAAAACCAGTGACCACACGCAACGCGGCCCTGTTCAGCACCGTCCTCAACTGGGACGAGCTGCCGGTGACCCAGGTGCGGCCGGGCGTCCGCCGTCGCGTCTACGCGACGGACGAGATGATGATCTGCCACCACGAACTCGACGTCGGCATGACCCTCAACCCGCACCGGCACGAGGACTTCGACCAGCTGGTCCATATCGCCGAGGGGCGTGCGAACTACTACGTGGACGGTGTCGCGCACGACATGCGTGCGGGGTCGTTCCTGCTGGTTCCCCGCGGCAGCGAGCACTACGTGGAGCCGACCGAGGCACCCTGCGTGAACATCGACTTCTTCGTCCCTCCGCGGGCCGACCTGCTTCCCTGAACGAAGCCTCCCGCAATCTGTCACACCGTCAGAACCATCAGAACCGTCAGAACCGTCAGATCACGACAGCCGGCCCGCCGCTCTCCGCGGCGGGCCGGCTGTCGATCCAATGAGCGCGTCAGCCCCCGGTGGGTGTGCCGTCCGAGGTGCCCAGCCGCTGCGACAGAGCGCGGGTGGTCTCCAGCAGCGCCTGGGCCATCGGCGACTTGACGTCGTCGGGGACGGTCGCGGTCGTGCCGACGACCGCGAGCGTCCCGCTGATCGTGTCGCCCTCGAAGATCGGCGCCGCGATGGTGCGGACCCCGTTGACGGCGGGGGAGTTGACCGACAACCCGTGCTGACGGATGGCGGCGAGCTCCTCGGTGAGTTCGGCCGACTTGCGGACCGAACGCGGCAGCGTCGGCACCTGGTCCGGGGGCAGGAACGTGAGGAAGATCCGTCCCTGCGCCGAGGACGTCAGGTCGAGGCGCGAGCCGACCCGGACGCTGATGCGCACCATGTGGGCGGTGTTGTCCACCGAGCGCACCACGGTCGGCGACTCGCCGTCCCAGACCGACAGCACGATCGTCTCGTCGATGCGCCGGACCAGTTCCTCCATGTACGGCTCGGCGGCGGCGACGATCGGCAGGCCGGCCCGCGCGGCGGCAGCGAGCGTGAGCACCTGGGGGCCGAGGGAGTAGAGCGAGGTGCGCTCGTCGTAGCGCAGCAGGTTCGCCGCCCGCAGCGCCTTCGTGTAGCGGTGCGCGGTCGCCTTGCTCGCCCCCAGACGCGCGGTGATCTCGTTGAGACTCATGTGCGGCTTGCCGACCGTGAACGAGCCGAGGATCAGCGCCGCACGCTGCACCGTCTGGATGGTCGGCGCGGTGGTGTCGGGACCGCCTTGCTCGCCGGTGCCGGGCTGGGCCTTGGTGGCCATGGATTCTTGCTCCTGTCCCGTACTTAGTAAGGTGGTAAGACGTTGAATGGAACGTCGTATTGAATAGCGTAACGGCGAGGGCTGGGTAAATGTGCGCCAGATCGCCAACTCGGTGCGACGCCCTCACGCATCGGAGGAGTGCCCCGGCGTGAGCGAGCGTGCCGGGTCGAGCAGGGCGGCGATGTGGTTGACGGCGAGGGCCGCCTCGCCGAAGCCGATCGAGATGAGGCTGACCTTGCCGTCGTGGTCGGAGATGTCGCCGGCCGCGAAGACGCGCTGCCGGTTCGTACGCATGGTGCGGTCGACGAGGATGCGCCGACGGCGCAGCTCCAGTCCCCACTGCTCGATCGGGCCGAGATCGGCGATGAAGCCGAGTGCGGCGACGACCGACTGGGCGGGCAGGCTGATCCGGTCGCCGTCCGGGCCCGTGACCACGACCTCCGACACCGACGCGTCGACCGCCCCGTCGCCGGAGATCTTCTCGACCTCGTAGGGCGTCAGGACCCGCACGGACGATGCGTGCACCTGTTCGACGGTGCGTTCGTGGGCCCGGAACCGCGTACGCCGGTGCACGAGCGTCACCGACGAGGCGATCGGCTCCAGCGACAGCGCCCAGTCCAGCGCGGAGTCCCCGCCGCCGACCACCACGACGTCCTGTCCGGCGAGTTCGTCCAGCCGGGGCACGAAGTACCGCAGCCCCCGGCCCAGGTAGTCGGAGCCCACCGGTAGCTCGCGGGGGACGAAGTTGCCGATCCCGCCGCAGACCAGCACCGCCCCCGCGGTGATCCGCGCGCCGGCGTCGGTGGTGGCGACGATGCCCTCGTCCGCGTCGTCGAGGCGGGTGACTCCGTGTCCGAGCAGGTAGGTCGGGTTCCACTGCCCGGCCTGCTCGGCCAGCCGGTCCACCAGGTCCTGGCCGCGGACGGCGGGGAAGCCGGCCACGTCGTAGACGAGCTTCTCGGGGTACAGCGCGGCGATCTGGCCGCCCACCTCGGGCAGCGCGTCGGCGACCGCGACGCTCAGGCCGCGGAAGCCGGCGTAGTACGCGCCGTACAGCCCGGTCGGGCCGGCGCCGATGACGAGCAGGTCGACGGAGACCTCGGGGCCGGTGCCCGTGGCGGTCGGGAAGCCGCTCACGCTCCCGCCTCGGGGTGGTCGTGGCCGACCCGGCCGACCTTGCGTGCGCCGCCGGGCGACCCGAGCGGTTCCGCTTCGACGATGGGGAGCGTGAAGAACTCGGCGTTGATGCGCTCAGCCTGCTGGGCCTCGGCCGGCAGGTCCTCGTGGTGGAAGATCGAGATCTGCGGGCAGACGGGTTCGCACCGCCCGCACTCGACGCATTCGTCGGGCTGGATGTAGAGCATCCGGTCGCCCTCGTAGATGCAGTCGGCCGGGCACTCCTCCATGCATGACTTGTCCATGATGTCGAGACATGCCTGAGTGATGACGTACGGCACGGGCTTCTTGCCCTTCACACGGTCGCACAGTATGCGAGATGGCGTCTTCTAATGCGGAACGTGGAATGCATGATGACGGCGTCCGTCCAGGGTGTCAACCATCAGGTGATTGCTTGACATCGCCGCGTGTGCTAGGAGAAGCTGATGCGACATGCGAGATGGCGTCTCACAGCGCGCCACTCGGGTCGGGACTTGTGAGAGGCATACGCCGTAATGGGAAGCAACCCCCGGACCGTCCCAGCGCCGATGATCGTCGAGGACTGGGACCAGCTCACCTTCCGGGTCAACCGCGAGGCCTACCGCAGCGCGGAGATCTTCACCCGGGAACGCGGCTGGGTATGGACACACACCTGGCTCTACCTCGGCCATGAGACCGAGATCCCCAACCCCAACGACTTCAAGGTCCGCACCCTCGGCGGCCGGCCGCTGATCTTCTGCCGGGACACCGCCGGCGAGGTGCACGCGTTCCTGAACTCCTGTCCGCACCGCGGCACCGTGTTGTGCCGCGAGAGCGAGGGCTCGGCGAGGCTCTTCCAGTGCTTCTACCACGCCTGGACATTCCGCAACAACGGTGACCTCGCCGCCATCCCCGACGCCGGCGCGTACGAGTCGACCGACGAGTTCAAGGCGTCCATGGGGCTGCGCAGTGTCCCGCGTCTGGAGATCCACGAGGGGTACGTCTTCGTCGCCTTCGACCCCGACGTCCCACCGCTGCTCGAACACCTCGGCGACGCGGCCGACTACATGACGATGATCGAGCAGCAGCACGTCGGCGGCATGACGACGCTGCCCGGCACGCAGCAGTACAGCGTGCGGGGCAACTGGAAACTCGCCGTCGAGAACGCGATGGACGGCTACCACTTCGCGCCGACCCACAACACGTTCGTGGGCTACCTGCGCGAGAGCGGCTTCGCCGTCACCGACGACAACCAGTACGCGTACAACCTCGGCAACGGTCACGGGCTGCTGGTCCTGACCGGGCACGGCGGCCGGATCAGCATGCTCTGGGAACCGCGCTTCGGCGAGGACGAGCGCGAGCGCACCGAGCAGCACCGGGCCGAGATGACGGAGCGGCTGGGAGAGAAGCGGGCGCACTACGTGGCCGACGAGAGCCACATCCTGTTCGTGTTCCCGAACCTGCTGCTGTTCGACATCGAGGGGCTGTCGATCCGGCAGCTGGAGCCGGTGGCGCCCGACCAGACCGACGTACGCGCCTGGCAGCTGGTCCCCCGTGACGAGGACCCGGCCGCGCGCGCCCTGCGCATGAAGACGGTCGTCAGCTTCGTCGGCCCGGGCGGGCTCGCCACGCCGGACGACATCGAGGCGTACGAGGCGGTCCAGCGCGGCATCCAGGCCACGGCGGGCACCGCTGTGCCCGAGCTGGACTACAGCGACATGTCACGCGGCATGGCCGACGAGGTCAAGGGTGTACAGGGCAGATCGACCGACGAAGGCGCGATGCGGGGCTTCTGGCGGCACTGGGTCGAGGCCGTCGGCCTCGATGACGGCCTCGCCGTCCACGGCGACCGCCCGGCGTCCTTCCTCGAGGGCAGGGATGTGCGATGACCGCGATCACCAACACCCACACCGTGCAGTGCCAGGGACGCACCATCACCCGGCCGGAGGTGGAGGACTTCCTCTACGCCGAGGCGGACATCCTCGATCACTGGGACTACGACGGCTGGCTGGCCCTCTTCGAGCCCGGCGCCCGCTACGAGATCCCGACCACCGACTACCGCCCCGGCTGGTCGCCGCACGAGACCGGATCCTTCGTCGACGACGACTGGGACCTGATCCTCGCCCGGGTCAAGCGCCTCAAGTCCCGCAAGGCGCACGCCGAGAACCCGCACTCGCGCACGCACCGGCTGGTGTCCAACGTGCGGCTGTCCGAGCACACGGAGGACTCCTTCCGTGTGGCGGCGTCCTTCGTGGTGCACCGCGCCCGCGACGGCCACTTCAACGCCTACGTCGGCTGGTACGAGCATGTGCTGGTCCCGACCGAGGACGGACTGCGTTTCCGCCTGCGGCGCTCGATCCTGGGCCATGAGTCGCTGGCGGCAGGCGCCCGGCTCAGCTTCATCCTCTAGCCGGCGACGGACGGTGACCCGATGATCCGACACACCCTGTCCTTCCGCTTCGCCGACGGAATCGACCAGGCCACACGCGAGTCCGTGCTGGCCGAGCTGCGCACCTTCCCGGACCGGTACCCGGCCATGCGCGGCTTCGTCCTCGGCGAGAACATCAGCACCCGCGACCGGACCTTCACCCACACCATGGCCGTCGACTTCGACAGCCGCGACGATCTGCTCGCCTATCTCGGCAGCGAGACCCACGAGAGCTTCGTGCACACGCGCTGGCGACCGGTCATCGACCGGCAGGCCATCACCTCGTTCGAGTACGCCGAGCGTCCGTCGCTCGCTGCAGGAAGGACAGCCCCAGTGAGCACCCGCCCGCACGCCCCGTACGGCATGGAGTACGCCCGGATCGAGGTTCCGGACATGCAGGCCACGATCGACTTCCTCGAGTACCACGTCGGGCTCCAGCTGGAGCAGCGCACGGACGAGTACGCCTACCTGCGCGCCGACATCGAGCACCACGCGATCGAGCTGATCCACGCGCCCGAGCGCACCGACGGGTGGACGACCGCGGTCGGCTACAGCGTGGAAAGCGAGGAGGTCCTCGAACAGCTGCACAAGAGCGTCCTCGACGCCGGCCTGGAGGCCCTTCAGCTTCAGGAGCGGCAGCAGGCGCTGTGCGAGAACGGCTTCGCGGTGAAGGACCCCAACGGCCTCATCATCGAGCTGTTCACCGAGTTCCAGGAGTACGCCGAGGCGCCGCACATCGAGATCCGGCCGCTCGACCTGGTGCACCCCTTCATCGCCACCGCGAAGTACCAGGAGACGCAGGACTTCTACCAGAACGTCCTGAAGTTCGTGCCCTCGGACTACGTCGTCGGCTCGACCACGTTCTACCGGGGCGAGAACCGCTACCACCACAGCCTCGCGGTGCAGAACAACAAGGAGCACTACGTCGCACACCTGTGCTTCGCGATGAAGAGCCTCGACCACGTCATGCGGATGCGTGCCCGCGCGCTGTACAAGGGCGCGCCGATCGCCTCCGACATCGTCAACCACTCGGCGTCGACGTCGATCGCGTTCTACCTGCACGACACGCGCTTCGGCCCGCGGTTCGAACTGTGCGACCGGCACCGGGTGTTCACGCCGGAGGAGCACGAGACGCACCGGGCCCGCAGGATGCCGGCCGACCCGCGCAACATCGACGTATGGCGTCCGGCGTCCGACGACTGGGGACGTTTTTGAGCCGGCAGCTGCCCTTGAGACAGCACCTGCTCGACGTCCTGCACCTGCTCGACGCGACCCCCGCTCCACGCGGCAGGGAGCGGACGGCGGCCCACCGACTGCGCGCCTGGTGCGCGCATCGGTGGCCGCACGTCGAGTGGCAGGTGGCGGAGCACGGCCCCGCGGGTGGCAGCCTGATCGCCACGCACGGGGCCGGGCCGCTGCTGTACTCCCACCTCGACACGTCGCTGGACGACGGCGGGGCGGACAACCAGCTCGTCACCGGCAATGCCGCACCCGTCGCTCCGCTCGGCGTGGACGGCGACGTGGTGGCCGGCTTCGGCCTGGGGGTCGCCCGCGGGCCCGCGGCGGCCGCGCTGGTCGCGTTCGCCGAGGCGGGCGCCGGGCGGCTGCTGCTCGCCGGCTCCGGCACGCACCGCCGCTCCGGCGGGATCACCGGCCTGGAGGCCTACGCCGACGCGTACCCGCTGCCGCACTCGGCGATCGTCGCCAAGTGCGGGCCGCCCACCCTGCTGTGGCACGAGCCGGGCGCGCTCTACCTGACCGTCCGAGTGACCGGCCGCTCCGGCGCCGCGATGGCGGCGGAGTCGGCCACGCCGCCCGGGGGAGTCGTCACCTTCGCCGGCGTCGTCCTGGACGAGCTGGCCCGCTGGCGCACGGCCTACCTGGCCGCCGACCCGCGGGAGGGGCAGACCGGCCGGGCGTGCGGCATCGGCGCGATCAGCGGGGGATGGCCGGACAAGCCGGACCTGCTGCCGGCCCAACTGCGGATCGATCTGTACGTCGTCACCGGTGACCCGGTGGAGCCGAAGGTAGTGGCGGACGAGCTGGCCGACCGGCTGCGGGAACGGTGCGCGCGGTCAGAACTGCGGGACTGCGCGGTCGAGGTGGAGGCCGAGCCGGTCGCGGCAGCCGCGGCGACGCCGGCCGACGCCCCCGTGGTGAAGGCCGCCCGCGCGGCCTGGCTCGACGAGTTCGGTACGCAGCCGCCGCCGATCACCGGCTGGACGGGCTCGACCGACGGCGTCGTACTGCGCGCCCGTGGCGTCGATACCGTACGCCTCGGCCCGCAGGCGAAGCCGGCCGCCGACGATCCACGGCGCGACGCCCTGTCGTTGGGCCAGCTGACCGCCTATGCGCGCATCTACCGACGGCTGTTGACCGAACTGCCGGCGTAGCGCCGCGGATCCCGGAGCTGCCCGGCCCTTTCGTTTCACTCAGCGAACAACCACGCAGCGAACACGACTCAGCGAACAACTAATCAGCGCAGGGCGCATTCGCCCTGCAGAAAAGTGGGCGGGCGGATGGACAAGGTGGCCGTCTCCGCGGCCGAGGCGGTGGCGGACGTCCTTGACGGGGCGTCCCTCGCCGTCGGCGGCTTCGGGCTCAGCGGAATTCCGGGGATCCTGATCCAGGCCCTGTACGACACCGGCGTCACGGGACTCGACGTCGTCTCCAACAACTGCGGGGCGGGGGAGTCCGGCCTAGCCGTGCTGCTCGCCGCGGGCCGGATATCCCGGGTCACCGGCAGCTACATCGGCGGCAACAAGGAGTTCGCCCGCCAGTACCTGGGTGGCGAGATCGAGCTGGAGCTGATCCCGCAGGGCACCCTCGCCGAGCGCCTGCGCGCCGGGGGCTGCGGCATCCCGGCCTTCTACACCCCGGCCGGCGTCGGCACCCAGGTCGCCGACGGGGGGCTGCCCTGGCGGTACGACGGCACGGGCGGCGTCGCCGTCGCCTCACCGGCCAAGGAGGTCCGCGACTTCGACGGCGTCGAACACGTCCTGGAACACGGCATCACCACCGACTTCGCCCTGGTGCGGGCGGCGAAGGGCGACCGGCACGGCAACCTCGTGTTCAACAAGTCCGCCCGCAACTTCAACCCCCTCGCCGCCATGGCGGGCCGCATCACGATCGCCGAGGTGGAGGAGCTGGTCGAACCGGGCGCCATCGACCCCGACCAGGTCCACCTGCCGGGCATCTTCGTCCAGCGCGTGGTGGCCCTGAGCGCCGAGCAGGCCACCGACAAGAAGATCGAGAACCTCACGGTGACATCCAGGGAGGTGCGGGTCTGATGGCCTGGACACGGGACGAGATGGCCGCCCGCGCGGCCCGCGAACTGCGCGACGGCGAGTACGTCAACCTCGGTATCGGGCTGCCGACCCTGATCCCCAACCACCTCCCCGAGGGCGTCCACGTCGTACTGGAGTCGGAGAACGGCATCCTCGGCACCGGCCGCTTCCCCTACGAGGACGAGGTCGACCCGGATCTGATCAATGCGGGCAAGGAGACCGTCACCGTCCTGCCCGGCGCGGCCTTCTTCGACTCCGCGCTGTCGTTCGGCATGATCCGCGGCGGCCACATCGACGCGGCCGTGCTCGGCGCCATGCAGGTCTCCGAGCGGGGCGACCTCGCCAACTGGGCGATCCCCGGCAAGATGGTGACCGGCATCGGCGGAGCCATGGACCTCGTGCACGGGGCACGCCGGTTGATCGTCACCATGACCCACACCGCCAAGGACGGCACCCCGAAGATCGTGCCGGAGTGCGACCTGCCGCTCACCGGGAAGGGCTGCGTGGAGCGCATCATCACCGACCTCGGCGTCCTCGACGTCACCGACGACGGCCTGGTCCTCGTCGAGACCGCCCCCGGCGTCACCGTCGACGAGATCACCGCGAATACGGCGGCGAAGGTGCTCATCCTCTGACAACCTCGCCGCCCACAAGGGGGCCCTGCGCCCACGGCACCGGCGACGAGTACCAAGACGTGGCCCGCCCGCACGACCATGCTGTTGGCCGGTCGACGCCCGCCATCCTGCGCGACCGTCGACCGGCTTTTGCGTGTCCGGCCCGGCGACCGCGATCGTGGCCGGACACGCGGTCGCCGTCGCCGAGGCATCGGTCGCGGCCTCCGGCGGCGCCGAACTCGCCCGCGACGGCCAGTGCCTCTTCGCCGCTCAACCACGGCGGCTCCTCGGTGCCGGCGGGACACTGCTGCCCGGATGCGCTCGCGGACTTCTTCGCCATGACAGACGACCGCCGCAGCCAGGGGCACCCTGGCTGCGGCGGTCGGGAGTTCTCTTCACCGCGAGGGAACGGCGTCACACGCCCCAGTCGTCGTTGACGGTGACGGCGTCGGTGATCCGGAACCGGCCGCCGGGTACCAGGGGCTTGGTGGGCTCACCCATCACGACGACGTGCTTGCCGAACTGGGGCGCCAGCGGTCGGCCGACGTCGCGCTTGAGCCACAGACGCAGCAGGTGCCGGCGGCGCTCCGGTTCCGGGTGGTCGTTGTAGCTGGTACGCGAGTGCAGTGCGGCGTAGTTGAGCAGCCACTGCACGTCCCCCGGCTGGAAGTCCATGTCGATCGGCAGGCCGGGCTCCTGCGAGATCTCGTCGAAGAGGGTGATGGCCGCGGCCTGGTCGGGCGTCAGTGGGGGAACCCCGGGGTACTCCTGGGCACTGAAGATCATCGAGTTGCCCGCGTAGGTGCTGAAGATGCCGTCGACGTGGCTGATGATCGGCGAGGTGTACGTGAGTTCCGGGGAGTCGGGGTCCTGGCGCCGCCAGTCCCAGTGGTAGGTGTCGAAGAGCCGCGCGGCGAGGTCCGGCCGGCGGCGCAGCATCTCGTTGTAGATCGTGGTGCCGCTGACCAGGCTGGAGGCTCCGCCCTCCTTGGCACCGCGCAGGCACATAAGGGCGACGACGTCGGAGCTGTCGGAGTGGAACGGCAGTCGGTCGCGTACGCGGGAGGGCAGCGCACCCTCGTCGGACAGCGTCATGTTCGACGTGGCGATCACGTGGTCGAGCAGGTCGCCCCTCTGGTTCTGCCCGATCGGCTGGCCCAGGTGCAGGCCCATGATGAAGAAGATGGCCGCGGCCATGGGGTCGCCGTACTCCTCGGTGCGCAGGCCACGCACCAGGATGAAGCCCCGGCCGGCGTCCATCTGGTCGGCGCACTTGTCGTTGAGGGCGCGACAGGCGTCGAGCGGGTAGTCCGCGGCGGTGACGGTGCGCAGGTCGGGGTCGTCGGCGACGAAGCGCCGTCCCAGCTCTTCCAGCTCGGTGCGCTCGGCGTCGCTGAGTACGTGGATCCAGTCGGTGGACTTCGACAGCTCGTCGCCGCGCCAGGCGGACGGTCCGGAGATCGGCTGAAGGCCGACAGTGGTGGTCACGATGATGCACTCCTCGAAAATGTGGTGGAAAGGTCCGTCGGCGAAGACACGACGGATGACGAACGTCGACGGACGACGATCGTTTCGGTCTGGCGGGGGCTCGTCGCGCGGCGACGAACGGCTCAGAACGGGGTCTGAGGCTCGCCGACAGCCGTGCCGGGGCGCAGCCCCTCCCGGGGCGGGAAGTAGCTGAGCGGCTCGTCGTACGTCCGGCGGCCGGCGCACGACACGAGCAGGACGCCGATCAGAGCGACTGGCCTCATGCTGATCCCGTCCTTTCGAGAAGTGCCTCAACCATAGGAGACGCCCGAGTCTCGGTCAATGGGCGAGATGCCGTCTCGTGATGCAGTATGGCTGTGTGCGGCCGCCACTCAGCGGCCGGCGGCCACTGCCGCGAGGACGGCCCGGGTGAGGCGGGCGACGTAGGCGTCGTCGGTGGGTCCGCCGACCGCGAGCATCCTGAAGTACAGCGGGGCGCCGAACAGATCGACGGCCAGGCCCATGTCGATGTCGGGCGGCAGCTCGCCGCGGTCGATCGCCTGGTGCAGCAGCGTCGCCACCGCGGCGCGCCGGGGAGCGAGGACCGCCTCGTGGAGCGCCGCGCTCAGCGAGGGGTTGCGGGCCGACTCGGCCACCAGGTCGGGGATGATCCGGCCGACGAGCGGATGACTGAGGTCGGCCATGGTGTCCCGGACGAACCGTTCGACATCGTCGTGCAGGGAGCCGGAGTCGGCTGTCGTGGGGAGGTGTTCGGCGGCGGCCTCGGAGACCACCTCCACCACCATCGCCTCCTTGGAGGGCCAGCGGCGGTAGAGGGCCGCCTTGCCGACGCGGGCCCGGCGGGTCACGGCCTCCATCGACATCCGGGCGAACCCGGTCTCGGCCAGCTCCTCGAACACCGCCCGTCTGATCGTCTCGGTCACGGACTCCCGCAGGACCGCGGAGCCCGTAGGTCTGCGCTCGACGTCGTCGCGGCTGGTCGATTCCACTGCGCGAGATTAGCACCGGACGGAACGGTTGCGTTCCGTCCGGGCCGGGTGTACGTTCCGCGCAAAACGGAACGGCCCTGTTCCGTTCCGCCTTGGGGATGGGGGTCCCGGTGACGTTCCTCTTCGACGACGCGGCGTTCGCCTTCCAGGCGCTGCGCACGGCCGGGCACGCCGCCTACGCGGGCGCCGATCTCGGCGAGGTCCTGGCCGCCTGCCGCAACATCCCCGATGGCGACGAGGCGGCCTGGTGCCGGGAGTGGACCGCCGTCGGCGAACGCCTCCACCAGGTGGGCGCCGAGGCGCTCGCGGCCGGCCACCGGGTCAGCGCCCGCGAGGCCCTCCTGCGGGCCTCGAACTACTACCGGACCGCGGACTTCTTCCGTGTCGTGGACCGGGACTCCGACGCCGAGTCGGCCTGCCTCGCCCGGTCCTCGCGGCAGGCTTTCGCCCAGGCGGCGAACGTGTTCGAAACACCGGTGGTGCCCCTGCGGATCCCCTACGAGGACACCACGCTCCCGGGATACCTGTTCCTCGCGGACGACACGGGCCGCCGCCGGCCCACCGGGATCCACCACGGCGGCTACGACTCCACCCTCGAGGAGCTGTACTTCATGGTGGCCGGCGGGGCGCTGCGCCGCGGCTACCACGTCCTCGCCTTCGAAGGACCAGGCCAGCAGTCCGTCCGTCGGGAGCAGGGCCTGGTCTTCCGGCCGGACTGGGAACACGTGGTCACCCCCGTGGTGGACCACGCCCTGAGCCGTCGGGAGGTGGACCCTGAGAAGCTCGTGCTGTTCGGCACCCGCTTCGGCGGACTGCTGGCCGCTCGGGCCGCCGCCTTCGAAGGCCGCTTCGCCGTGTGCGTGCTGCACAACGGCGTGTACGACTTCTACCAAGTGCCGCTCCGCGGCCTGCCGCCCCACTTGGCCGAGTGGGTGACGGACGGCCGGGACGACGTGGCCGGGCCCGCGCCGGCCGTCCGCATGGCCGAGAGCCTCCGGGCGCGCTGGTTCGTGCGGCACGGTATGTGGGTCTTCGGCGCCAAGACACCCGCCGAGGCGCTGCGCGCCTGCGCGCCGTACCACCTCGACACCGCGGTCGAGCGCGGCACATGCCCCACGCTCGTCCTCGACGCGGAGAACGACGAGGCCTTCCGCGGCGAGCCCCGGCGCGTGCATGACGCCCTGCGCTGCGAGAAGGAACTGATGGTGTTCACCGCCGCCGAAGGGGCCGGCGAACACTGCCAGGAGGGCGCGGCGCTCCGCTTCCACCAGCGGGTCTTCGACTGGCTCGACGAACGTCTGGCCCGCGCATGACCGTCGGGACGGACACCCGGTCGGCCATGGCGGACGGCACCCGCCGCCGGGCCCGCACCGTCCTGGCCATGCTGGCGCTCTTCATCGTCGTCAACGCCGCCGACAAGGCTGTACTCGGCCTGACCGCGGGCCCCATCAAGGACGACCTCGGGCTCTCCGCCACCGAGTTCGGCACCATCGCCAGCAGCTTCTACCTCCTGTTCAGCCTCTCGGCCGTGTCGGTCGGCTTCCTCGGCGACCGCATCCGCCCCCGGCCCCTGCTCGCCGTGCTCGCCCTGGTCTGGGCGGTGGCGCAACTGCCGATCCTCCTCCCCGCCACCGGGTTCGGGGCGCTCGTCGCCACCCGGGTGGTGCTCGGTGCGGGCGAGGGGCCGGGCTTCCCGCTGGCCAACTACACGGCGTTCACCTGGTATCCGGAGAAGCGGCGCGCCCTGCCCTCGGCCGTCGTGGTCGCGGGCGGCGCGGGCGGCACCGTCCTGGCCGCCCCGCTGGTCGTCCTGGTCAGCAACACCCTCGGCTGGCGGGCCGCGTTCGGCCTGCTCGGAGCAGCCGGGCTGGTGTGGATGCTGGTCTGGCTGCGGGTCGGCGGCGGCGGTCCGTACGCCGCACACCTGGGCCCCGAACCGGCAGGCGACGAACCGTCGGTACAGGACGTCCCGACTGACACTGCCGACGGAGAACGCCCCGCCGTGCCCTTCCGGCGCATCGTCACCACGGGCACCTGGCTCGGGGCGACCTTCGCCACCTTCGCCGTCATGTGGACGCTCTCCTTGGGCTTCGCCTGGCTGCCGCTCTTCCTGGAGGACCAGGCGGGCTTCAGCGACGCGCAGATCAGCGGGATCGTCGGGCTGCCCGCCCTGTCCATGGCCGTCCTCGTTCTCACCGCGGGAGTCGTCGCGCACCGGCTGCTGCGGAAAGGGGTGTCCGCCCGGGTCGCGCAGGGACTGGTCGGCGCGCTGCTGCCACTCGTAGCCGGCGTGTGTCTGCTGCTCGTGACCCGGGCGGGTCCCGCCGCTCTGCTCCTACCGCTGCTGATCGTGGCGTTCTCCGCGGGCAACGGACAGACCCCGCTGACCAACGCGGCGATCGCGGACATCTGCCCGGCCGGCCGGCGCAGCGCCGCCCTGGGACTGTCGTACGCCCTCGCCGCCCTGTCCAGCCTGCTCGCCCCCTATGTCACGGGACGGATCATCGACGCGGCGCCCACCGAGGCCGTCGGCTACGGCCGGGCCTTCGACCTGGCCGCCTGCCTGCTGATCGCCGGTGCCGTGCTCTCGGCGCTCCTGATCCGGCCCGACCGGGACGCCCTCACCGTGCTCACCGCACACCCGGCGACGTCCAGCGCGTCCGCCACGCCCAGCGTGTCCCGTGGTGCGTCCAGCGCGTCCGGCCCGGACGCGGAGCCCTCAGCGAAGGAGTGACCCCCGATGCCCGTAGACATCGCCGTCGTCCACGGGGCGCGTACCCCGATCGGCCGGTACAAGGGCGCGCTGAGTTCGGCTCCCGCGCACCGGCTGGGCGCCCTCGTGATCCGCGAGGCGGTCGTCCGCGGCGGGCTGGACCTCGGCGCCGTGAACGAGGTCGTCCTCGGCTGCGTGGGCCAGGTGGGCCCGGACGCGTTCAACGCCCGGCGCGCGGCCCTGGCCGCCGGACTGCCGGTGACGACCACCGCGTACAACGTCAACCGGCTGTGCGGGTCCGGCCTGCAGGCCGTCTGGTCGGCCGCGCAGAGCCTCGCCCTCGGCGAGGCCGACGTCGTCGTGGCGGGTGGCAACGAGTCGATGACCCGTCAGCCGCTGCTCGACTACAGCGAGCGGGCCCCCGACGAACTACCGGGCAAGCCGACCCTCGACGGCACCGTCTCCCTGGTCACCGATCCCTTCGGGCGCTACCCGATGGGCATGACCGGCGAGGTGGTGGCCGACCGGTACACCGTCTCGCGGCAGCGCCAGGACCGGTGGGCCGCCGAGAGCCAGCGCCGGGCGGCCGTCGCCATGGGCGAGGGACGCTTCGAGGAGCAGATCGTGCCCGTGGCGACCCCGGGCGGTGTCGTCGAGCGGGACGAGCATCCCCGGCCCGGCACGACGCCGGAGAAGCTGGCCGGGCTGGCTCCCGTGTTCTCGCAGAACGGCACCATCACCGCGGGGAACTCCGCCGGCATCAACGACGGTGCCGCCGCCGTGCTGCTCATGCGCTCGGCCGATCTCAGCCCCGGCTTCGCACCGCTGTGCCGGCTGCGCGACGCGGTCGTCACCGCGCTGGAGCCGGAGATCATGGGCGTCGCACCGGCCGACGCGATCCACCGCCTGCTGCGTCGCAACGGCCTCACGCTCGACGAGATCGACGTCATCGAACTCAACGAGGCGTTCGCGGCCCAGGTCCTGGCCGTCATGGACGGCCTCAAGCTCGATCCGGACTGCGTCAATCCGAACGGCGGGGCGATCGCCCTGGGCCATCCCATCGGCGCCACGGGCACCGTCCTGTTGCTCAAGGCAGCCCACGAACTGCGCCGGACCGGCGGCCGGTTGGCCGTGATCGCCCTGTGCATCGGCGGCGGCCAGGGCATCGCCGCACTGATCGAGAACCCGGGCGGGACCCCATGAACCCGTACGTCTGGGACCCCACGCCGGAGTTCACCGAACACGGCAACATCGCCGCCTTCTGCCGCAGGTACGGCATCGACGGCGGCTACCGCGCGCTGCAGGCCAGGTCCGCCGCCGACCCCCCGTGGTTCTGGGAGCGCGCCCTGCCGGACATCGGCATCGTCTGGCACACACTGCCGACGCGCGTGTGCGACGACACCGGAGGCATCGCCTTCACCCGCTGGTTCCCGGGCGGACGCACCAACCTCGTGGACTCCTGTCTCCACCGCCATCGGCGGCAGGGGCGCGGGCAGGCTCCCGCACTGCGCTGGGAACGGGAGGACGCCAGCAGGGGGGTCCTCTCCTACGACGAGGTCGCCGCCCGCAGCGCCCGGGTGGCGGGCGGACTGCGCGCCCTCGGGGTCGTGGAGGGCGACCGGGTGGCCGGGTACCTGCCGCCCGGCCCCGAGGCCTTCGTCCTGCTCTTCGCCTGCGCGCACATCGGCGCCGTGCTGGTGCCGCTGTTCTCCGGCTTCGGCCCCGAGGCGATCGCCGTACGGCTCGTCGACGCCGGGGCGAAAGTCCTGGTCACCGCGGCGGCCGTCACCCGGCACGGACGCCGGCACGACATGCAGACGCTGGCCCGTACGGCCCTGGAGAAGGCCACGTGCGTCCGTCGACTCGTCGTCGTTCCCGAGGAGCAGGGCACGCCACGGGACGCCTCGGAGTCATGGCCCTCCCGGGCAGCCGACGTGTCGCAGGACGAGCCGGCCGCCCCGTCGGGTCCCACGACGACGACCTGGCACCGGCTCGCCGACGCCGAGCCCGCCGAGGCCGTCTCCCTCCCCGCCGACGCCCCCTTCCTCCTGCTGCACACCTCGGGCACCACCGGCCGCCCCAAGGGCGCGATCCACACCCACGGCGGCTTCCCGGCCCAGGTCGGCAGCGAGACCAGGTACAACCTCGACCTGCGGCCGGACGACGTGGCCTGCTGGGTCACCGACCCCGGCTGGATCATGTTCCCGCTCGTCGCCGTGGGCGCCACCCTCGCCGGCGCGAGCGTCCTGGCGTACGAGGGAGCCGTCGACCACCCGGACGTCACCCGCCTGTGGCGGCTGCTCGACGACCATCGGGTCACCGTCTTCGGCAGCTCGCCCAGCCTGTCCCGCATGCTGATGGGCCGCGACCCGGAACACCCGGCCGCGCCGTCCCGGCTGCGCCTCCTCGCTTCCACCGGCGAACCGTGGACCGAGGAGGCATGGCGCTGGTACTTCGCCGACTTCGGCGGCAAACGCTGCCCGGTGATCAACATCTGCGGTGGCACCGAGGTCGGCGGATCCCTGCTCGCCTCCGCGCCCACCCTGCCCCAGTCGCCGTGCAGCTTCTCGGGCCCCTGCCTGGGCATCGACGCGGCGATCGAGGACGACCAGGGCGCCGAGCCGCCCGAAGGACAGGTCGGCGAACTCGTCGTACGGCGTTCCTGGCCGGGCATGACCCGGGGGCTGTGGCGGGCGCGTGAACGCTTCGCCCACACCTACTTCGGCCGCAGGCCGGGCCGCTGGTCCCACGGCGACCTCGTCTCCCGGACCGGCGAGGAGTGGTTCGTCCACGGCCGCCTCGACGACGTCATCAAGGTGGCCGGCAAACGCCTCGGGCCCGCCGAGGCCGAGGACGCCGTCGTCGGCGACCCCGCCGTCGCCGAGGCGGCCGCCGTCGGCATACCGCACCCCGTCAAGGGCGAGGCACTGTGGTGCTTCGCGGTCCCGGCCGCCGGACGCACCCTCGGCGCACCGGAGGCCGAGCGGATCCGCGCACGGGTCGCCGACGCGCTCGGCGCCGCGTTCCGGCCCGGCCGGGTGGTCGCCGTACCGGAGCTGCCCAGGACCCGCAACGGCAAGGTGATACGGCGGCTCATCCGCAGCCTCGTCACCGGCGAGGCACCCGGCGACCTGTCCACGCTCGTCAACCCGGCGTGCCTCGACGCGATCCGTACCGCCCTGCAGGACCAGTGACAGCGGGCAACCCGCCCACGGACCAAGGGAGTTCCATGCCGACGATCGACATCCTCCTGCCCGGCTTCGCCATCGACACCGACCAGGGCTATCCCGCCTTCTGCGGGGTGTTCCTGGTACGCGGCCCGGACGCCGCCGGACGGGACCGGAACATCCTGGTCGACGCCGCCCACGTCGGCCGCCGCCCCTTCCTGTGGAACGCGCTCGCCGTACACGGCCTCGACGCCGAGGACATCGACACCGTCGTCCTCACCCACGCCCACTGGGACCACGTCCAGAACATCGACCTGTTCCCACAGGCCACCCTGGTCCTCCACCCCGACGAGCGCCGGTACGCGCACACCCCGCACGCCAACGACTGGGCCACGCCCGCCTGGACGGGGCTGCTCCTCGAACAACTCCCCGTCCGCGAGGTCACGGACGGGGAGGAGATCATCCCGGGAGTGGACGTCATCGCACTTCCCGGCCACTCGCCCGGCAGCATCGGCGTGATCGTGCAGACCGAGCCGGGACGGGCCACCATCACCGGCGACGCCCTGCACTTCGCGTACGTCGCCCGCACCAAACGCAACCCCCTGGTCTTCTGGGACGCCGATCAGGCCGCCCGCAGCATCGAGCGGGTCCTGACCGTGTCCGACGTCATCTACCCGGGCCACGACCGGCCGTTCCGGCTCACCTCGGACGACGACATCGACTACCTGGAACCCTTCGCGCTCACCCTGACCGGACTGCGGCCCCACACCCGGGGACTCCGCTTCGCCGACGCCTCGTCACGGCCGCTGTGGGTCATGCCGGGAGTCCAGGAGCAGCGCCCGCGCTACGAGAAGAACGCCGACGAGATCCAACGCCGCATCAGCCGGGTGCCGAAGGTGGTGCGCCCCGTTCCGCGAGAAGCCGGGCCAGCGAAGAGCTGAGCCGGTCGAAGAACGGGTCGGGCTCCTGGCGTGGAAAGAAGTGACCGCCGGGGACGGTCGTCATGCGGAAGCTGTGCGCGTACCGCCCCCAGGCCCGCATCGCGTCCGGGGCGACGAGCGGGTCGTCGACGCCCGCGAAGGCCTCGACCTGGAGCGGCAGCCGGGCCCCCTCGTCGTCCGGGTCCGGCAGCCCGGCGCGCCGGTGGGTCGCGCAGATGCGCAGGTCGTCGCGGAGGATGGGCAGCAACACCCGCAGCCAGTCGTCCCGTCCGAGGAACTGCGGACTCAGACCGCCGAAGTCCACCAGCAGACGCGCCAGTTCACGGTCGTCGTACCGGTCGGCCGACGGCAGCGTCGACGACACGTGCGGCGCCGCGTACGCCCCGAGGAACAAGGCCTCGGGAGGGCGGCCGCCCTCCCGCAGCCGGGCCGCCGTCAGCGCGAAGGCCACCATCGCGCCCATGCTGTGGCCGTAGGCGGCCCAGGGCCCCTCGTCGAGCCGGGGCCCGAGCTCGCGTCCGAGAGCCTGGACGGCCTCGCCCGCGTCCTGGAAGCGGGGCTCGCGGTAGCGTGCCTCGCGGCCCGGCAACTGCACCGGCAGCACGTCGACATCCGACGGCAGGCGCCCGGGCCACGCGTTGTAGAACGAGGCGCCGCCGCCCGCGTGATGGAAGCAGAACAGCCTGAGCCGGGCGTCCTCGCGGGGCGCCCGGCCGAGGCAGGACACCGCGGCCGTGGTGGTCATGCAGGGGCTCCGGCCGACGTACCGGCGAGGCGGCGGCGGGCGCGCAGGACCCGTACCCGGGCCGAGGCGGCCCGGCGTACGCCGTTCGCCGTGCCGGCCATGCGCAGCGCCTGCGACAGCAGCCACAGCCGGGTCTCGGCCGCCTGCTCGGGCCGGGTGCCGAGGGCGTCGTTCTCCACCAGGCGCAGGTGCGGCACGGTCCGCTCCAGCAACCGGACGTCGGACGGCGGCGCGACCTCGTCGTCACGGCTCGCGGCGTATGCCACCGGGGTACGCAGCCGGGCGAGCTCCGCCTCGTCCATGCCCCAGTCGGCGAGGGCGGCCGGGAGCCGGTCCACCGGCGTCCGCATCACATGCGACAGGGCCAGCGTCAGCAGGCGGGGCAGCGGCGTGTGGTTGGCGGCGCGGAGGAAGACGTCGCGCACCGGGGCCCCGGCGGTGGCCAGTCCGCGGATGCGGTCGTCCTCCAGCGCGTGCCGCAGGGCGAGGTGCCCGCCGAAGCTCAGGCCCACGACACAGGTGCGGGAGGCGTCGGCGGCGCGGCCGAGCAGGTCGACGAGATGGATGAGCATGCGCGTGCTGTCCGTTCCGTAGGTGAGGGTGTTCTCGCCGACGCCGGGCAGTTCCGTGACCACGACGGCCGCGCCGAGCCGGTCGGCTCCGGCGAGCACCGGGGCCCACTGCTCCTTCGTACTGGTGACGCCGCCCAGGACGAGGATGAGCGGGAGCCTGCTGCGCTGGGACAGCCCGGCGGCCCAGCAGGCGAAGCCCGCCCCGTCGAAGGGCAGATCGAGCCGGGAGATGCCGCGGACTCGTTTGCGCCAGCGGTCGAAGGCCTCCACACCGCCGGTCTGTGCCGCCTGCCGGGCGGGCCCGTCGACGTACGGGAAGCGGGCCATCGTGTAGTAGCGGACCGCGTCCAGATCGCGGCCGCGCGCCTCGGCCGCCTTGGCGAGCGACGACCACTCGCGGGTCCAGCCGCCGGGGTCTTCGCCCTCGGCGTCCTCAGTGACGTTCCGCAGCACCCGGTGGACGACATCCCCGGGGATGCCCTGGGCGTACGCGTGGGGGAGGGCGAACCTCCGCAACTCGGTCATGGGGATCATCGGGCCGTTCCCTTCTCTTCGAAGACGGCGGCCTCTTCCGGGACAACGGATGCGCCGTCGGCCTTCGGCCCGTCCCCACCGCCGGTGACGAGGCGGGCGAGCCCGGCCCGCATCCGCCTGCCGAGGCCGGGGGAGAGGACGATGTCCAGCCGGGTGTCGAGGAACAGGGCGTGGAAGTGCAGGCAGGCCTCGGGTTCGGCGGATACGGATGCGGGATCGGCCTGGGGCGTGGTCACCGGCCCACCACCACGTCGTACATCTGCCGGAACGTCCGGGTCTCCAGCAGGTCGACCACCGGGATGGGCCGGCCGACGAGGTTCTCCACTACGGTCACCAGCCGCAGCAGGAGCACCGAGTCCCAGTCGGGGAAGTCGTCCAGGGGCCGGTCGAGGTCCTCGGCCCGGATGGGCAGGCCGAGTTCCTCCTCCAGGAGGGTGCGGAACTCTTCGGCGTCGGCGAGGGCGGTGGTCATGTGAGGTCTCCGTCGAACGGCCCGAACGCGGCCTGCAGCCGCAGATGGGCGGGGGCGGGGGCGATGTCGCCGAGGTCGTGCCGGAAGGCGACGGCGTCGGGATGGTCGGTGCCGGTGCCGGTGATGGCGAAGCCGTGCTCGGCGTAGAACGAGGCGAAGGCGGAGTTGCGGGGCGAGGGCACGAAGCGGCCGGTCACGGCGCTCGCGCCGATGTCCCGGGCGAACTCCAGCACCGCCGCGACGCAGGCGCTCTCGATGCCCCGGGAGAACACCCGGCAGCTGAGGACGAGGTTGTCGATGCGCAGCACCTCTTTGTCGCGCCGCAGGAACAGGGCGCCGACCAGGCCGTGGTCGCCGAACCGGTCGCGCGCCCGCACCGCCAGCACGTACTCTCCGGGACGCTCCATCCGCTCCGCCACCTGGGGGACCTGCAGGCGTTCGGTGGCCAGGTGGAACTGGTTGGTGCGCAGCGTCAGCTGGGAGACCCGGGCGAGCTCCGACTCCTCGGGCGGGCGCAGGACGACCTCGAGTCCGAGTCCTTCGAGATAGTCCTGGTACGAGCCGACGTCCTCGCGGAACTCCTGCCGCAGGGCCTCGGTGCGGTAGCGGCCGGCCCGCTCCAGGTCGGCCTCGGTGAGCTCGAACAGGTCGAACCAGCCGTCGGCGAGCAGCGCCGAGGGGTGCAGGGCGGGCTCCTCGTCCACCCTCACCACGGCGACCTCGGGCAACTGCTCGGCGACCAGCCCGCACTCGAAGAGGCTGTCGTCGACGAAGACGAAGCTGTCCAGGCCGAGCCCGAGCCGCTCGGCGATGTCGCGGAGATTGTCGTGCTTGGCCTTCCAGTTGGCGTTGACGCGGACGAAGTCGTCCTCGCGCAGCATCATGGCCGGATGGGTGCGCAGCGTCTCGCGCACCGTGTCCGTGTCGTTCTTGCTGCTGACCGCCAGCAGCACGCCCTGCGCGCCGAGTTGCCCGATCACCCGCTGGAACTCCTGGAAGGCATCGCCTCTGAGACCGGCACCGAGTTCGACGCCGCCGGCTCCGTCCTCGCCGAGGACCCCGCCCCACAGCGTCCCGTCCAGATCCAGCACCAGGCACTTGCGGGTGCGTCCCAGGCGGGCGCGGACGACGTGGGCGGCTTCCCGGGCGTAGGCGGCCAGCAGCGCGTCGGACAGCCGGGCCCGGGCGTACTGCGCGGTGCGGGGATCCCACGCGGGAACTCCTTCGGCCAGCAGCGGATCGAGGTCCACGGTGACCACTGAGGGGTACTGCTCGGCGAGGGACAGCAGCCCGTGGTTGAAGTCCCGCCACACGGCGCCGAGCCGGGCGCGGGAACGCAGGTCGACCAGCTGGTGGGTGTGACGGCGGTGCAGCGGCACGGTGTTGAGGACGAGCAGGCCCCGCCGGGCCTCCTGGTGGGTGCGCACGGCACCGGCGACGAGCGAGAGCCGGGCCCGTGCCGCGGCCTCGACGTCCTCGACCCGCCAGGGCACGGTGACGTCGTCGAACACCATGTGCGCGTCGAGCAGGCAGAGCGTGAGCTGGGGCTGGTCGTCGCCGGCCGCCGCGGGCCGCATCAGATCCTGCAGATACGAGCCGTACGGCGCGACCTTCGCCTCCAACAGCAGTCCCTGGCGGGCCAGTTCTGCGGTCAGGGGGGCGACCACCGGGGCCACCGTGGAGTGGCCGGTGACGCCGACGGTGACCACCGGCACGTCGGCGTGGCGGCACACCTCCTTGGGGTCGAGCCGGGCCAGCAGCTGGCCGGCGGCCGGCAGGTCGGCCGCGGGCATGCGCGCCAGCAGGGCCGGTACCCGCGCGTACTCGGCGGCGAGCGTGCCCGCCCGGCGCAGGGCGCGCAGGGCGCCGAGAGCCTGCGGGTCGTGCCAGGCGCCGGACGCGCCGAGGGTGGGGTTCTCGGTGTCGGTCATGACCGCTCCAGCGCGATACCGGACTTGATCCACTTGCTGGACTCGATGGCGACCGCGATCGCGCGCCCGGGACCGTCCCACTGCCGCAGCAGCTCGGCGAGCTGGAGGAACGGCAGGGCGTTGCCGTTGTTGCCGACGGTGCGCACCACGTTGACGCGGCGGGCGTCCGGGGCGGGCATGCCCGCGGAGATGCGGTCGCTCATCCGGCCGGAGAGCTGCGGGGGCAGCAGGAAGTCCACCGCGCCGGCGCCCCAGCCGAGGTCGTCCAGGAGCTCCCAGAACATCTGCCCGGCCATGACCGGCACCGCCTCCTCGATCGCCTTGTAGTCCTCGAAGACCGCCGTGCGGTCGCTGTGCCGGTCGCCGAGCCCGAACCAGTCGATGACCTGGCCGGGTGCCCGGCCCAGGCCCACCAGCCGGTTGAGCACCTGCCGGATCTCGATGCCCTCGCCCATGGCCTCGGTGCTGAGCACGGCCGCGCCGGCCCCGTCGCCGAACAGCACGTAGTTGACGAGTTCGGCGGAGGTACGGCTGCCCGGGTCGAAGTCCGTCTCCAGATGCTTGGCGCACACGTCGCCGCCGATCACCAGCACGGTGGCGCAGCGCCCGGCCAGCAGCAGGGTGCGGGCCACGTCCAGGGCCTGTACGGCACCGGCGCAGCCGGACTGGAGCTGGTACGTGGGCACGTTGTCGATGCCGAGCCGGTCCGCGACCAGGTTCACCGTGGCGGGCATCAGATGGTCCGGGGTGGCGGTGCCCATGACGATGCCGTCAACGTCGCCAGGCTCCAGGCCGGCCTCCGCCAGCGCCCGGTCGGCGGCGGTCGTCGCGATGTCGGCCAGGCTGTGCCGGACCTGGCCGGTCGCCAGGTCGACGGCGAAGTACCGGCTGGTGTTGCCGATGAACATCTCGGCCCAGGTCTCGTCGACGCCGACGAGCTTGGCCAGCGTCGCGTTGTCCACCGGGTCGCCGGGCAGGCAGGTGCCGACCGAGGCCAGGTACGCGGTGGGAGGCGCCATCAGCGTGTTCCTTCCGGAGTCACGGGTACGGGGGTGGCGGAGCTGTCGTCGAGTTGGCCGCGCAGGTAGCCGACGAGGTCGGACACGGTGCGCAGGCTGGCGAGCAGGTCCTCGATCGGGAGCGGTCCGAGCTGCGGCAGAGCGTCCTCGATCCGGGTCTTCAGCTCCATGACCCGGATCGAGTCGAAGCCCAGGTCTTCGTGGAGCCGGTCGTGGTCGTGCACCTGTGCCGGGTCGTGCCCGCCGACCCGGCACACCAGACGCCGGGTCAGGGCGGCGAGGGAGTCGGGCAGGTCCCCCGCCGCTGCCGACGGGGACGATTCCCCGCGGTCCGCGCCACTCGGTACCGCCGTGGTGTCCGCGCCAGGGGGGACGGACAACGCGGACGGTTCCACAAGCCTCGGGGCGGCGCCCGAGCGCCAGGACCGGAACGACTCGTCGAACAGGTACGGCGGCAGCCGACGGGGCACCCGGTCCGCATCGGCGTACAGCAGGTCCCAGTCCGGGGTGAGACCGGCGCACCACAGCTCCCCGAACAACTCCTGGGGGCGGTGTCCCGGGGCGTGCTCGCCCGGGTGCGCGCTGTGCAGGCTCACGGCATGGTCCCCGTCCGCCCGCAGCCGCGACAGCAGCGGGGTGAGCACCGCGCGCGGACCGATCTCCACCACATGGGTGACACCCGCGGCGAGGAGCGCGTCCGCGGCCTCGGCGAACCGGACCGGGTCGGTGATCTGCCGCGCCCAGTAGTCGGCGTCCATGGTCTCCTCGCCGCTCAGCTCACGGCCGTGGACCGTCGAGAACACCGGAAGGGCCGGCCGCCGGTCGGACACGTCCACGCACTCCCGGCGGAACTCCTCGACCACGGGCCGCATCAGCGGCGAGTGGAAGGCATGGGAGACGGTGAGCCGCCGCACGGGCGCCTTGCGCTCGGCCAACTCCGCTTCCACTGCCGTCAGTTCGCCCAAGTCCCCGGAGATCACCGTGCTGCGCGGGCCGTTGACCGCGGCCACACCGAGGCGTTCCCGCCCCACCAGCAGCGGCTCCACCTCCGCCACGGCCAGGCCCACCGCGAGCATCCCGCCGTCCTCGGGGAGCTTCTCCATCAGCGCCCCGCGCCGGGCGACCAGCCGCGCCGCGTCCGCCACGTCCAGCGCCCCGGCCGCACACGCGGCGGCGAACTCGCCGATGCTGTGCCCGATCACGTACGACGGCCTGATCCCGGCCTCGATCAGGGTGGCGGCCATCGCGTACCCGACGGCGAACAGCGCCGGCTGCGCCAGCCGCGCACGCTGGACCTCCGCGTCGCCGTCCAGTACCAGGTCGCGCACGGACACTCCGGTGTGCCGGGCGATCAGCTGGTCGATCTCGTCGAGGTGGCGCGCGTAGGCCGGGCACGACCGGTACCAGGACGCGGTCATACGAGGGTGCTGGGCGCCCTGCCCCGTGAAGGCGAACGCCACCGACGGCACGCCACGCCGCCCGCCGTCCTCCCGCGCGGTCTCCTCGGCGTGCTCCGCGGCCTTGCGCAACCCGGCGACCAGCGTGGGCAGATCGCCCGCGGCCACGGACGCCCGGTGCGGCAGCCGGGACTTGACGCGGTTGCTGGTCCAGCACGCTTGCGCCAGCTGGTTCCCGGGACGGCGGGCCAGGGCATCGGCCTGCGCCAGCAGGTTCGCCCGCAGCCGCTGCGGGGTGCGGGCGGAGACCGTGAACACGCCCGGCGCCGCGGACCTGCCGCGGTGGACCGCGCGGGGCGCGGAGGCCAGTACCGCGTGCGCGTTGCTGCCGCCCATGCCGAAACTGCTCACCGCGGCGTGCACGGTCCCGGACGGCAGCTTGAGCGGCGACCTCAGCAGGGACAGCCGCCGCCCGGACAGGTCCAGCCTCGGGTTCTCGTCGTCCGCGAACCGGCTCGGCGGCACCGTGCGGTGGTGCAGCGCGAGAACGGCCTTGATGAGCCCGGCGATCCCGGCCGCGCCCTCCGCGTGCCCGAAGTTGCTCTTGACCGAGCCCAGCGCGACGCTGCCGCCGCTGCGGCCACTGGTCAGCTCACCGAGCGCCTGGGCCTCGATGAAGTCGCCGAGCAGGGTCCCGGTGCCGTGTGCCTCCACGAAGCGGACGTCGTCGGCGGTGACGCCGGCCCGCCCCCACACGGACTCGATCAGCTGCTGCTGCGCCCAGCGGTTGGGCGCCGTGATGCCGTTGCTGCGCCCGTCCTGGTTGATCCCGGTCTCCTTCAGCACGGCGTACACCGGCTGACGGTCCGCCAGGGCGTCGCTCAGCCTGCGCAGCACCAGCACCGCCACGCCCTCGGCCCGGCCGATCCCGTCGGCCGAGGCGCTGAACGGTTTGCAGCGGCCGTCCGGCGCCGACAGGCCGGCCTGGTTGTAGAAGATGTTGATGACCGGCGTCATGATCAGGTTCGTGCCGGCCGCGAGGGCGTGGTCGCACTCTCCGGCGCGCAGCGCGTTCACCGCGAGGTGGACGGCGACGAGCGAGGAGGAGCAGGCCGTGTCCACCGCGAGGCTGGGGCCCTTGAGGTCGAGGTGGTACGAGACGCGGTTGGCGCCCATGAAGTAGCCGTTGCCCAAGCCGTGGCGGGCGGTGATCCGGTCGTAGTCGGCGAGTTGCAGGAACGCCCACTCGTTGGCCATCACACCCACGAACACGCCGGTGTCGGTGCCGGCCAGGTCCTGCGGGGCGAGCGCGGCGTCCTCGACGGCCCGCCACGCGCACTGCAGCAGCAGCCGTTGCTGCGGGTCCATGGCGGCGGCCTCGCGCGGCGCGATCCCGAAGAAGCCGGGGTCGAAGGCGTCGGGGTCGGCGATGAAGCCGCCGCGCACCGTGTTGCTGCGGCCCGGCGGCCGGGCCTCCTGGGCGTTGTGCGGTGAAACGGCGTGGTAGCGGTCGGCGTCCCAGCGCTGTTCGGGCACGCGGTCCGTGCCGTCGCGTCCGTCCATGAGGAGCGACCAGTACTCCTGGGCGTCGCGGGCGCCGGGGAAGCGGCAGTCGAGGCCGACGACCGCGATGGGTTCACGCTCGGTCATGAGGGGGCCTCATCGTGCTTCGCCTTGTCGGCCAGGCGTTCGGCGAGGTGACCGGTGATCGCGTGGACGGTCGGGAAGTCGTACGCGATGGTGGGAGCGACCGGGAGCCGGTAGCGCTCCTCGATCTCGCCGCAGATGCTGATGGCCGCGACCGAGTCGATGCCGTAGTCGGCGAGCGGGGTGTCGGGGTCGACCTCGTCGGGCGCCCGGTGCAGGTGGAAGGCCACCCGTTCGGTCAGCCACAGGTCGAGGTCGGGAGCGTTCCCGTGCGGCACGGAACGCTCCACGGGCCGGCGGGCCGGGGCGGTGTGCGTGGTGGGGGCGATGCTCATGGCCTACTTCTCTCTCGGAACTCGAACTCGAACTCGAACTCGAACTCGGACTCGGACTCGGACGGCAGTTGTCAGTGGCGGGGCGCGACAGCGGCGGTGGGCCGGGGCGCCGCGTCCGTGGCGGGCAGCAGGGCGGCGACCGCGGGTTCCAGGCGCTGGTGCAGCACGGGCAGGCCGCCGTCGAGGAAGAGCCGCCGCATGAGCGTGCGCTGCGTCTTGCCGCTGGTGGTCTTGCGGATCACCCCGGGCCGGACGAGTACCACGTTCACCGCGGGCAGCTGGAACTGGCGGCTGAGCAGCGCCTGCACGGAGGCGGCAAGGGGAGCGAGGGTCTCCTCGTCACCGGTCGCCTGGGGCCTGAGCTCCTGCACCACGACGACGTGGGTGCGGTCGGACGCCTCGTCGGTGACGCCGAACACCGCGCCGCCGCCGCGCCGGAACGCGTCCCCCGACTCCTGGACGGCCTGCTCGATGTCCTGCGGGTAGAGGTTGCGGCCGTGCTGGATGAGCATCTCCTTGATCCGCCCGGTGACATAGAGCTCTTCGTCGAGCAGGGCCCCGAGGTCGCCGGTGCGGAAGTATCCGGCCCGGCCGTCCGCCGTCGCCGCCTGGAAGGTGCGGGCGGTGAGTTCGCGCCGGTTCCAGTAGCCGACGGCCACCGACGGTCCGCGCAGCCAGATCTCGCCGACCTGCCCGTCGGGCAGTACCCGCAGGGTCATCGGGTCCACGATCAGGACCTCGGTGTCCTTCGGGCGGCCGCAGCCGACCAGGGTGCGGCTCGGGTGGTCGGTGCGGGCGGGCCGCAGCTCGTCCTGTTCCAGGGACTGGGCGTCGACGGTGAGTTCCACGGGCGGCGCGTCGGGGTTGTTGCCGGAGACCAGCAGGGTGTTCTCGGCCAGGCCGTAGCAGGGCAGCAGGGCCTCGGGGCGCAGTCCGTTGCCGGCGAAGCGCCGGACGAAGGCGCGCAGGGTGTCGGCGCGCACCGGCTCGGCCCCGTTGAGCGCCACCCGCAGGCTGGACAGGTCCAGGCCGGCCGACTGCTCCTCGGAGACCCGCCGGACGCACAGCTCGTAGCCGAAGTTGGGCGAGGCGGTGCCCTCCACCCGGTAGTCGTGGATCATGCGCAGCCAGCGGGCCGGCTGTTTGACGAACGAGATCGGTGACATCTGCACACTGGTGCCGCCCACCCATAGCGGGTGCAGCGTCATGCCGATGAGCCCCATGTCGTGGTAGAGCGGCAGCCAGCTGCCCGCCACGACACCCTGTGGCGTCTTCATGGCGGAGCGGATGGCCTTCTGGTTGGCGGCGAGGTTGGCGTGCGTGATCATCACGCCCTTGGGTTCGCTGGTGGAGCCGGAGCTGTACTGGAGGAAGGCCACGTCGGTGTCGCGCACCCGGGGCGGGGTCCACAGGTCGGCGTCGGCCCCGTCGGCCTCGCCGTCCTCGTCCGCGCCGGTCGACAGGCACATCACGTCCTGCTCCCCGGAGGCGGCCAGCCAGGCGCCGATCGCCTGCCGGTATGCGGGGAGGGTCAGTACGGCGCCCACCTTGGCGTCCTGCAGGATGCTGCTGACCCGGGCCAGTCGTTCGCCGGGTTCGTCGGGCAGCGGGGCCGGAATGGCCGTACGCCCGGCGTAGAAGCAGCCCAGGAAGGCGGTGACGAAGTCCAGCGTCGGTGGGTAGAGCAGCAGGACCGGGCGAGAAGGGTCGCCCTTGGTCGCGTGGCGCAGCCGGGCGGCCACGACGCGGGCCCGCCGGTCCAGTTCGGCGTAACTGAGCTCCTCGGGCCGCATCCCCAGGCCGTCCTCGTGCAGGTACACGAAGGCGGCACGGTCGGGATGGCGGTCCACGCCGGTTCGTACGGCGTCCGTCAACGTTCGGGGGTCAGGCTGGTGCGGCACAGGCTGTCCTTTCCGCGGTCGGTGACCGGTGCGGCATGGAACCTTTCGGGAGGCACCGAGTGCCACCCGGTGACCTCAGCCTTGGGGTGCCGTGAAAAGGAGACGTAAAGCGAAAATTGGTGCGCACGTCACGGGTTCGAGGTTCCCCGGACGGCCGTCGCCCGAGCGGATACAACGGTGGGTACACGGAGCGGCACATTCGGTGCTGGCACGCAGTGCCTGGCGAAGACGTGAAGGAGACCGATGGTGGATCCGGACGCCCGAACCGAGGGGGAGTCGGTCCCCGGAAGGTCCCTGCCTGTGGGGCCCGGGCCCGCGGCGGGCCGGCGCGCGGTCCGTGAGGCCGTGGTGCGGCACGGTTACGCGGTCTGCCACGGCCGCCTGGACGAGTGGGGAGAAGGGGGAGGGGAGACGGTCTCGGCAGCGCGTGAGGTGCTCGGCCCGGACTGGCCGCGCTACCGCACCGCACGCGAACCACTCGTACGAGCACGGCTGTTGGGCTCCCGGCTGCTGCTGCGGCACGTGGTGGCGGCCGTGGCCGGCACCGAGCCGGGCCGGGTGGCCGTGGGCCGCGACGGCCGCGGGCGGCCGGTCCTGCACCGGCCCGCCGGACTGGACGTGGGCATCAGTCACACGGCCGGGATGCTGGTGGTCGGGGTGGCCCGCGGTCGCCGGATCGGAGTGGACGTGGAGGCGTCGGACCGCTCTTTGCTGGCACCCGGACTCGCCGAGAAGTTCTGTCATCCGGAGGAACTGGCG
The DNA here is from genome assembly GCF_059026085.1 of Streptomyces sp. a15. NCBI lineage: Bacteria > Bacillati > Actinomycetota > Actinomycetes > Kitasatosporales > Streptomycetaceae > Streptomyces > Streptomyces sp. A15. The sequence goes on along the minus strand of NZ_JBWLKM010000036.1, from coordinate 6,441 downwards.
GAACTGAGCGGGCTGCCGCCGGCCGAGCGGAACCCGAGACTGGTCCGCCTGTGGACGCTGAAGGAGGCCTACACGAAGGCACTCGGCGTCGGCCTGGCGCACGACTTCTCCCGCCTGCGCCTGCGGCCCGAGCCGCGGGGCGGGGGCTGGCGGCTGGACCGAACAGCAGGCGGCTGGCACTTGCGCTGCGAACAGGTCGGGCGCTTTCTCGTCGCCGGCGCGCTGGGCCGGGAGGGCGGGTGGGCCGACGGCGCGCCGTGACCGCAGGACGGCTGTTCGGTAACGCGCC
>NZ_JBWLKM010000036.1:0-6052 GCF_059026085.1 Streptomyces sp. a15 | reverse complement strand
GGGTCTCTCGGCTGCGGAGCTGTGTGCGCCGGCGCGCTGGGCCTGGAGGGGGGTGGGCCGACGGCGCGCCGTGACCGTAGGACGGCTCTTCGGTAACGCGCCGCCGTCGCAAGGGCGGTGGCCGCCCGTCAGGGGTCTCGGTGCGCAGAGCCATTGGGCGCCGGAGCGCCGACAGCTACCGATGGGCCAGGTTTCAACGGCCGTTGCTCGGCAGTGTGCCGTGAGCCGGAGGGGCCGTAGCGACCAGTGAAGTGCGCCCCACCGGGGAGCGAGCAATCGAGTCAACGATGTTTCGATACACCGTTGACTCGATTGCCCGCCGGGTCTAGCGTCGGCAGGACACGGCACGCGAACAGCACTCGGCTCACGCACCCCCTCTTCCTTCCGAGGAGCGGAATCCGTGACATCTCAGCCCCGTTTCAAGCCCGCCGCGCAGACCCCGCAGCCCGCCCACCCGCACCGGTGGCGCGTCCTCGCGGTCCTGCTGGTGAGCCTCCTCCTCGTCGTCCTGGACACGTCGATCCTGAACGTGGCCCTGAAGACGCTCGCCGAGCCGGCACCCGTCGGCCTCGGGGCCACGCAGAGCCAGCTGCAGTGGTCGATCGACTCCTACACCCTCGTCTTCGCCGCCCTGCTCTTCACCACCGGCGTGCTCGCCGACCGCTGCGGACGCAAACGCACGCTGCTGGCCGGACTCGTCGTCTTCGGCGGCTGTTCCGTTTGGTCCGCCTACGCTCACAGCGCCGACGAACTGGTCATCGCCCGGGCGGGGTTGGGGGTCGGCGGCGCCCTGGTGCTGCCCGCCACCCTCGCGATCATCATGGCCGTCTTCCCGCCCGCCGAACGCGCCAAGGCCATCGGCGTCTGGGCGGGCGCCGCCGGACTCGCCGTCGCGCTGGGCCCCATCGCCGGCGGCGCGTTGCTCGAGCGGTTCTGGTGGGGCTCGGTGTTCCTGATCAACCTGCCCATCGTGGTGATCGGCGCCGTCGCCGCCCTGTTCGTCGTACCCGAGTCCCGCGACCCCGAGCGCACCGGCTTCGACCCGCTCGGCGTCGCCCTCTCCGTCGCCGGTCTGACCATCCTGGTGTACGGCGTGATCCGGGGCGGCGAGTCGGACGACTGGGCGGACGCCACGGTCTGGGGGCCGGTGCTCGGCGGCCTCGCGGTCCTGGCTCTCTTCACCCTCTGGGAGCGCCGCAGCGCGCGCCCCGCTCTGGACCTCGCTCTCTTCCGCGACCGTCGCTTCTCCGCCGCCGTGACCGTGATCGGCCTGGTCTTCTTCGCCCTGCTCGGCGCCACCTTCTTCCTGGTGTTCTACCTGCAGAGCGTGCGGGTTGGAGCCCGCTGGAGGCCGGCTGCCTGCTGCTGCCCCTGGCCGTGGCCCAGCTGGCGTTCTCGCCACCGGCCACGCTCGCCGCCAAGCGCGTGGGGCTGCGGCCGGTGTGCGCCGCCGGCATGCTGCTCACCTCGCTCGCCTTCCTCGCCGTGGCCACCATCGACGAACACACCGAGGTCTGGGTCATCGAATCCGTCCTGTTCGTCATGGGCGTCGGCATCGCCTGTGTGATGCCCCCCGCGACATCCGCCGCGATGTCCGCCGTGGCCCAGGACCGCGCGGGCACCGGAGCGGCGGTCAACACCACCTTCCGGCAGTTGGGCGGCGCCCTCGGGGTCGCGGTCCTCGGATCGGTGCTCTCCGTCGCCTACCGTTCGCGGATCGAGGACGACCTGGCGCCGCTGCCCGCCCCGGTCCGTGACACGGCGCAGGAATCCGTCGCCGCCACCCTCTCCGCCGCGGAGAAGCTGGGCGCGCCCGGCTCCGAGCTCGCGGCCCACGCCGTCGACGCGTTCGTCTCGGCCATGCACCTCACGTCCCTCGTCGCCGCCGGCGTCACGTTCCTCGGCGCTCTCGTCTGCCTGCTGCTCCTGCCTTCCCGTACGGCCGCCGGTACGCCCGGCGCCGAGGAGGCGACCGCGAACAAACAGGTCCACACCACGGAGGTCTGAACCGTATGCCGCCACACGCCGACCGTCCGGCGGCCGCCCCGGGACACACTCCCCGGGGCGGCCGCCAGCGCGACCCCGCCGCCGACCGGGCGATCCTGGACAGCACGCTCGGCCTGCTCAGCGAGGGATGCAGTTTCGGCGACCTGTCCATGGACCTGGTCGCCCAGCGCGCGGGCGTCGCCCGGGCCACCATCTACCGCCGCTGGCGCAACAAGGAGGAGCTGGTGCTCGCCGCGCTGAGCACCCTCGACCTCCCCGTGCCGCCGCTGGACGGACTCGGCCTGCGGGACCAGCTGGTGGCCCTCGTGGACCAACTGCGCCACCGCGGCCAGGACACCAACCTGCACCGGCTGATCGGCAGCCTGCTCGGTGAGGCGGTGCGCCGCCCGCAGCTGGTGGAGCGGTTCGAGGACACCGTCGTCGCCGCACGGCGCGAGGCCATGCTGAGGGCGCTGCGGGACGGCGTCGCGAGCGGTGAGCTGCGCGCCGACCTCGACCTGGACGACGCGGTGGAGCTGCTCATCGGGCCGATGGCAGCCCGGCTGATTCTTCGTCAACGCCCCGTGGAATCGGCGGCGTTCGCTGAATCGATCGTCGACACGTTCCTGAACGGAACCCGCACGACCCGCGCCGGGACAGGCTCCGGCACGGCACCGGAGCACCTCCCACCACCACAGGAGCCGCTGCCATGAAATTCCTCTTCGACGACCCTGCCTTCGACTACCAGGTACTGCGCACCGCCGGTTACGCCGACTACGGCGGAGCGCAGCTCGGCGAGGTCGTCGCGGTCGCCGCACACATCCCCGACGGCGACATCGAGGCCTGGCGGCACGCGTGGACCACTCTCGCCGAACGCGTCCACCGGCTGGGCACCGCGGCCCGCGAGGAGGGCCGCACTGTCGACGCCCGCGCCGCCCTGCTGCGGGCGCACAACTACTACCGGACCGCCGAGTTCTTCCAGCGCGAACAACCACGGGACCCGGAGGCGCTGCGGCTGATGCGGCTGTCCCGGGAAACCTTCGCCGACGCGGCCGAACTCATGGACCGGACCCCGGAGTTCGTCCGCATACCCTACGAGGACACCTCACTGCCCGCCTACTTCTACCGGGCGGACGACTCGGGCGAACCCAGGCCGACCATCATCCACCACGGCGGCCTCGACTCCACCGTCGAGGAGGGCTACTTCTTCGTGGCGGCGGCAGCCCTCGCCCGCGGGTACCACTGTCTGTGCTTCGAGGGACCCGGACAGGGCTCGGTCCTGCGCGAGCAGGGGCTGGTCTTCCGCCCCGACTGGGAAAACGTGGTCACGCCGGTCGTGGACCACACGCTGTCCCTGCCCGGAGTGGATCCCGACCGTCTGACGCTCGTCGGCACCAGCCTCGGCGGTCTGCTCGCGGTGCGGGCCGCGGCCTTCGAGCACCGTCTGGCCGGCTGCGTCGCCCATGACGCGGTCTGGCAGCTGGGCGACGTCGTGGGCTTGCCGCCGTTCGTCCTGGAGTGGGTCGAGCAGGGATGCGACGACTTCGCCGACCCAGTGATCTGGGGGATCGCCGCCCAGCAGACCTTCACCCGCTGGCTGCTGCGGCAGACGCTGTGGACCTTCGGCGCGGACACTCCGTCCCAACTGTTGCGCCGGCTGCCCGCGTTCGGCCTGTCGGAGGTGATCGGCCAGGTGCGCTGCCCGGTGTTCGTCCTCGACGCGGAGGAGGACCTGTTCTTCGCCGGTCTGGAGCACGCGAAGAAGGTGTACACGGGGCTCAACTCGCCCAAGACGCTGTATGTGTTCACGACGGATGAGGGAGGTGGGGCGCACTGCCACTCGGGTGCGATGCGGCTGTTCCACGACCGGCTCTTCTCCTGGCTGCTGGAGACACTCGGGGCGGACCGGCAGGCGGCGGCCTGACCGGCGGCCTGACCGGCGGCCTGACCGGTGGCCTGACCGGCGGCCCGCCCTCCCGTCGGTGCCGCCGCGGCATGCTGCCGGCCCGGACGGCCCGGCCGCTCACCCGTGGTCGGACAGCCCGGCCCACTCACCCGTGGGCCGGGCTCCTGGCCGAATGTCATTCCGCGGTCCGGTTCACGGTGGCAGGTTTATCTCCGGCGGCTCGGTTCCGGGTCGCCGGATTTTCATTCCCCTTAATGGCTGCGTAACGGAATGGACTGGCATCATGCAACGACCTCGCATAAGCTGCACGGCATAGCAGTAAACTGCTGTCCGTATGGCGCCCCAGACCTGGGGTCGGACGGGGGAACCGGAATTTAGTTGAATGCGTTTCGCGCATTCGGGGGGTTGTCGTGTCCCTGTCCTGTTTACAGGCTGACCACGCGCTTCGCTATGAGCTGCTGGGGCGGCTGCGGGTGTCCCGCGGCGGCGTCGACCTGACGCCCGAGCAGCCCAAGCTCGCAAAACTGCTCGCCCTGTTGCTGATCAGGGCAGGGGAGACCGTACCGGGGGACAAGCTGGTGGCGGAACTCTGGGAACAGGGTCCGCCGCGCTGCGCCTTCGCGAGTCTGCGCGTGTACGTCTCACAGCTGCGCAAAGTCCTCATCAATCCTCGGGGAACGTCTCCGATCGCCACGACCTCACCGGGATACATCCTGGATGTGAGCGACGACACAACAGACTTTCAAGTTTTCGAGACGCTCTACACCCGTGGCCGAGAACGGTACTGCGCGGCCGATTTCCTGCATGCCTCCGAACTTCTCCGCAGAGCGTTGTCCCTATGGCGGGGCCCCGTTCTGGAGGGAATTCAAGGGTCGTTGGAAATTGAATCTTTCGTGGCTGTGCAGGAGGAAAAACGGCTGAATTGCACCGAGCTCAGCATCGACTCCGCACTGGCCCTGGGCCGCCATCACGAAGTGATCGAGGACCTGAAGGGCCTCCTCGTCCAGCATCCCCTGCGGGAGCCGTTCTACCGCCAGCTGATGGTCGCCCTGTACCGGGCGGGCCGCCAGGGGGACGCGCTGGGGACGTACCGCAACGCCCGCCGGGTGATCAAAGAGGAGCTCGGAGTCGAGCCGGGCCCGACCCTGCGCCTCGCCCACGAGGCCATACTCAGAGCGGACCCGGCCCGCCTGGAGGCGGCCGGCGTCATCCCGGCCATGCACTGACCGCGGGGTGGCGCACTCGTGGTCGCTTTATACGGCATTTGCAGTGGCTCAACTGTTCTCTCAACTGTTCGTGGCTAAGCTGCAGTTGCCCCGCACCAGGCGGGGAGAGCCGGGTGTCGTGCGCGGTCGTGTACCAGCGGGCACCGGCCACGGTGCCGTGACCGTGGCCCTGGTGCGGGTCCAGGCAGACAGCCGAACCCGTGCCGCCCCGCCCGCCACTGTGTGTTCTCGCCCCTTGCCCACCTCACTCGTGCCGTGTTCCACGCGCCGCAAAGAGGAGGCCTCATGACCGGTGTCTGAACAGTCCTCCGCTCGCTGTGCCTGATCGGATCCTCCGCCGTGTCGGCGGAGGATCGGGCGCCCGGCAGAAGCCGCCCGCAGAAGCCGAGGCCCGTTTCACCGGCCCTGTGGTTCCGCAGCCTGGGTGTCATCTGTCCCGTTCGGGGCATTCGGGAACTGGCTGGATCTGTTGCGACCGAAAGCGATCAGGCATGGAGGCAGTGCAGAGGCCCGGCATTCTGACGGCGGCGCCAGAGAACGAAGCTCGTACGCGCGCGGCGCCTCTCGTTTCGCCGGTCAATTCACACAACGAGTGGGACCCGCTGGAGGAGATCATCGTCGGGCGTCTCGACGGAGCGACGATCCCCTCGGATCATCCCGTCGTGACCTGCAACATCCCGCCGTGGGCGGCGCGGGTGCAGGGACGGGTCGCCGGGTTCAGATACCCGCGCCTGCTGATCGAGCGGGCGCAGCAGGAGCTCGATGAGTTCGTCTCCCTCCTGCAGTCTCTCGGTGTCACGGTCAGGCGCCCGGACGCGGTCGATCACAGGCGACGCTTCGGCACCCCCGACTGGTCGTCGCGCGGGTTCTGCAACACCTGTCCGCGGGACAGCATGCTCGTGATCGGCGACGAGATCATCGAGACCCCGATGGC
>NZ_JBWLKM010000035.1:0-86071 GCF_059026085.1 Streptomyces sp. a15 | reverse complement strand
GGTTGTGTGGGGGGCGGGGCCGCGCCGGGGGGTGTCCGTCCTCGGAACGGCGCGGAATCGGTCGGCTGTTGAGGTGCCGGCGTTGACGCGCCAACCGCTGCGGGCGGACACCCCCCGACACGTCCCCTTGCCGCCGTACGCGAGTGCGGGAGCGTCCACCTTCCGACCGACCACCGTCACCTCTCGGCCCGCCGAGCGATCCGCCTGGGGCAGCCTCCAGGGGGCGCTCACCTTTCGGCCGACCGAGTCGGGCGGTGGGTAAAGCCATCCCCAACCCCACCCACTCTTGGGGGCGTAGCCCCAGGTGTGAGGCCCACCTTTCGACCGACCGATTCGGGCGGTGGGTGGAGGCCATCCGCAGCCCTCACCCACCGGCTGAGGGCGCAGCCCCAGGACAAGCTCAGTTACCTCTCAACCAACCGAGTCGGGCGGTGGGTAAAGCCATCCCCAGCCCTCACTCACCTCTGGGGGCGCAGCCTTCAGGGTGGCGCTCGCCTCTCGGCCGACCGAGTCGGGTGGCGGGTGGAGGCCATCCGCAGCCCTCACCCACCGGCTGAGAGCGCAGCCCCAGGACAAGCTCAGTTATCTCTCAACCAACCGAGTCGGGCGGTGGGTAAAGCCATCCCCAGCCCTCACTCACCTCTGGGGGTGCAGCCTTCAGGGTGGCGCTCGCCTCTTGGCCGACCGAGTCGGGCGGTGGGTGGAGACCATCCCCAGCCCCCACTCACCCCTGGGGGCGTAGCCCCAGGGGTGAGGGCCGTCCCTCGACCCACCGAGTCGGGCGGCGGGTGGGCATAGGTCGGGGGTCTGGGGGCGGAGTCCCCAGGGACGCCCGCGCCCGTGCCGGGTGACTGGGAACTTGGGGTGAATGGAGACCGTCCGGGCGCCGACGGGGCGTCGGCAAAGGGGGTGCTGGGGCGGGCGTAGCGTAGGTGTATGACGACGTACGGATCCTTTCCCGGCACGCGGCCGCGGCGGCTGCGGACCACCCCCGTCATGCGGAGGATGGTCGCCGAGACGCGGCTGCATCCTGCCGACTTCATCCTTCCGGCTTTCGTGCGCGAGGGCATTGCCGAGCCGGTGCCGATCGCGGCGATGCCCGGGGTGGTGCAGCACACCCGGGACACGCTGAAGAAGGCCGCCGCGGAGGCGGTCGCGGCGGGGATCTCCGGGATCATGCTGTTCGGCGTGCCGGAGGAGTCGAAGAAGGACGCGGTGGGGACGCCGGGGACCGACCCGGACGGGATTCTGCAGGTCGCGATCCGTGATGTGCGGGCCGAGGTGGGCGATGAGCTGCTCGTCATGTCCGACCTGTGCCTCGATGAGACGATCGATCACGGGCACTGTGGGGTGCTCGACGCGGAAGGGCGTGTCGACAATGACGCGACCCTTGAGCGGTACGCCGAGATGGCGCAGGTCCAGGCCGACGCCGGGGCCCATGTGGTGGGTCCCAGCGGGATGATGGACGGGCAGATCGGGGTCATCCGGGATGCCCTTGACCAGATCGGGCGGGAGGATGTGGCCGTCCTCGCGTACACCGCCAAGTACGCCTCCGCGTTCTACGGGCCCTTCCGGGAGGCCGTCGGGTCCTCGTTGAAGGGGGACCGGAAGACGTACCAGCAGGATCCGGCGAACGCGCGTGAGTCGCTGAGGGAGTTGGCGCTCGATCTTGAAGAGGGCGCCGACATGGTGATGGTGAAGCCGGCCGGGCCCTACCTGGACATTCTGGCCCGGGTGGCCGACTCCGTGGATGTGCCGGTCGCCGCCTATCAGATCTCCGGCGAGTACTCGATGATCGAGGCCGCCGCCGAGAAGGGCTGGATCGACAGGGACCGGGCGATTCTGGAGAGCCTCACCGGCATCAAGCGGGCCGGGGCGCGGAACATCCTCACCTACTGGGCCACCGAGGTCGCGCAGCGCCTGCTGTGACGGCGGGGCGGGACGCGAACGGGACGCTCTCGGGTGCCTACCGTACGCAACGGTTCGAACTCGGTCCGGCTACGGGCGGAACTCGGTCCGGGGAACGCAGGGGGCGTGAACCGTGGTGTTTCCGTGGCGTTTCCGGGTTTTCGCGGTGAGCTTCTGGGGGTCTGTCCGGAAAATGACCCTGGGGAGAGCGCTTGCTCCGCGGCGGGTGCTGGGTTCGGGGCTCGGAACTGGGCGGACGTAACGAATTGACGAGTTCCCGTCAGTGTCCATATCTTCTGCGCCTGGCCTGATCCGTTCGGAGGGGTCTTGGGTACGTCGATCCCTGGGGGGACGCAATGAGCTGGTTCATCGAGGCGTTGAAGAAGTACGCGGTGTTCAACGGGCGTGCGCGTCGCAAGGAATACTGGATGTACACGCTGTTCGTGTCCATCTTCTACATCGTGTTCGCGATCATCGCCGCCGTCACCAAGCAGCCGCTGATCGCGGTCGTCTTCTGGCTCGCGATCCTGCTGCCGAGCCTCGCCGTCACCGTGCGCCGTCTGCACGACACCGGCCGCGCCGGTGCATGGATCTTCATCGGTCTGGTCCCGCTCGTCGGCGCCATCGTGATGCTGGTCTTCCTGTGCGGCAACGGCGAGTCCGGCGCGAACAGGTTCGGTGCGAACCCGAAGGAAGCGCCGGTTCTCGTCTGACGCCGAGTTCCGACCCTTTGACGTGAGGCCGCCCGGCCGCTCTCCGGGCGGCCTTTCGCGTTGAGTGGGGCCGGCCGGTCAGCGGGTGGAGTGCGCTGAGGGGGACAGCGTCGACGGGCCCTCGTCGCGTACGCCCGTTCCGTCCTCGCAGCCCGTCAGCACGAGCGCGAGGAGCGTGAGGGCGGTGGCGGCGAGGAGGCGGCGGCGGTGGCGGGTTCGGGCGGACATGCTGGGCGGCCTCCGTGGTGGGTGGGGGGCGGTGGGAACAGCGTGCGGGGTGAGTGGTGGCGGTGCCACGGTTCGCGGGGGATTCGGGACGCCGGGGTCGTGGGATGTGGGCTGACCTGCGGGGATGCTGCTTCCCAGGGACGTGGCGCGGGACGTCGTACGGTCGGGTTCTGTGAAATGTGCCGGTGGGCACCATCAAGTGCCGCCGGGAGTTAGGTTGTTGACCGTTCCACCGCCGACTCTCCGAGGAGACGCCCATGTCCGGTGACGCCCTCAGCCAGGACCCCGCCGAGCTGAGAAGGAGGATCGACACCACCAAGGCGCACCCGGCCCGTGTCTACGACGTCTTCCTCGGCGGCAAGGACAACTACCCGATGGACCGCGCGGCGGCGGCCGCCGCCCTGACCGCCAATCCGCGCGGCTACCTCGACGTGCGGCACAACCGCGACTTCATGCGCCGCGCCGTGACGCGGATGGCCACGGACCACGGCATCCGGCAGTTCCTCGACATCGGCACCGGGCTGCCGACCGCGGAGAACGTCCATCAGATCGCCCAGCGGGTCATTCCCGACTCCCGGGTCGTGTACGTGGACCACGACCCGGTCGTCCTCGCGCACGCGCGAGCGCTGCTGACGAGCGGGCCCGAGGGGCGTACGGACTACATCGACGCCGACATGCGCGAACCGGGCCAGATCCTCGAACAGGCCGCCAAGACCCTCGACTTCGACGAGCCGATCGCCCTGTGTCTGGTGGCGCTGCTGCACTTCGTCGAGGACGGGGAGGCCTACTCGGTCGTGCGCGGTCTGGTGGACGCGCTGCCCTCCGGCAGCCGGCTCGTGCTCACCCATCTCACCGACGAGATGCACCCGGAGCCGACCCGGGCGGTCCAACGGACGTACACCGAGCGCGGGTTCACCTTCGTGTTCCGGACCAAGGCCGAGGTGGAGCGGTTCTTCACCGAGACGCCGGGCATCACGCTCGACGAGCCCGGTGTCGTCCCCGTCCATCAGTGGAAGCCGGATCCCGCGCCCGCTCCGCCGGCCATCGATCCGGAGGACTTCGAGAGGCTCGACGACATCGAGAAGATCCGCTACCGGGACATCAACGACGTGACGGACGACGACATCAATGTGTATGGGGCGACCGGGCTCAAGGGCTGAGGGTTGAGGGGCTGAAGCGTCGGCGGGGGTAGCCGTCCGGATGGCGGAAACCTGCTTGTAGGTGGCATTTATTTCCCTAGGCTGCGCGGCACTGTCGCTGTTCTCCAGTCCGTCGCAGTCGAAGGAGCCGCCATGACCGTTGCCGAGGCCGATGTCGTTCCCGCGCCGCCGCTCGCCGCGCGGGCCCGGGCGGTCGGTGGGTCGGCCGTACGGGACATCCTCGCCGTCACCGCCCGGCCCGAGGTGATCAACTTCGCGGGCGGGCTGCCGGCGCCGGAGCTGTTCGACGCGGACGGGATCGCGGAGGCCTATCGGGCGGTGCTCGCGGAGGCGCCCGAGCGGGCGTTGCAGTACTCCACGACCGAGGGCGAGCCGGGGCTGCGGGGTGCGCTGGCCGGGCGGATGTCGGTGCGGGGGCTGCCCACCGAGGCCGACGACGTGCTGGTCACCACCGGTTCGCAGCAGGCTCTGTCCCTGCTCGCGACCGTGCTGGTGGAGCCCGGGGACACGGTTCTTGTCGAAAGTCCCTGTTATCTGGCGGTGCTTCAGGCCTTCGGCTTCGCGGGCGCGCGGGTGGTGGCGGTGCCGGGGGACGGAGACGGGCTGGATCCGGCGGCGCTGGAGGAACTGGTCGTGCGGGAGCGGCCCAAGCTGCTGTACACCGTGCCGACCTTCCAGAATCCGACGGGCCGTACGCTGCCGGCCGCGCGCCGGGCGGCGATCGCGTCCGTCGCCGCCCGGCGGGGGCTGTGGATCGTCGAGGACGATCCGTACGGGGAGCTGCGGTTCGAGGGCGAGCGGGTGCCGTGGATCGCCACGTACCCGGGCGCCGAGGACCGTACGGTCCTGCTCGGCTCCTTCTCCAAGGTCATGGCGCCGGGGCTGCGGCTGGGGTGGCTGCGGGCGCCGGGCACTCTGCGGCGGGCCTGCGCGGTCGCCAAGCAGGCCGCCGACCTGCACACGCCGACGGTCAACCAGCTCGCCGCGGCACGGTATCTGGCCGACCGGGACCTGGACGCCCACGTCCGGCGGGTCGCCGGGGTGTACCGGGAGCGGCGGGACGCGATGCTCGCGGGGCTGGCGGACGCGCTGCCGGAGGGATCGGTCTGGAGCCGGCCCGAGGGCGGGATGTTCCTCTGGGCCCGGCTGCCGTCGTCGTACGACACGACCGAGCTGCTGGCGCGGGTGGTGCGGCAGGACGTGGCCTATGTGCCGGGGGCGCCCTTCTATGCCGGTGAGCCGGACCGGTCGACGCTGCGGCTGTGCTTCGTCACGCAGACGCCGGCGGAGATCGGGGAGGGGCTGCGGAGGCTGGGGACCGGGTTCGGGCTTCTGGGGGACTAGGTCCAAAGGCGGGGGAGCGGCTACTGCTGTGGATCGCTGACGTGGGCTGAGCGGTGTGCATACGGTGAGGGCATGGCCGATGACACTGGGGAGTTCGACCTTGACGCGTATCTCGGGCGGATCGGGTGGGAGGGGGAGCGGCGGGCCGACGCGGCGACGCTGAGGGGGGTGCATCTCGCGCACATGCGGGGCATCCCGTTCGAGAACCTGGATGCCCTGCGGCGCCTGGCGCCCTCACTCGAACCCGCCGACCTCATGACCAAGTTGGTCCACAGCCGGCGCGGCGGCTACTGCTACGAGCACAACACGCTGTTCTCGCTGGCCCTTCAGGCGCTGGGCTTCCGGGTGGTGACCCGGCTGGCCGCCCGCGTCGTCGTGGGGGCGGACCGTAGGGAGAGCCGGCCGCGTACGCACATGGCTCTGCTCGTGGAGGTGCCGGGGGAGCGGGCGCCGTATCTGGCCGACGTCGGGTTCGGGGCCATCGGGGCGTTGCTGGAGCCCATGCCGTTGGTGGTGGGTGCCGAGGTCCGGGACGCGGAGCGGCGGCATCGGCTCGTGCATGTGGCGCACCGGGGGCCGTTGGAGATGTGGGTGCTCGAGGCGTACGAGGAGAAGGCCGCGTCCTGGGTCGAGCAGTACGCGTTCACCCTGGAGCCGTTCGAGGCGCCCGACTTCGAGGTCATCAACTGGCACATCGGGACCAACCCGCGCTCGCCCTTCACCCAACGGCTGTACGTGCAGCGGGTTTCCGCCGAACGCCATCTCCTTCTCCACGGCCGCCTCCTCACCGAGACGCTGGTCGACGGCACGGTGAGGGAGCGGGAGGTCACGGAGGAGGCGGAGGCGCGTCGGGTACTGGAGGCGGAGTTCGGGGTGGTGGCTCCGGAGGGGATGACGCTGCTGACCCCGCCGGAGTGAGGGGGCGGTGGCCGGTCAGTCCCACCAGAAGGACCAGCAGCGCTGACCGATGAGGTCCTTGGCGTAGGAGACCAGGTCGCCGGGGCCCGTCTGCCAGATGGCGTCCGGGCAGAACGCGAGGTGCTCGGCGGCGATCGCCTCCGCCTCGGCGGGAGTGGTGGGAGGGGCGGCGACGGACACCAGCAGGTCGCTGGAGGTCAGCGCCACCACCCGTATCCCGAAGCGGTCCTCCCAGGACCGCAGGACAGCGCAGAGCCGGGCCACGTCGTTGTCGTGGTTCAGTGGGCCGGTCCAGCCGATCGCCGCCGGGATGTCGGCGGAGCGGCGGGCCGGCACCAGGGCGAGACTCGGGTGGTGGAAGGCGTCGGCCCCGCCGCCGCACACCAGGTCGGCGACCTCGGCCGCCCGCACGTCCGGATCGGCGTCGGGCGGATCGGCGTCGGGCGGATCGGCGTCGGGCGGACCGGCGTCGGGCGGACCGGCGTCCGGGGGACCGGCGGAGGCGAGCCCCGGCCAGTCCGGTCCGGGCGCGCCCTCCTCGTACTCCGCCTCGTACACCTCCTGGTGCTCCTCCCAGAACTCCGCGAGCACCTCCTCGGCGTCGTGGTCCCCGGGATACGACATCAGCTCGGGCCGCAGTGCCCAGCTCTCCGGGCCGCCGCCATGGACGACTTCCGTGTCCACGAGCACCGGCAGCAGGCCGGCCCGCGCGGCGGGTGCCGCCAGCGCCGACCAGTCGCCGGGGGACGAGGGCCGGTCGGCGTACCAGAGCAGCGGTTCGTGCCAGGGGCCGTCGGGTGTCTCGTCGACCAGGCGTCCGGGCGGGAGGGGGAGACCGAGGGTCGCAAGTCTCGGCAGGGGATTGGGAAGTGTCGCCATGCCGGTGACTTTAGGGGGAGCCACTGACAACGGCGGCGGCCGCCCCGACTGGTCCACGCTGCCGTCGAAACACTCCCGCCTGCCACCCGCCGCCGGTTGGAAACAGGCCTCGACGACGGCTCCGGGACGGGTCACGGCCATGGGGGTATAGACGTAGGCCTCCGCGTCTACGTCGTCCTCGACCTCGGCGCTGCGGACACGACCGTCACCATCTCCGGGACCGTCACGACTGCCGAGATCGTCACGGCCGTCACGACTGCTCACCGTCATCTCGATCCGGTCGCCGATCCGTGTGCCCCACATCCGCGCCCAGCTGGTCCCGCACTCCTCGCTGTGGCGCAGTTCCAACCAGGCACCGGTGGCCGTGCGGTGGGACGCGAGAGTGTCCGGGCCCGCGCCGCACTTCATGTGCATCGGGCTCTTGCCCTCGCAGGCGGCTCCCCGGCAGCGTGGCCCGGTGGCGGGCGGGGACGCCGACGACGGGGACGCGGACGACCGGGATCCGACATCCTGGTCCGGCAGCAGGAAGAGGGCCACCGCCACGCCCCCGACGGCCACGGCGGACACCGACGCGAGGACCGCCACGGCTGCCAGACCCTTGTGACCGGCACGCGTCACCTCCTGCGGAGCTGGAGCTGGAGGTGGAGGTGGAGGTGGAGGCGGGGCCGGAGTCGGGGACGGCCTCAGCTCCGGAGACCGCCCCTCCATACGCGGCTCTCCCGTCCCGCGCCCGCGCCATTCCGACTCCGCGATCTCCCACAGCGCCAGACACCGTCCCTCCGGTGCGCCGGCGAGCCGGCACAGCTCCCGCACCGCCTCGCGCGGCGGCAGCGTCTTGCCGTTGAGATAGCGCTCCCAGGACGACTTGCTGAACGGGGTCTTCGAGGCGAGGCCCGCCATGCTCAGGCCGGTCTGCTCCTTCACCTCCCGCAGCGCGGCGGCCAGTCGGGCGCATTCGGGCGACGGCGTCGTCATCCCCGCAGGACCTCCCACGTGTGCGGTCCGACGATGCCGTCCACGACCAGCCCCTCCCGCTGCTGCACGCGCTTGACCGCACGTTCCGTATGCGGACCGAAGATCCCGTCGACGACCCCCGGCGACACGCCCGCCCTGCGCAGCAGACACTGCGCCTCGGCCACCTCCGGACCGGCGTGGCCGTCCGCCAGGATGGCGTCCCGGGTGCGGCTGATGCCCGCGTACCAGCGGCCGTCGCTCCGCTCCGGGCGGCAGGTGTACGTGGGTGCCGCCGCCGGCGACCGGGGTGCCGACGCGGCTGACGAGGGAAGAGCGGACGCCGCCAATTCGCCGTCGCCGCCGCCGTTGAGCCGTACCAGCAGGAGGACCGCCGCGGAGACGGCCAGTACCAGAGCCGCCGTCCCCGCCACGAGAGCGATGCGCAGCGAACGGCCGGGAAACGGTGTGCTCTCGGCCCCCGCCGACCGGATCTCCGGCTCGGCCGCGACCGCCTTCGGCGCGGACGCGCCTCCGCCTTTGCCTTCGCGCGCGTTCCCCCAGGCCTCGGCGGCGACTTCGTGCAACGCGAGCAGCCGGGTCGGATCGTCACCGCCGATCCGGGCCATCGCCTCCATGGCCTCCGGGGGCGGAAGCGATCTGCCGCCCAGATAGCGTTCCCACGACTTCGGGCTGTACCCCGTCTTCGCCGCCAGCTGCCGCAGGCTCAGCCCGCTGTGATCCTTCAGCCGGCGCAACTGCACGACCAACTGCCGGACAGGCGGATCCAGTTCTGCGGGCAGCGCTTTCCAACGCGACATGTCTCCCCCACTCGCGTTCCCGGTCCGTGCTCAGTGGCCGTGGTCAGCGGCCCCTGCGCCCGTCGCATTCTGCATCACCATCCACGGCCCGCACCGGAGCGTGGTTCCCGCGCGGGTACGGAATCGGCCACCGCCCGCCGCAGCCGTCCCGCCGGACCGTCCCGGCGGACGGCGTCCCAGCAGGTCAGCGGGCGGGGCGTCCCGCGAGGGCGTCACTTCTGCGGCACCTGTGGCAGGCGGTGCCGCCCACTGAGCACTCTCGTGTTGCCAGACCGGCGGCACGTCAGGTGCCGTCCCACGACCCCAAGGGGGAAACATGCGACCGAACGTGTTGACGAGGACCGCCATCAGCCTCACCGCCGTCGTCGGACTCGCGGCCGGAACGGTGGCGGCCGCGGGTACCAGCTTCGCGGCGCCGGACGCGAAGCCGGCCGTGAGCTCCGAGGTCTCCGTCCTCGCGGTGAACAACCTTGGCCTGAACACGGCTCGGGCCCAGCGCTGGCAGTGCTGGCTGCGCGACACGGGTTACAACCCCGGCACGATCGACGGGCAGCTGGGCACCAACAGCTGGAAGGCGGCGCAGAGGAAGTTCAACGACCTGGACCTCAACGCCGGCACTGTCGACGGAGTCGTGGGCACCAACACGATCAAGGCGCTGCAGCGCTACCTGAACATCTTCGACTACAACCTTGCCGTCGACGGGGTCGCCGGACCGGCGACCAAGGCCGCGTTCTGGGACTTCAACGAGATCAACTACTGCGCCTGAGCGAACGCCGCGGCCCGTCCTCCCACGGGGGAGAGGACGGGCCGCGCGCGTCTCTTCGGGCGCTCAGAGCCGCTCGGGTGTCCGGATTCCCAGCAGGGCCATGCCCCGGTGCAGGGTCCGGGCCGTGATGTCGCAGAGGAAGAGGCGGTTCTCCACGTGCTGCGGCGTCTCGGCCTTCAGGACCGGGCACTTGTCGTAGAAGGTCGTGTACAGCGACGCCAGCTGGTAGAGGTAGGCCGCCAGTTTGTGCGGGGCGTACTCCGCCGCCGCTTCGGCCGCCGTCTCGGCGAACGCGTCCACGTGCAGGCCCAACGCCCGCTCCGCCTCGGCCAGTTCGAGCTCCGGGTGCGCGGACGGACGTACGTCCCCGGCCTTGCGCAGGATCGACCGGATACGGGCGTACGCGTACTGGAGGTACACGGACGTGTCGCCGTTCAGCGAGACCATCTGGTCCAGGTCGAACTTGTAGTCCCGGTTGGCCGACGTCGACAGGTCCGCATACTTCACCGCGCCGACGCCGACCTGGGTGCCGCGCTCGGCGATGTCCGCCTCGGACAACTGGCCCAGCGTGTCCTTCTCCCGGACGACCGCCGTCGCCCGCTCGATCGCCTCGTCCAGGAGGTCGACCAGCTTCACCGTCTCGCCCTCACGGGTCTTGAACGGCTTGCCGTCCTTGCCGAGCACGGTGCCGAAGGCCAGCTGGTGCGCCTTGACGTCTTCGCCGAGCCAGCCCGCCCGGCGAGCCGTTTCGAAGACCATCTTGAAGTGCAGTGACTGGCGGGCGTCGACCACGTAGACCAGGGTGTTCGCCTTCAGGTTGAAGACGCGGTCGCGGATGGCGGACAGGTCCGTCGCCGCGTAGCCGTAGCCGCCGTCCGACTTCTGGACGATCAGGGGGACCGGGTTGCCGTCCGGGCCCTTGACGTCGTCGAAGAAGACGCAGAGGGCGCCCTCGGAGCGGACCGCGACGCCGGACTCCTCCAGGAGGCGGCAGGTCTCCGCGAGCATGTCGTTGTAGCCGGACTCGCCGACGATGTCCGGGTCCCGGACCTCCATGTCCAGCTTCTCGAAGACGGAGAAGAAGTAGATCTTCGACTCGTCCACGAACTTCTGCCAGACGGCGAGGGTGTGCGCATCCCCGGCCTGGAGGTCGACCACCCGGCGGCGGGCCCTGGTCTTGAACTCCTCGTCGGAGTCGAAGTGCTTGCGCGCGGCCTTGTAGAGGTGGTCGAGGTTGGACATCGCCTCCTCGCCGCTGACCTGCGCGTCCTTGTGGTCCAGCTCGTGCGGGTGCTCGTCCAGGTACTGGATGAGCATGCCGAACTGGGTGCCCCAGTCGCCGATGTGGTGCCTGCGCACCACCGTCTCGCCGGTGAACTCCAGCAGTTGGACCACCGCGTCGCCGATCACCGCGGAGCGCAGGTGGCCGACGTGCATCTCCTTCGCCACGTTCGGCTGGGCGTAGTCGACGACCGTCGTGCCCGGGTTCTCGGCGAAGGGGACCCCGAGACGGTCGGGGTCGGCGTACCGCGCGGCCAGGTTCTCGGTGATCGCGCTGTCCGCGAGCGTGATGTTCAGGAAGCCGGGGCCCGAGACCTCGATGTCCTTGATCACGTCACCGGTGACCACCTCGGTGACGACCTGCGTCGCCAGCTCCCGCGGGTTCGCCTTCGCCTTCTTCGCGAGAGCCAGGATCCCGTTGGCCTGGAAGTCCGCCCGGTCGCTTCGGCGCAGCAGCGGGTCGACTCCGTCGGCTTCCGCGAGGGCGGAAGTGAGGGCGTCGGCGAGGCGCTGTTGGACGAGATCGGTGAGGGACGTGACCGAGGCCATGGGGTGGGAGCCGTTCTCCTCGTGGGCTTGATGGACGTGGCCAGTATCCCATGGGGAGTAAAGCGGTTATTGCGGAGAGCCCGGGTGGTGGCGGTGGGTGTGAAAAGGCGTTTTCGTGGTTGCCGCCCGAGCTGGGAGAATGAGGGCGTCAGCCGTTGACCGTATGGCTGCCCCGGAGAAAGAAGGACGTGCCGATCGTGGCTCAGAGCACCGAGACCACCGACTGGGTCTCCCGTTTCGCGGATGAGGTCATCGAGGAGTCGGAGCGTCGGGCCCCGGGCAAACCGGTCGTCGTCGCGTCCGGGCTCTCGCCCTCCGGACCCATCCACCTGGGGAACCTCCGCGAGGTCATGACCCCGCACCTCGTCGCCGACGAGATCCGGCGGCGGGGACACCAGGTCCGGCACCTGATCTCGTGGGACGACTACGACCGGTACCGCAAGGTGCCCGCCGGAGTCGACGGCGTCGACCCGTCCTGGGCCGAGCACATCGGCAAGCCGCTCACCTCGGTGCCGGCTCCCAAGGGCTCCGCCCACCCGAACTGGGCCGAGCACTTCAAGGCCGCCATGGTCGAGTCGCTCGCCGAGCTCGGCGTCGAGTTCGACGGGATCAGCCAGACCGCGCAGTACACCTCCGGCGTCTACCGCGAGCAGATCCTGCACGCGATCAGGCACCGCGGGGACATCGACGCGATCCTCGACCAGTACCGGACCAAGAAGGCCCCGGCCAAGCAGTCGCAGAAGCCTGTCGACGCGGCCGAGCTGGAGGCCGCCGAGGGCTCGGGGGCCGCGAGCGAGGACGACGGCAGCTCCGGGTCCGCCGGGTACTTCCCGTACAAGCCCTACTGCGGCAACTGCGAGAAGGACCTCACCACCGTCACCGCCTACGACGACGACAGCACCGAGCTGACGTACACCTGCACCGCCTGCGGCTTCTCCGAGACCGTCCGGCTGAACGAGTTCAACCGCGGCAAGCTGGTCTGGAAGGTCGACTGGCCGATGCGCTGGGCGTACGAAGGCGTGATCTTCGAGCCGAGCGGGGTCGACCACTCGTCTCCCGGGTCGTCGTTCCAGGTGGGCGGGCAGATCGTCGGGATCTTCGGCGGGAAGCAGCCCATCGGGCCGATGTACGCCTTCGTGGGTATCTCCGGGATGGCGAAGATGTCGTCCTCGAAGGGTGGCGTGCCCACCCCCGGTGACGCGCTGAAGATCATGGAGCCGCAGCTCCTGCGGTGGCTGTACGCCCGGCGCCGGCCCAACCAGTCCTTCAAGATCGCCTTCGACCAGGAGATCCAGCGGCTCTACGACGAGTGGGACAAGCTGGACGCGAAGGTCACGGACGGCTCCGCTCTCCCGGGCGACGTGGCCGCGCACTCCCGTGCGGTGCGGACCGCGGGCGGTGAACTGCCGCGTACGGCCCGGCCGCTGCCGTACCGGACCCTGGCCTCCGTCGCCGACATCACCGCCGGGCACGCGGACCAGGCCCTGCGGATCCTGTCGGAGCTCGAC
Organism: Streptomyces sp. a15; assembly: GCF_059026085.1. Taxonomy (NCBI): domain Bacteria; kingdom Bacillati; phylum Actinomycetota; class Actinomycetes; order Kitasatosporales; family Streptomycetaceae; genus Streptomyces; species Streptomyces sp. A15. The sequence goes on along the minus strand of NZ_JBWLKM010000035.1, from coordinate 73,045 downwards.
CCGTCCGACCCGCTCGGCTCCCTCGACGAGGCCCGGCCGCGGTACGACAAGGCCGAGGCGTGGATCAACACGCACGTGCCCGCCGACCAGCGGACCATCGTGCGGGAGGAACCCGACGTCGAGCTGCTGAAGTCCCTCGACGAGCAGGCACAGGGCTCGCTGCGGCTGCTCCTCGACGGCCTGGCCTCGCACTGGTCGCTCGACGGACTGACCCACCTGGTGTACGGCGTGCCCAAGGTCCAGGCCGGGTTCCCGGCGGACGCGACGCCGAAGGAACTGCCCGCGGAGATCAAGACCGCCCAGCGGTCCTTCTTCGCCCTGCTGTACCACCTGCTGGTCGGGCGCGACACCGGTCCGCGCCTGCCCACGCTGCTGCTCGCGGTGGGGCAGGAGCGGGTGCGGGCCCTGCTCGGGGAGTAGGACGCGGACAGGACACGGACAAGAGGCCCTCGTCAGAGGGCCTCTTGTTGTTTCACCTTCGCGTTGTTTCACCTGGGCGTTGTTGCACCTACGCGATGTGGTCCTCTTCCAGTTCCGCCGCGTGGCGCTTCTGGAAGCGCATGACCATGCGCTTGGCCTCGGAGTCCGGGATGGGGGCGCCGTAGGTCGCCTCCACGTCGTAGCTGAACTGGCTCGGCGTCGGGTAACCGCTGCCGCTCATCGACGACTGCTTGAATATCTGGTAGTACGACTCCTCGTCCGGCTCGGCGATCGGGGTGCCGCCGCCCTCGCCCAGCTCGCGGCTGCGGCCCGGGCCCACCGGAATGGGGAAGGAACCCGTCTCCTCGGGGGAGGGCTCCTGGGCCGGGGGCTCCTCCTGGTACTGGTCCCGGTACTGCTCGGCATGCTGCTGCTGCGCGTACCACTCGGCGTACTGCTCCGACGGGTCGTACGTCGGGTCGTAGCCGCCCTGGTACGCGACCTCGTGAGGCGACTGGAACCAGGGGTTCTGGTCATCCTCGGGCGACTGGTCGAGCGGCTCTGCCTGCTGTTGTGTCTGCTGTTGTGGTTGCGGTTGCTGTTGCTGCTCCTGTGACGCGGGGGCCGGTGCCAGCTCCTGTTGGGGAGCGAGTGCCGGTGCCTGGGCCTGTGCCTCCACCGGCGCCGGGGGCAGCAGGGCCGGTTCGATGCCCGCTGCCGCCAGGCCCGCCGGAGCGGTGCGGGCCAGCGGGACGCCGTACTTGGCCAGCCTCAGGGGCATCAGGGACTCCACCGGGGCCTTGCGGCGCCAGGACCGGCCGAAGCGGGAGCGGAGGCGGGCCTGGTAGACGAGACGTTCCTGCTCCAGCTTGATGACCTGTTCGTAGGAGCGGAGCTCCCACAGCTTCATGCGGCGCCAGAGGAGGAACGTGGGCCCGGGGGACAGGAGCCAGCGGGTGAGGCGGACTCCCTCCATGTGCTTGTCGGCCGTGATGTCGGCCATGCGGCCGATCGCGTGCCGGGCCGCCTCCACGGAGACCACGAACAGCACCGGGATCACCGCGTGCATGCCCACACCGAGCGGATCCGGCCAGGCCGCCGCACCGTTGAAGGCGATCGTCGCCGCCGTCAGCAGCCACGCCGTCTGGCGGAGCAGAGGGAACGGGATCCGGATCCAGGTCAGGAGCAGATCGAGGGCGAGCAGGACGCAGATGCCCGCGTCGATGCCGATCGGGAAGACGTAACTGAAGTTCCCGAAGCCCTTCTTGAGGGCCAGTTCACGGACCGCCGCATACGAACCGGCGAAGCCGATGCCCGCGATGACCACGGCACCGGCGACGACCACGCCGATGAGAATCCGGTGCGTCCGTGTGAGCTGAATGGGCGCGGCCACCCGTACTCCCCTCCCCGTGCGTGTTGTTGCGCGCAACAGAGTGGCACATGTGTGCGGCGTACGGGCGGCCGGTAGGTTTCGGCCGCCCTGGTTGAGACCTTCGTCAGCTCTTCTTGACAGCCGACTTGGACGGAGAAGCCGAGGCCGACGGGGACTTCGAGGGGGACTTCGACGGGGACTTCGAGGCGGAGGGGCTCGAGCCCGTACCCGCGCCGGATCCCTCGCCGTTCGCCGACGACACCGCCGCCACCGCCTCCTTGGCGGCCTTCTCCGCGAGCTTCGTCAGGGTCGCCGCGCTCGGGGTCTTCTCGCCGGCGAGGCCCGCGCCGTTGTAGTCGAGGGTGAGGACGACGTTCTCGACGCGTGCGACGATCGTCTGCTGCTTGAAGGACCCTTCCTTCTTCTTCAGGTCGTACGTCACCGTCGTCGCCGCGTCGCCCGTCCCGGACACCGGCTGTGACTTCACGCTCTTCGCGCCGTCCACCGCCTGGGCGTCCTGGACCTGCGTCTCGTAGTACGTCTGCGCCTGCGCGTCGCCCGCACCGCGCGAGGTGTCCGAGTCGAAGCGGAGCAGGGAGACGTTCAGCCAGCGGAACTGGGAGCCCTTCACGCCGTTGTTGTCGAGGCTGCTCCAGGAGCAGCTGGCGCGGGCCGACTTGTCGTCCGAAGTGCTCTCCTTGCCCGACTTCGGCGCCTTCGGCACCAGTTCGCCCAAGGTCTTCTTCGAGAACACCCCGCATGCCTTCGGGAGCGACTGGTACGCCGCCGCCTGCACGGTCGGCGAAGCGCTCGCCGAGGCCGACGCGGCGGTGTCCGCGCTCTTGCCGCCGGTGTCGTCGGAGCCGGAATCGGAGTCCGAGGAGCAGCCGGCGGCGATCAGCATCACGGGGACGGCGGCCGCGCAGACAAGGACGCGGCCAAGGCGCTTGGCCCGCCGATCGCGCTGGTCTCGCTCGTCACGCTGGTCTGCCTGTGCTGGTCGCTGCATGGTTCCTTCACTCATGACGCTTGTGGTTCCTGCCGTCGGATCTGGTCCGAGGGGCCACGGTACGCGGTGAGGGAGTTGCGCGGTCTCGCTTCCGCCGCTTTGTGCGCGGGCGTGAGGGGCCTGTGAAGGGGGGTTACCCGGCCAGTGCCTCCGCCAGCTGGGCGGCCAGTTTCCGGGCCTTGTCCTGCATTTCCTTGCTGTCCGGGGGCACGCCGATCGTCGTCGGCTGCTCCGCGTACTCGATCGTCACGATCACGTTCGACGTGCGGAACGCCACAGTCACCGTGCGCTGCTGGGCCGTCGAACCGGAACTGCCCAACGCGTCGTCCAGGAACGCCTCGTCGCCCAGATCGTCGAGAAGACGGGGCTGGAGATCGGTCGGGGTGGCCGAGGTCGTGGAGGAGGGGGAGGTCGAATCCGAGGGCGAGGGCGAGGCCGTCGAGGAGGGGGAGGCGGACGCGGAGGCGGCGTCGGTCGGGGTGGCGGTGGGGCTGCCGGTGCTCGTGTCACCGGTCTCGCCGGTCTCGACGTCGGACGCGGCGCTGGGGCTCGCCGCCTCGGGAAGGTCGGCCGCCTCCTCCTTCGTCCCGAAGAGCTGCTGTGCCTCGGTGTCGTCGCTCACCGCGGTGTCGTACGACACCACTCGCTCGAAGTCGACGAGCAGATGGTCGGTGGCGTCCGTGGACTCCACCTTCCAGCGGCAGCCGACCTTGCGGTCGGTGTCGTAGGTGAGCGTGGCCTCGCCCGCGTACGCGTTCTCCCGCTGCTCCTCGTCCGTGAGCTGCTTGATGCCGGGCAGCAGCGAGTCGAGGGTGCCCCGGCCGACCGCGCCGCAGGGTTCCGGGAGGACGCGGTACTTGCCCGGCTGGGCCGCGGCGGACGCCGTGCCGGCCTGACCGGGGTTCGCGTCGTCCGTCGTACCGCCGTCTCCCGAGCTGCCGGTGCAGCCGGCCAGCAGGGCCGCGAGGAGCGCGGCGACGCCGGGTACGTACGCCTTCCGCTGCACGGTCAGGCTCCTCTCGACGATGGCTTTGTTGCCGGGTACTTCAGTGTCCCCGCTGGTTAATCGCTTGCCGCACGGGGGCCTGCCCTGGAGACAATGTGTATCGCACGCATGGCCGTCGACGCCGGTCCGTTGTCCCTTACGTCGACCTTGGCGCCGGTTTTGCGATTCAGGACTTCTGTTGTGATTCCGGGGGAATGAGGACGATATGTCGTACGTGGAAATGCCGGGCGCGAAGGTACCCATCCGCATGTGGGCCGACCCGGCGACGGTCGAGGAGGGCGCGCTCCAGCAGCTGCGGAACGTGGCGACCCTGCCGTGGATCGAGGGGCTCGCCGTGATGCCCGACGTGCATTACGGGAAGGGCGCGACGGTCGGCTCGGTCATCGCGATGCGGGGGGCTGTGTGTCCTGCGGCGGTGGGGGTGGACATCGGGTGCGGGATGTCGGCGGTGAAGACCTCGCTCACGGCGAACGATCTGCCGGGGGATCTGTCGCGGCTGCGGTCGAAGATCGAGCAGGCCATTCCGGTGGGGCGGGGGATGCATGACAGTCCCGTCGATCCGGGGCGGCTGCACGGGTTCGCGACCGGTGGCTGGGACGACTTCTGGGGGCGGTTCGACGGGGTTGCGGAGGCGGTCAAGTTCCGTCACGAGCGGGCTGGAAAGCAGATGGGAACGCTCGGATCCGGCAACCACTTTGTCGAAGTGTGCACGGATACGACCGGTTCTGTCTGGCTGATGCTCCACTCCGGTTCCCGGAACATCGGCAAGGAACTGGCCGAGCACCACATCGGCATCGCCCAGAAGCTCCCGCACAACCAGGGGCTGATCGACCGCGACCTCGCCGTCTTCATCGCGGACACCCCGCAGATGGCGGCGTACCGCAACGATCTGTTCTGGGCGCAGGAGTACGCCAAGTACAACCGCACGATCATGATGGCGCTCCTCAAGGACGTGATCCGCAAGGAGTTCAAGAAGGCGAAGCCGACCTTCGAGCCGGAGATCAGCGCGCATCACAACTACGTGGCCGAGGAGCGTTACGACGGCATGGACCTCCTCGTCACCCGCAAGGGCGCGATCCGCGCGGGTTCCGGCGACTTCGGGATCATCCCGGGTTCGATGGGCACGGGTTCGTACATCGTGAAGGGCCTCGGGAACGAGAAGGCCTTCAACTCGGCCTCGCACGGCGCGGGTCGGCGCATGAGCCGGAACGCGGCGAAGCGTCGCTTCTCGACGAAGGACCTGGAGGAGCAGACGCGGGGCGTGGAGTGCCGTAAGGACTCCGGTGTCGTGGACGAGATCCCGGGCGCGTACAAGCCGATCGAGCAGGTCATCGATCAGCAGCGAGACCTGGTGGAGGTCGTGGCGAAGCTGAAGCAGGTCGTGTGCGTGAAGGGCTGACGGCCGGCCGTGTGAAGGGGGCCCGAGGAGACTCGGGCCCCTTTGTGTCACCTATTTCGGTGCGTGCGTCACCGCGTAGATCATCACGAACGCCACGCATCAGAGGTCCCGGTGGACCTTTGTGTTCGAGGCCTGGGCGCGGGGGCGGACGACCAGGAGGTCGATGTTGACGTGGCTGGGGCGGGTGACCGTCCAGGCGATGGTGTCGGCCACGTCGTCGGCCGTGAGGGGTTCCGCCACGCCTTCGTAGACCTTCTCCGCCCTCTCCTTGTCGCCGGCGAAGCGGGTGAGGGCGAACTCGTCCGTCTTGACCATGCCGGGGGCGATCTCGATGACGCGGACGGGGCGGCCGACGATTTCGAGGCGGAGGGTCTCGGCGAGGACGTGGGCGCCGTGCTTGGCGGCGACGTAGCCCGCGCCGCCCTCGTAGGTGCCGTGGCCGGCGGTCGAGGAGACGACGACGATCGTGCCGTCGCCGCTCGCGTCCAGCTTGGGGAGGAGGGCCTGGGTGAGGTTGAGGGTGCCGATGACGTTCGTCTCGTACATCGAGCGCCAGTCGGCCGGGTCGCCGGTGGCCACCGGGTCGGCGCCGAGGGCTCCGCCGGCGTTGTTGACCAGGACGCCGATCGACTTGAAGGCGGTCGCGAACTCGTCCACCGCGGCGCGGTCCGTGACGTCGAGGGCGTACGCCGTCGCCTGGTGGCCGGCCGCGGTGAGCTCCTCCGCCAGCGCCTCGATACGGTCCTTGCGGCGGGCGGTCAGGACGACGCGGTAGCCGGCCTCGGCGAGGCGGCGTGCCGTGGCGGCGCCGATTCCGCTGCTCGCACCGGTGACGACGGCGATGCGGGAGGCGGCGGACGGTGCGGCGGTGGCCATGGGCTGCTCCTCGGACGGTGCGTGACGGACCTTCCCGGCCAGCTTAAGTGCGTGGGGCAACCGGGTGGTTTGTGGTCTCGTTCTCCGGTCTGCCCCGGCGCGGTCCCGGTGGGACAATGAGGTGGGTGATCCGCGGTTCAGGAGGTGGATCGATGGGACAGGCACGTGAGGTCATGGACCGGCTCACGGACGCGCTGACCTCGCACCCGGATCTGAAGGTCATCGCCGAGCTCTATGCCGACGACGCGGTCGCCTTCACCTCCGACGAGGGGCAGATCCGCGGTCGCGACGGCATCGTCGAGTACTGGCGGCAGATGACGGAGGCGGTCCCCGAGGCCACGTTCGAGACGTTGCACGCGTACGAGGCCGGTGACACGGCCATCGACGAGGGGATCTTCAGCGGCCGGAACACCGGGCCGCTGCAACTGCCCAACGGGGAGACGCTCCCGCCGACCCAGAAGGAGATCAGGATCCGCGGGGTGGACATCGCCACCGTGGCGGACGGCAAGATCGTCGACTACCGGCTCTACTTCGACGAGATGGACTTCCTGGGGCAGCTGGGGCTGCTGCCCGAAGAGCCGGCCTGAGCGGTCCCTGCCGTACGTACGCTCAGTGGCCCCGCGGCACGTACATGATCACCGCCATGCCCGCGAGGCAGATCAGCGCGCCCGTGACGTCCCAGCGGTCCGGGCGGTAGCCGTCCGCGGCCATGCCCCAGACCAGGGAACCGGCGACGAAGACACCGCCGTACGCGGCGAGGATGCGGCCGAAGTTCGCGTCGGGCTGGAGCGTGGCGACGAAGCCGTACGCGCCGAGAGCCAGGACGCCCGCGCCGATCCACAGCAGGCCGCGGTGCTCACGTACGCCCTGCCAGACCAGCCACGCGCCGCCGATCTCGAAGAGCGCGGCGACGACGAAGAGGGCGGCGGAGCGGAGGATGAGCATGCGGTCCAGCTTTCCATGCGCGTGTAGGGGGTCGTGCGTCACCTGATGGGCTGCGCCTGGGGTGCGCCGCGCGTGGGATACATCCCGTACTGACCACGGCTGACGGCTGACTGCTGACTGCTGATTGAGGAGTGGTGGCATGCGGGTGTGGGTTCTACGGGTTCTGCGGTGTCTTGCGGTGTGGGGGGTTGCTCTGGCGGCGGTGGGCGGCGGGACGATTCCGGTGGCTGGCGCCGACGGGGGGCCCGAGGCCGATCTCGCCTATCACGGGACCGCCTCGATGGCCTTCGGGGTCGTCGACGTGCGGTTCACGCCGCGCAATCACGGGCCGTCGGCCGTGCCGGACGCGACGGTGCGGCTGCGCTGGTCGGAGCCGCTGGCGTTCCGGCAGGTGCTGCCCGACGGGTGTGCGCGCTCGGGGCTGCGGGTGGTGCTGTGCCGGGTGGGGGCGCTGGCCGCGGACGGGCTGGGGGAGCGGGTGGAGCTGGGGGTACGGCTGCGGGGGGCGCCGTCGGAGGTGCTGCTGGAGGTCGACACGGTGTGGAGCGGCGGGGTGGTGGACCGCAACCGGGCCAACGACCGGCAGCGGGTGCTGGTCCTGGACACCGGGGACGAGTACTACTTCTGAGCAGGCGCCGGCGCCGGCCCCGCAGGTACCTCGGTGGCTGCGTCGTACGATCTCTGCGCGACGCAGAGGAGAGGCGGACGGGATGATGGCCGGCGAGGCGATGGCTGGTGGGGCGGGGGCCGGTCAGGCGGTGGCCGGCGAGGTGTCAGCCGGTCAGGGACGTGAGCGGCTGCTGGAGGAGTTGTCCACCTTCTCCCGCCGCTACATGGCGTCGTACGCCCTGTTCAACCAGGCGGTCGCCGACCATCTCGGGCTACACCCCACCGACCTGCAGTGTCTGAGCCTGCTCACGCTGGAGGGTGGGCCGGTGACGACCGGCCGCGTCGCCGGGCTGACCGGGCTGACGACCGGGTCGGCGACGCGGCTGGTGGACCGGCTGGAGCGGGCGGGGTACGTCGTACGGGAGCGGGACGCGGCCGACCGGCGGCGGGTGCTGGTGGCGACGGTGCCGGATCGGATCGCCGAGTTCGGGCGGGTGTGGGAGCGGCTGGGGGGCGGCTGGTCCGCTCTCTTCGACGACCTGGACGAATCCCAACTCGGGCTGCTCGTCGACCACATGAGGCGTACGACGGAGTTCAGTGCGGCTCAGGTGGCCCGGCTGCGGGCGGGCGAGGTGTGAGTGCCTGCGCGGGGGCGGGACCAGCGGCGGACGATCGGCTTCTCCACCCACTCGTAGAGGGCCCAGGCGAGCAGGACAGCCACCGCGCACTCGGCGACGAGCACGGCGATCGCGGCCGGTACGGAGTTCAGGTCCGGGCCGAGTAGCTTGCGGCCCTCGGCCAGTACGACGAAGTGCAGCAGGTAGAAGGCGAAGGACACCTCGCCGAGCCAGGTCATCGCCCGGTTGCGGAAGATCGTGAAACGGCCCTGGGCGTCCTGCTGATCGCGCCGGCCGCGATCAGTAGGACGCAGGGCACCACACACACCGCGCGCTGGGCCAGCAGGTAGGGCACACCCGGGAGTTCGGCGACCGCGTAGCTCGCCACGAGGAGCAGGCCCGACCACACCATGCCGATGTCGCGCCAGCGGCCCAGCAGCACCGCGCGGGCGACGAGGATGCCGAGCAGGAAGTCGAGCAGGCGGGTGGGCGGGAAGACGTACGCGAACCAGAGGTGGAGGCCGGAGACGGACGGTTCGTTGGACATGTAGACGTCGCCGGCGGGGATCACGGCGGTGGTCACGAAGGGCGTGGCGACGACGGCGGCGACGACGGCCGCGGTCCAGTACTTGAGGCGGTGCGGGGCGATACGGCGGGCCCGGGCGAACAGCAGCGGGAAGCAGAGGTAGAAGACGGCCTCGCTGGACGGGAACAGCCGGGCGGGTTCACGCTGAAGTTGGCGTCGTAGTCGGGGATCCACGACTGGACCAGGGGAGGAGTAGCGGGGGCGGCTGGCCCACTCGCTCCGCGCCCGCGGGACCGGGGTGACCAGGGCTTCGTCGGCGCCCGCCAGGCGGTAGGCGGCCAGGGCGAAGTCGTGGCGGCTGAGCTGGCGGGGGCCGGAGAGGTGCGACAAGGGCTCTACGGCGCTGCGGTCGACGCCCGGGCCGCACATCGCCCGCAGGACGGTGGTGACGTCGTCCAGGTGGACGGGGGTGAACCACTGGTCCTCCGGCGCGGCCAGGGGCTGTCCGGCGCGGGCGGCGGCGAGGCAGCGCTCGGCGAAGGTGACGCGTTGTCCGGACGGGGACCAGCCGCCGTAGACGAGGCTGACCCGCACGACGTGGCCGCCCGCGTCGAGTACGGCCTGTTCGGCCGCCAGCTTGACGTGGCCGTAGACGTTGGCGGGGGCCGGCGGGTCGGCGGGGGTGCGCAGGGGGTCGGTGCCGGGGTAGACGTTGTCGGTCGAGACCAGCAGGATCCGGGGGCCGAACTCCTCGGCAACCGCCCGCGCGAGGCCGGCGTGCGCCTCGGCCGCGTCCTCAGGGTGGTTCTCCATCCAGGTCGCGTCGCTCGGGCCGTGGGTGAGGACGACCCGGTCCGGCTGTTGGCGGCGCAGGGCTGCGCGCAGGGCGTCGCGGCCGTGCCGGGTACCCAGGTCGCAGGGCTCGTGCTGGGCCGTAGGGGCGCCGCTGCGGGCGACCGTGTGCACGGTCGCCGCGTCGCGGCGGAGGGCGGCGGTGAGGGCGGAGCCGATCAGGCCGCGGCCGACGACGGTGATGTGGCGTGGTGCGGGACTCACAGGACTCACGGGACTCACGGGACTTAGGGTGGTTGCCCATGCCGGACGGGGGAGGGGCCGTCGCCCGGCTCCGGACGACTGCCGCCCGCACAGGTCCCGGTCTGCGCGCACGGCCTACGGATTCGCAATTCGCCGATCCTAAGGGGCTGTTGCGAGCCGCCGTACTACCGGGGAGCGGGGGTGGCGTACTTTGTCACCTCGGTCACGAGGGCCTGCCACCTGCGGCGCCGGGAAAGGTGTCCTTGACCTCAGCGACCTCAGCGACCTCAGCGACCTCGGCGGTACTGAGGGGCTTCATACCGGCGCCTCCCCCCGCTCCACGCCCACCACCAGCCGTTCCCTGACCTCGCCCGGGGCCAGCCCCGGCAGCAGATAGCGCCAGAGCGAGGCGATCCGTTCCGGCGGGTCGGCGCGCCGGGTCGCCACCTGGGACATCACCTGCGTACCGGTGAAGCTCGCCACCAGGACGCCCGCGAACTCCGCCTCGTCCACCTCCGGCAGCAGCTCGCCGCGCTCGCGCGCCACGTCGAGTTCCCGGCGGAACTGGCCGATCCACCACTCGTACACCGAGTATTCGTTCAGGCCCGACTCCTCCTGCTCGACGGCCAGCCGCACGCCCGCCCTGAGTAGGACGTTGTGCTGGAGCTCGTGGGCGAGGTGGAGCGTGATGTCCACGAGCTGCTGGAGTCCGGCCGGGTCCTTGGGCAGCTTCAGCCCCTCGGCCTGGTTGACGATGACGGCCCGTGCCAGGTCCTCCTTGGACTTGAAGTGGAAGTACATCGCACCCTGGGTGGAGCCCGCGCGCTCCAGGATGCGGGTGATGCTCGTGCCCGCGTAGCCGCACTCGTCGAACACCTCGGCCGCCGCGTGAAGGATCAGCTGCTTCGTGCGGACAGCGCGTTCCTGCTTGGGCCGTGCCATCGGCTCTCTCCTCGCACTCATGTCGTCTGACGTCGCCCCTTCGACAAAAAACAGAACGTACTCTATTTTTTTCTGCGTCGTAGCCGGCACCCGAGCGCTGCGCCAAAGCCCTTCTGAGTGGGGGAGGTTCCGTCATGACCACCGTTGTGTGCGAACAGCAGCAGCCGAGCGTGGCCGGCCGGCCCGTGACCCAGCGGCTCGTCCACAAGTCGGACGCCGCAGAGGTGCTGCTGACCCGCTGGAGCCGTACGGCTCCCGATTCCTTCCGGGTCGCCGCCTGCTGGCCCGGCGACCATCCCTTCTACACGGCCGAGTCCGGGGCGTACCAGCCCCTGCTGGTCAGCGAAACGATTCGCCAGCTCTTCCCGCTGCTGTGCCACGCCGGATACGAAGTGCCCGACGGCCACCACCTGGTCTGGGAGGAGTACGGGTTCGACCTCGCGCCCGAGACCCTGCGCCCCGGCCCCGCGCTGCCCGAACTACGGGTGACCTGCAGCGACATCGCGCGCAGACGCACCCATGTGGCCGCCATGACCATGGACGTCGACCTGGTGCGCGACGGCGCCGTCCGTGCCCGGGCCCGCTCGCGCTTCACCATCCAGGCGCCGGCCGTCTACGACCGGCTGCGTGGCGACCGTACGGACACCGCCCGCGCGATGGCCGCGGCGGTACCGCCACCGGCGCCCGCCCCGGCGGAGGCGGTCGGGCGGGACCGTACCGAGGACGTCGTCCTGTCCCCGACGGAACGCCCGGACCGCTGGCAGCTGCGGGTCGACACCCGGCACCCCAAGTACTTCGACCACGCCGTCGACCACGTCCCCGGGATGCTGCTCATCGAGGCCGCCCGCCAGGCGGCCCAGGCGGTACGGCATCCCGCGCCCGTCCTGCCGGTGGGCATGGAGACGGCCTTCCGGCGTTACGGCGAGTTCGACGCCCCCTGCTGGATAGAGGCGCAGCCTGTGGAGGGGGACGCGGACGCGGTCCGGGTCGTCGCCCGCCAGGACGACGAGGTGCGGTTCACGGCGGACGTACGGACGCAGGCCTGCTAGGACAGGCCCGGAGTCGACAGGGCCGCTGGGGCAGGCCCGCTGGGGCAGGCCCGGAGCCTGTCCTAGGAAGCCGCCGCGTCCCCGGCGTCGTACTGCTCCCGCGCCTCCCGGACCTCCTCGATGTGCGTCTCCGCCCAGTCCTTCACCGCGAGCAGCAACAGGCTCAGGCTGCGGCCCAGTTGGGTGAGTTCGTAGTCGACGCGGACCGGGACGGACGGGGTGACCGTGCGGGTGAGGATGCCGTCGCGTTCCAGTGCGCGCAGGGTCTGCGTGAGCATCTTGGGGCTGACGCCGGCGAGCTTGCGGGCGAGGTCGCTGTAGCGCTGGGGGCCGGGGGCGAGGGCGGAGACGACGAGGCTGACCCACTTGTCGCTGAGCCGGTCCAGGAGCTGGTTGGTGGGGCATCCCTTGAGGAACGCGTCGTACTCGGTGCGGGCCTGTTCGCGCCGCTGGGCCGCCGTCATAGTCGCCATGGCTCACCTCCGGGGTATGTACGCACCTTTGGGTAACTACTTCCCGATGGATAGTAACTCTTCCTAGGGTTGCCGGCAGCTGAGGAGATACCGAGGCAGTCAGTGATGTAGGGGGAGTTGACGGACATGCGAGCTGTGGTGGTGACGACGTTCGGCGGGCCCGAGGCCGTGCGGATCGTGGAGACGGAGCTGCCCGAGCCGGCGGCGCGGCAGGTGCGGATCAAGGTCGCGGCGGCCGCGCTGAACCCGGTGGACGCCGGGGTGCGGGCGGGGGCCTTCGGCGGCGCGGGCAGGCAGATCGGGCTCGGCTGGGACGTGGCCGGGACGGTGGACGCGGTGGGTACCCACTCCGGGGGAGACTGGCGTGTCGGGGACGAGGTGGTGGCGCTCGACCACGGCGTGGACAACCCGCTGGGCTCGCACGCCGAGTACGTGGTCGTCGACACGGATGCGGTGGCGCTCGCCCCGAGGTCGGTGGACGCGGTGGCGGCGGCGACCCTGCCGCTGAACGCGCTGACCGCCGTCCAGGCCCTGGACCTGCTTGAGTTGACGCCGGGTCAGTCGCTGCTGGTGACGGGGGCCGCGGGCGCGGTGGGCGGGTACGCCGTCCAACTTGCCGCGCGCCGAGGGGTGTCGGTGACCGCGCTGGCCCGCGAGGAGGACGCGGAGCTCGTACGGTCGCTGGGGGCCTCGTCCTTCACCACCGGTGCCGTCGAGCCGGGCAGCGTCGACGCCGTGCTGGACGCGGCGATCCTCGGCGAGGCGGCCCTGGAGTGGGTGCGGGGCGGGGGCGCCTTCGTCGGCGTCATTCCGGGGGCGGCCCCGGCCCCGGTGCGCGGGGTGCGGACGACGGCCGTCGGGGTGAGTGCCGACGGGGCCCGGCTCGCCGAGCTGGTCGGCCTGGTGGACGAGGGGGTCCTGACTCTCCGGGTGGCCGGGACGTACGCCCTGGACGAGGCTCCGAAGGCGCACGCCCGGCTCGCGGAGGGCGGGGTGCGGGGGCGGCTGGTGCTGGTGCCCTGAGTACCGGGCGGCGGGTCAGGCCAGTGCGCCCAACGTCATGGCCGCGACCACCGGGGCGGCGTACACCAGCGGGAACGGGATGTGCGCGTACCACCGCGCCCGTACGACGGTGACGACCGCCCCGGCGAAGTACAGCACCAGCCCGGTCCCGGCCGCGATGCCGATGACCGGTACGAACAACCCGACCAGCAGGCCGACGGCTCCGGCGACCTTCGCCGCGCCGAGCCAGGGCCACCACGAGCTCGGCACCCGGTAGTCGGTCAGGGCCTTGATGATCCACTCGGCGCGGGTGAGGACGACGACTCCGGAGTAGCCGGCCATCGCGGCGGCCAGCAGGGTGACGACGGTGTGGGCGACGGACATGGGGTGCTCCTCGGTGGTGGGCTTCATCGCGTTCACCGGGTTGACGGGGAGCGGGGCGGGAGTGTGACAGGCCGGGGTCTCTTTCTTGCGCGGCGGACAAGTGCCGCGGAGGGCCCTCAGTGCACGCCTTGCGCGTACGCCGTCGGCGGGACCCCCACCGTCGCTGTGAAGTCCCGGACCAGATGGGCCTGGTCGGCGTAGCCGAGGTCGGCGGCCAGTGCCGCCCAGTCCACCGGCGCCTCCGTCTCCGCCCGTTCCAGGGCCTCGTGGATGCGGTGGCGCAGGATGACCCACTTGGGGCCGACGCCGACGTACGCGGCGAACAGGCGCTGCAGCAGTCGTACAGACATGCCCTCGGACCGCGCGAAGTCGGTGACGCGGCGGATCGTGCGGTCGGCGCCGATGCGGTCGACCAGGGCGGTCGCGAGGTCGGCCTGGGGGTCGGGCCGCGGGTCCAGGGCGAGGAGGAAGGTGTCGAGGGCGGCGACCCTGGCCTTCTCGTCGTCCGGGGAGAGGATCGTCAGGGGGTCCGTGTCCGGGAAGATCTCGGGGGAGCGGATCCGGTGGCCCGTCCAGTGTGTGACGGGGTGCTCCGGGGCGAAGGGGCGGAAGCCGCCCGGTCTGAACTTGATGCCGCACACCCGGCCCCGCCCCTCCAGCTTCTGCGCGAAGAGCCCGAGCTGGATGCCCGCCACCTCGACGAAGGGGTCCTGGCCCTCGAACCGCTGGAAGACGATGTTGACCGCCGGATGCGGGACGACATGGGAGACGTACGGCTCGGAGAGGTTCCAGTCGATCAGCCAGTACTGCTCGACATACCGGCGCAGCGGCTCCGCCGGCTCGACGCGGCGGAAGTCCACGTGCGTGAAGAGCTCCGCGGCGTCGACGATGCCTCGGGTGTCACGGCGTACGGGGGCCATGGAGCGATCGTAGGACGGGGCACTGACAGGCGCCGGGTAGTCGGAGGGCGGGAGGGCGGGAGGGCGGGACTCGGAATACGGGGGAGGGCGGGACCGTTGTCAGGCTATAGTTGAACGGTCAACAACTTTGGAGGTTGAGCGACCATGCAGTTCGGGATCTTCAGCGTCGGCGACGTCACGCCGGACCCGACCACGGGCCGTACGCCGAGCGAGCGCGAGCGCATCAAGGCCATGGTCGCCATCGCGCTGAAGGCCGAGGAGGTCGGGCTCGACGTCTTCGCGACCGGCGAGCACCACAACCCGCCCTTCGTGCCGTCGTCGCCGACGACCATGCTCGGCTACGTGGCGGCGCGGACGGAGAAGCTGATCCTCTCCACCTCCACCACCCTCATCACCACCAACGACCCGGTGAAGATCGCCGAGGACTTCGCGATGCTCCAGCACCTCGCGGACGGCCGGGTGGACCTGATGATGGGGCGCGGCAACACCGGCCCGGTGTATCCGTGGTTCGGGCAGGACATCCGCGAGGGCATCAACCTCGCCATCGAGAACTACGCCCTCCTGTACCGGCTGTGGCGCGAGGACGTCGTGAACTGGGAGGGGAAGTTCCGTACGCCTCTCCAGGGGTTCACGTCCACGCCCCGGCCGCTGGACGGCGTGCCGCCGTTCGTCTGGCACGGCTCGATCCGGTCCCCCGAGATCGCCGAGCAGGCCGCCTACTACGGCGACGGCTTCTTCCACAACAACATCTTCTGGCCGGCCGACCACACCAAGCGGATGGTCGAGCTCTACCGGAGCCGGTACGCCCACTACGGGCACGGCACCCCCGAGCAGGCGATCGTCGGCCTGGGCGGCCATGTCTTCATGCGGCGCAACTCGCAGGACGCGGTGCGGGAGTTCCGGCCGTACTTCGACGTCGCGCCGGTCTACGGGCACGGGCCGTCGCTGGAGGACTTCACCGACCAGACCCCGCTGACCGTCGGCTCCCCGCAGCAGGTCATCGAGAAGACCCTCAGCTTCCGTGAGTACGCCGGTGACTACCAGCGTCAGCTGTTCCTGGTCGACCACGCCGGGCTGCCGCTGAAGACCGTGCTCGAACAGCTCGACATGCTCGGCGAGGAGGTCGTGCCGGTGCTGCGCAAGGAGTTCGCCGCGAGGCGTCCGGCCGGGGTGCCGGAGGCGCCGACCCACCAGTCGCTGCTCGCGGCCGCATCGAAGGGAGTGACCGTCGAATGAAGCTCGTCGTCGTCTCGGCCGGGCTGAGTGTCCCGTCGTCCACCCGCCTGCTGGGGGACCGGCTGGCCGCGGCCGTGGGCCGGGACCTGCCGGTCGAGGTCCAGGTCGTGGAGCTGCGCGACCTCGCCGTGGAGATCGCGCACAACTTCACCAGCGGGTTCCCGGGGAAGAAGCTGTCCGCCGCGATCGACGCGGTGACGGGGGCGGACGGGCTGGTCGTCGTCACGCCGGTGTTTTCGGCGTCGTACAGCGGGCTGTTCAAGTCGTTCTTCGACGTGATCGACAAGGACGCGCTGGCGGGCATGCCGGTGCTGATCGCCGCGACCGGCGGTACGGCCCGGCACTCCCTCGTGCTGGACCACGCGCTGCGTCCGCTCTTCGCCCACCTGCGGACCGTCGTCGTCCCGACCGGGGTGTACGCGGCCTCGGAGGACTGGGGCGCGGAAGGGCTGGACGGGCGGATCGAGCGGGCTGCGGGTGAGCTGGCGGCCCTGATGACGGGCATGTCGGCGGCCAAGCCCGTCAAGGACGCCTTCGCAGAGGTCGTGCCGTTCGAGGAGCAGTTGGCCGCGCTGCGGGTGTGAGTGCAGGGCGGTGACGTCAGGTGGACCGGGTGCGGCCGGGGCGGCGGGTTGGCCGCACCCGGCCGGGTCGGTCTAGCGGCGGCGGAAGGCGTTGATGACGGGGCTGTCCGCGGCCGGGCCCGTCAAGGACGCCTTCGCAGTGGTCGTGCCGTTCGAGGAGCAGTTGGCCGCGCTGCGGGTGTGAGTGCAGGGCGGTGAGGTCAGGTGGACCGGGTGCGGCCGGGGCGGCGGGTTGGCCGGCCCGGCCCGCCGCAGGCGCGGGGCAGCGGTGACATCAGCTGCTCCGCGGCGGGCGCCGATCTGCGGTGTTGTCGTCGGTTGCCGAAGCTCCGCATAGACGCCCTCCTCCGCCGTGCAGCCCGACGCACCATGCCCCCCTCACCTGCGTCGATCAGGCACCGCCGCCGGTTTCCTGCGGCCTGATCCGCCGGACAGGCCTAGGGCGCTTCTGATGGATCTCCGCGGCGTCGCGGCGTCCGGCACGCACCCTCGCCGCACGGAGTGAAGGGCCAGGTGGCTCCGCCACATGACCCTTCACTCCGCACGCCGAGCGCACGCACCGGACGCCGCTCCTTCCTCCACGGAGATCCATCAGAAGCGCCCTAGCGGCGGCGGAAGGCGGCGTCCAGTGTGGACGTGCTGGTGTGCCACATGTTGTCGGCGATGTTGACCGTGTGTCCGGGGGGCACGATCTCGTCGATGCGGTCGAGGAGGTCG
This sequence comes from Streptomyces sp. a15, assembly GCF_059026085.1. Classification (NCBI taxonomy): domain Bacteria; kingdom Bacillati; phylum Actinomycetota; class Actinomycetes; order Kitasatosporales; family Streptomycetaceae; genus Streptomyces; species Streptomyces sp. A15. Next base: position 55,924 of record NZ_JBWLKM010000035.1, on the reverse strand, counting down.
TCGGACAGTTCGATGCCGTCGGTGGTCAGGTAGGACTCCAGGTGGTCCATGGTGCGTGGGCCGACGATCGCGGAGGTGACCGCCGGGTGGCGGACGACGAACGCGATCGCCATCTGGACGAGCGTCATCCCGGCCTCGTCGGCGAGCGCCCCGAGGGCGTCGGCGGCGTCGAGCTTGGCCGCGTTCGCCGGGGACGTGGCGTCGTAGACGTCGGCGAAACGGACCCGGCGGGCCGTCGAACCGGGCCCGGCGATCTCCTGGCCCTTGCGGTAGCGGCCGGTCAGCCAGCCGCCGGCCAGCGGGCTGTAGGCCAGCACGCCCATCCCGTGGCGCAGGCAGGTCGGCAGCACGTCGTACTCGATGGCGCGGGCCAGGAGGGAGTACGGGGGCTGCTCGGTGCGGAACCGTTCGCGGCCGCGGCGCTCGGCGGTCCACTGCGCCTCGACGACGCGTGATGACCTCGGACCAGTCGCCCACACCGTCGAGACGTGCCGACGCCGAGCGGAACCGCGACAAGATCCTCACGGCGGCCCGCGCCGCCTTCGCCGAGCCCGGCGCCCAGGTGTCGATGGCCGAGATCTCGCGACGCGCCGGCGTCGGCATGGCGACGCTCTACCGCAACTTCCCCGGCCGCCGAGAGCTCCTGGAAGCCCTCTACCTCGACGAGGTCGACGCCGTCTGCGCGCCTGCCGAGGCCGTCGACGGCCAGACGCCGGGAGCGGTGTTCACGGCCTGGCTGCACCGGTTCTTCGCCTTCGCCACCGGCAAGCACGACATCGCCACCGAGCTGCTGACGCACTCCGACAGCGACGACGCCGTCTTCAGCGAGAGCCGCAGCCGCGTACTGGCCGCCGGCCGGCCGCTCCTCGTCGCCGCACAGCAGGCCCACGAGGTCCGCGACGACCTCACCCTCGAGCAGATCTGCGACATGATCATCGCCGTCGCCACGATTCACGGCGCCCCCGACTACGTCGAGCCGATCCTGCGGGCCGCGCTCGACGGCCTGCGCCCGTGAGCTCCCCGGCGGGGAGAGTGAGAGGACGGTAGGGGTGCGCCCCCGGTTGCGCACCCGGCGGTGAGAGGGCAGTAAGAAGGGCGCCCGGTGAGCCGCTCATCACGTCGCACGGGTCGGCGGGCTTGGCACACTGAGGGCGTGCCCCAAAACGTGCTGCTCGCCGAAGACGACCGCGCCATCCGCCATGCGCTGGAGCGCGCCCTGACCCTGGAGGGCTACCGGGTCACCGCGGTCGCCGACGGGATCGAGGCGCTGGCGCACGCCCACAAGAGTCCGCCCGACGTGCTCGTGCTGGATGTGATGATGCCCGGGATCGACGGACTGCAGGTCTGCCGGGTCCTGCGCGCCGAGGGGGACCGGACACCGATCCTGATGCTGACGGCACTCGTGGAGACCCAGGACCGGATCGCCGGGCTGGACGCGGGCGCCGACGACTATGTGGTCAAGCCCTTCGACGTCGAGGAGGTCTTCGCCCGGCTGCGGGCGCTGCTGCGCCGGACCAGCCCGGTCGGCGCGCTGAGCGGGGCGCCGCAGCCGCAGGCGCCCGAGCACGCCGAGGGGCGGATCGAGGCGGGCGGGCTGCGGATGGACGTACAGGCGCGGCGGGCCTGGCGCGGGGGGCGGGAGCTGGAGCTGACCCGCACCGAGTTCGAGCTGCTGGAGCTGCTGGTCCGCAACGCGGGGATCGTCCTCGACCACTCCACGATCTACGACCGGATCTGGGGCTACGACTTCGGGCCGGGCTCCAAGAATCTCGCCGTGTACGTCGGCTACCTGCGCCGCAAGCTCGACGAGCCCGGGGCGCCGCTGCTGATCCACACGGTCCGCGGTGTGGGTTATGTGCTGCGGGAGGACTGACGGGTGGGCCGCCTCGGGCGGCTGCTGGTGAGACGGCGGCCCCGGCTCCTGTCCCTGCGGACCACCTTCGCGGTGTCCTTCGCGGCCGTGACCGCCGCCGTCACCCTCCTCGTCGGCGTGCTCTCCTACAACGCCGCCGCCCGGCTGGTCCGGGTCGACCAGGAATCCGTGTTCGACCAGGTCGTGCAGGACCTGCGGGACGAGGTGCGCACGCACCGGATGACACCCGGCGACTTCTCCTCCTCCGAGCCCGGCCACGACCTCGTCCGGCCCGCCCGCACGGATGTGCAGGTGCTCGGGCCGGACGGCGGCGTCGTCGACCCCGGCCGGCCGGGGCTGCCGGTCGTCGCCGGCGACCGGCGGATCGCGGCCGACGCCACCGCCGGGACGATGGTCGAGCACAAGGACGTCGACGTCGGTGACGACGTCTACCGGGTCGCGACCGTCGCCCTCGGCGACGGGCGGGGCGCGGTGCAGGTCGCGCAGGAGTTCAGCGACACCGAGGACCTGCTGCGGGCCCTGCAGCAGCGGACGCTCGGCCTCATGGCCGCGGTCGTGACCGCGGCCGGGCTCTTCGGCTGGTGGCTGGCCCGGCGCATCACCCGCCGGCTGGTGATCCTCACCTCCGCCGCCGAGGACGTCGCCCGTACCCGACGCCTCGGCATCCAGGTGCCCGTCGCCGGCTACGACGAGGTCGGCCGCCTCGGCCGCGCCTTCGACCGCATGCTCGGGCGGCTCGCCCAGTCCGAGGAGGACCAGCGGCGGCTGGTCCAGGACGCGGGGCATGAACTCCGTACGCCGCTGACCTCCCTGCGGACGAACATCTCGTTGCTGCGCAGGATTGACGAGCTGCCTCCCGACACCCGGGCCGAACTGGTCGCCGACCTCGGCCAGGAGGCCCGCGAACTCACCGACCTCGTCAACGAGCTGGTCGACCTCGCGGCCGGGCAGTCCGACACCGAGCCGCCCCAGCGGGTCGACCTCGCCGACATCGCCGAGGACGTCGCCGGGCTCGCGCGCCGCCGTACCGGGCGGGAGATCGTCGTCCGGGCGAGCGGTGACACGACGACCGACGGCCGCCCGGCGATGCTTCAGCGCGCCTTCTCCAACCTCGTCGAGAACGCGGCCAAGTTCGACCGCGACGGTAGGGGCCCCATTGAGATCAAGGTCAGCGGTCCGGCCCGCCCGGGCACCGTCCGCGTCGAGGTCCTCGACCGCGGCCCCGGCATCGCCGACGCCGACCTGGTCCGCATCTTCGACCGCTTCTACCGCGCCGCCGACGCGCGCTCCCTGCCGGGCTCGGGCCTCGGCCTGTCCATCGTGCGGGAGGTGGCCCTCGCGCACGGGGGCGCGCCGTTCGCCGTGCGGCGGGAGGGCGGCGGGACGGTGATCGGGTTCACGGTGGGCGGGGCTTGAGGCAGGCAGGGGTTGCCCGCCCCTTCAACGGTTCTCCGTGGCCAGCCCCCCGGCCAGACCCAGCATGGCCGCACCCGTCAGCGCGTCCAGCCACCGGCGGGCGCGCCGAGTGATTCCCATGCTCTGCAGACGGCTGCCCAGAGCCGCGTAACCACAGGCGCAGCAGAACTCGACGCCGATGTACGCGGCGCCGAGGGCCAGCAGCGGGACGGCGACGCGGTCGGCGTCGCGCGGCAGGAACTGCGGCAGGAACTGCGGCAGGAACACGGTGAACAGAATCAGCGCCTTCGGGTTCGAGGCCGCCACGAGGAACTCCTGCCACGCGAGCCGCCACGGCGACCTGACGCCGTTCAGGCCCTCGTCGGCAGGCTCGCCGTCGGCTGCGGCCCGCGACGCCTTCCCGCGTACGGCCGCCAGCACCGTTCGCGCTCCCAGCCACCCCAGGTAGGCCACGCCGCACCACTTGATGACGTTGAACGCCACCGCGGACTCCGTGAGTACCGCTCCGAGCCCCGCCGCGACCGCGATCACCATCAGCGCGAACGCCGCGAAGCGGCCGAGGGACGCGCTGACGGCGGGGGCCAGTCCGTGCCGCAGCCCGTTGCGCAGGGCCAGTAACTGATTCGCCCCGGGCGTGGCCGCCAGCAGCAGCGCCGACGGGGCGAACGTCCCCCACTCCACCTCAGTGATCACGACCGTACGGGTACCCGCGCGGGGCGATCGCGGACGTGGGGTTTGCGCGGTCAGGCGCGCCGGCCGCGGCCCTTGTACAGGGCTGACCCGGCGCCCAGGGAGACGACCGCCATGCCGATGCTGGTCGCGATGCCCTTCGCGCTGTCGTCGATGAGGGGGGCGGCCAGGGCGACGGTGAGGTTGAAGAGGAACAGGAACCACAGGACGGGGCGGGAGGAGAGCATCGCCTTCATGGCAGGTGCCTTTCGGGGAGAGGTGGATCTGTGGATCTCCCCGACGGGAGCCGTTGACCTTGTGAGATCAACGATCCCGTCATCGGCCTGCCATCACGAGAGAGCGTTCTCCCCGGTCGGGGGTGTAGCCCGCTCCACCTACGGCCCCGTCCTAGACGCGCACGGCCGAGTCCCGGGCCACCGAAACCATGAGGTCCCGCAGCCCCTCGACGTACAGCCGCATGTTCTTGTACGCGACGTCGTTGTCGGGATAGCGGCTGGCGAACTGCAAGCCCTCGTGGAGCCTGTTCATCCACACGCACACCTGGTCGCCGTACGAAATCCGCATCAGCCCGGAGGCCTTCAGGTCCTGCCACCGCTCCGACCCCGGAGTGCCGCGCGTGTCGACGTACGAGACGATCGAGTACAGGTCCGGAGACGTGGGCCGGAAGTCGGAGCCCAGCAACCCGAGCACGCGGGCGATGGGCATCCGGGCCAGTGACCGGTTCTCCCGCAGCGCGGTGCGGACCATCGCCAGCGCGCTGTCGAAATCCGCCGCCCGTGCCACGGGAACCTCGATCGGCGCGCCGCCCACGTACCAGCCCACCGAGTCCGACCACTGGGATTTCGCCCTGGTGTGGAACGGCACGACGGTGCGGTAGACTTGCTGGCCGCCGATCTCGCGGACGACGAGGGCGGTGGCGGCGAGGATGCCGACCAGACTTCCGCCGTACGGGCGGCAGTACGCCTCGAAGGCTGCCGCTTCCGCGTCGTCGACCAGCATCTCGTGCATGAGCTTCTGGGCGGGCAGCGGCCCTTCGGGGTCGAGGCCGAGGTCGACGGGGAAGTTCGGCAGCCTCCCGTCGCATCGGGAGATGAACTCCCGCCAGCGGGTGACCGTCGCGTGCGAGTCGTCGATCCCGTCGGCACGCGTGCGCTCGGACGCGCAGAAGTCGACGTAGCTGGTGACCGGTGCCGTGTCGGCGGTGCGGCCCTGGAGCCCGGCCGCGTAGAGGTCGTGGATCTCGCCGGGGATGCGCTGCAGCGAGTACGAGTCGACGTTGCTGTGGTCGAACGCCATGTACACACTCGTGCCGTCGTCCCTGACGACCGTGGTGAAAATGAAGTTCGGCCAGGTGAGCGCGTCCGCCGCGACGTCGAAACGGTCCTGCAGATAGCGGGTCAGCACCGCCGCGTCGGAGAAGGTGCCGATGTCCTCGCGGTGCAGCACGACCGTGTCGGCGTCCAGCGTGAAGCGTCGCATCTCGTCGTCGGTCCAGCGGAATCCGTTGCGCAGCGTCTCGTGCCGAAGTGTCCAGGTACGCAACGCGCCTTGGAGGACGTCGAGATCGATCCGTCCCGGGATGTCGAAGGCCGCCCCGAGCCAGGTCGGTACGAACAGGCCGTCCTGCCGTACCGATCGCGTCGTTCGAACGTGGGACTCCTGTACGTACGCGGGAGGGCGGGAATCGTCCAAACCCCTCTCCGTAGTTCTCACTGGTCAACGCCGTTTCCCAGGCTCATGTGCCCTGGATGTGCCCTCGGGCCCACTCACCGGAGGACTCCCTGTTCGGCCGACGAGCTGGTCCTGGGAGGGCCCGTCGCCAGGGTCACCAGTGAAAAGGGCTTGTGACCCGGGGCTTCTGCTATGCAGCCCTGCGCCCTCTTTCCGCATACGCCCGGATGATGTCCGCGTACCGGTGGCCGCTGCCCTTCACTGTGCGCTTCTGGGTCGGGTAGTCGACGTGCACCAGCCCGAAGCGCTTGTCGTAGCCGTACGCCCACTCGAAGTTGTCCAGCAGCGACCAGGCGAAGTAGCCGGCGAGCGGGGCACCCTGTCGGGCTGCTGAGGTGCAGGCCGCGAGGTGCTGCTCCAGGTACTCGGTGCGCTCGGGGTCGTCGACGGTGCCGTCGGGGCGTACGACGTCGGGGTAGGAGGAGCCGTTCTCCGTGACGTACAGCTTGCGGGCGCCGTACTCGCGCGTCAGGCGGAGCAGGAGTGTCTCGATGCCGGAGGCGTCGATCTCCCAGTCCATGCCGGTGCGGGGCACGCCGGGGCGGGGGACCGTGCGGGCCCGTGGGGCCGGCCCGGTGCGGTCGTCGGCGACGGTGAACGGCATGTAGTAGTTGAGGCCCAGCCAGTCCAGGGGCTGTGCGATGGTCTCCGAGTCGCCTGGATGTTCGGGAAGGTCGACGCCGTAGACCTCGCGCATGTCCTCGGGGAAGCCGCGGCCGTGGACCGGGTCAAGCCACCAGCGGTTGGTGTGCCCGTCCATGCGGCGGGCGGCGGCGATGTCCTCGGGGCGGCCGGTGGCGGCGTGGATCGTGGAGAGGTTGTTGACGATGCCGACCTGGGCGTCCGGCGCCGCCGCGCGGATCGCCTGCGTGGCGAGGCCGTGACCGAGGAGGAGATGGTAGGAGGCGCGGACGGCGGCCGTGAGGTCGGTCAGCCCGGGGGCCATCTTGCCTTCCAGGTGGCCGATCCAGGCCGAGCAGAGGGGCTCGTTGAGGGTGGTCCAGTGGTGGACACGGTCGCCGAGACGCTCGGCGACGACCGCCGCGTACGAGGCGAGGTGGTGTGCCGTGTCGCGGACCGGCCAGCCGCCCCGGTCCTGGAGCACCTGCGGCAGGTCCCAGTGGTACAGGGTGACGGACGGGGTGATGCCCGCCTCCAGCAGTCCGTCGATCAACGCGTCGTAGTAGTCGAGCCCCTTGGCGTTGACCGGGCCGTCGCCGCCGGGCACCACTCGCGGCCAGGCGATCGACAACCGGTAGGCGTTCGCGCCCAGTTGGCGCATCAGCGTGATGTCGTCGCGCCAGCGGTGGTAGTGGTCGCAGGCGGTGTCCCCGTGGTCGCCGTTGTCGGTCTTGCCGGGGGTGTGCGAGAACGTGTCCCAGATGGAGGGGGAGCGGCCGTCCTCTGCCACGGCTCCCTCGATCTGGTAGGCCGACGTGGCCGTGCCCCACAGGAAGTCGTCGGGGAGTGCGGCAAGGTCGATGGTCACAAAATTCCCTTCGGGGACAGGCGAGTTGGTCATTTGACGGCTCCTGCGGTGAGCCCGGCGACGAGGTAGCGCTGCAGGAGCAGGAACCCGGCGACCACGGGCACGCTGACCACCAGCGACGCGGCCATGATCTGGTTCCAGTAGACGTTGTTGAGCGTGGAGTAGCCCTGGAGGCCCACTGCGAGTGTGCGCGTACTGTCGTTGGTCATCACGGACGCGAACAGCACTTCGCCCCAGGCGGTCATGAAGGCGTAGACGGCGACCGCGATGATGCCGGGGATCGCGGCCGGGACGACGACCCTGAACAGCGCGCCGAGCGGGCCGCAGCCGTCCACCAGCGCGGCTTCGTCCAGCTCGCGCGGCACCGAGTCGAAGTAGCCGATGAGCATCCAGATCGAGAACGGCAGCGAGAAGGTCAGATACGTAAGGATCAGTCCGCCGCGTGAGCCGAACAGGGCGATGCCGGTGGCGTTGCCGATGTTGACGTAGATGAGGAACAGCGGGAGCAGGAAGAGGATGCCGGGGAACATCTGCGTGGACAGCACGGTGACCGTGAAGACGCGCTTGCCCCGGAACTCGTAGCGGCTCACCGCGTAGGCGGCGAACACCGCGATCACCACCGAGCAGACCGTCGCCGCGCCCGCCACGATCAGCGAGTTCAGGAAGTAGCGCGCGAGCGGGATCGTCGACCAGATGTCGATGTACGGGCGGATGGTCACGCTGCTCGGCAGCCAGCGGAACTCTCCCGAGACGTCGGCCAGGGGCTTCAGTGAGCTGGAGACCATCACGTAGACCGGTACCAGGACGAAACTGGCGAGCAGGGTCAGGAAGATCCGCCGTGACCAGAAGTAGGACCGGGGCGGAGCCATCGGCGAGCGGTGCGCCTGGGAGGTGCTAGACATCGGCCGGCTTCCTTCCTCGGGAGGTCAGCAGGAGGTAGAAGCCCGTCAGCACGAGCAGGAAGAGCAGCAGCAAAACGGACATGGCGGAGCCGGTGCCGAAGTTCCAGGTGACGAACGACGCCTGGTAGATGTGGACCGAGATGAGGTCGGCGGCCTCCGGAGCCGACTTGCCGAACAGGACGAACGGCGTGTTGAAATCGTTGAACGTCCACAGGAACAGCACCAGCACCAGCACCTGGTTGACCGGGCGCAGGGACGGCAGGGTGATCCGGCGGACCTGCTGCAACATCCCGGCACCGTCCAGCGCGGCTGCCTCGTACAGCTCCCCGGGGATGTTCTGCAGCCCCGCCATGACGATGAGGAAGGCGAACGGCCAGCCCTTCCACACGGACACGATCAGCAGCGCCCAGAAGCTGTTGTCGCCGATCAGCCAGAAGGACGGCTTGTCGGTGAGACCGAGCTGGTCGTGCAGAACGTGGTTCACCAGGCCGTTGTCGTGCTGGAACATGAACACCCAGGTGATGACGGCCGCGTAGACCGGAAGTGCGTACGGCACCAGGAAGAGTGCCCGCAGCAGGCCGCGGCCTCGGAAGGTGTCCTGCATGTAGATCGCCGCCGCCGTGCCGATCAGCCAGCAGAGGCCGACCGACAGAAGAGTGAAGGCGATGGTGACGAAGAAGGAGTGGAGGAGGGCCTCGCCGACGGGGGCGTCGAAGTCCACCGACACCTTGTAGTTGGACAGGCCCGACCAGGGCGCCGTGCCCCAGTCACGGATGTAGAACTGCGTGAGCTCCTTGAAGCTCATCACGATGCCGATCACCATCGGCACCAGGTGGACGAGGAGCTCGAGGAGCAGGGCGGGCAGGAGCAGCAGATACGGCAGCCCGATGCGGCGGATCCTCCCGGGGCGGCGGAAGCGGGGCGTTTGCTCCGCCGCCCCGGAAGGGCTCTTGTGCACGGCAGCCTCTGCGGAAGCAGTGGTCGTCATCGTCCTCACTTCGCCGGCATCTGCTGCTGGGCCTTCTCCAGCGCCGCCTTCACCGAGCCGGTGGTGACCGGGCGTCCGGCGGCCGCGTCGGCGAGCAGCTCCTTGACGGCGGTACCGACGGCCGTCTCGAACTGGGACTCGTCGGCGACCTGCGGCATCGCGGCGGCGCTCTTGGCGAGGGTGTCCTTGAGGACGGCCGTGGCCCCGGCGCTGAAGGCGGCGTCCGACTGGGCGGCCTTCACCGGCGGGATGGAGTCGTACGCGGTGTTCAGGACCTTCTGCTCCTCGTCGCTGGTCATGAACTTCACGAACTTCTTGGCACCGTCGAGGTTGTCGGTGTTCTTGAACACGGCGAGGTTGATGCCGGCGACGATGGAGTTGACCTGCTTGCCGGTCCCGGGGGTGCCGGACTGCACGGGGACCGGGGCGACACCGTAGGCGTCCTCGCTCATCCCCTGCGACTTGAGGTTGGCGGACACGCCCTGCCACAGCAGCATCGCCGTCTTGCCCTTGGCGAAGTCGCTGACCGACTGGTTCTGGGCGTACTCGGCGTTGCCCGGTGCGGCGATCTTGTCCTTGGCCATGAGGTCGACGTACTGCTTGACCCCGGCGACCGCGCCGTCGTTGGTGAAGTCGGGCTTGCCGTCGGCGGTGAAGAACTCCGCGCCGTGCTGCTTGGCGAAGACGAAGGCGTGGTGGACGTTCTCCGAGGGGTTCGAGCCCTCGATGCCCAGGCCCCACTTGCCGTCCTTGGACAGCTTCTTGCCGTCGGCGATCAGCTCGTCCCAGGTCGCCGGCGGCTTGGCTATGCCGGCGTCGGCGAACATCTTCTTGTTGTAGTAGAGCGCGTACGACATCGAGTACAGCGGGACGGCGGCCGGGTCCTGGCCCTGCGCGCCGGTCGAGCCGAGCGCGGAGTCGACGAAGCGGTCCTTGCCGCCGATCGCGGCGAAGTTCTTCGCGTCCCAGGGCAGCAGACCTCCGGTGGCCTGCAGCGAGGCGCTCCAGGTGTTGCCGATGTTCAGGACGTCCGGGCCCTGGCCGGAGGTGGTCGCGGTGAGGATCCGGTTGAGCAGGTCCGACCAGGGCACGACCTCCACCTTCACCTTGATGCCGGTCTGCTTCTCGAACTTGTCGAGCTCCGGCTGGAGGACCTTCTTGTCGACCTCGACGCTGGCGCCCTGGTTGGAGGCCCAGTAGGTCAGGGTCTTCGGCGAGTCGTTGGACCCGCCGCCCGTCGACGAGCCGCCGCCACAGGCGGTCACGGCGGTGAGCAGGGAAACAGTGACCGCACCGGCGGCCGCGGCTCGGGTTCTACGCATGGCTCTGGCGTCCCTTCCAGGGGGCCCCGGGCGGGTTCACTTCCCAACATCCAGGGCTTAATTTACGATGTGATTTAAGAGGTTGAACAAAGTCGCGTCAAGAGCTCGCGCACCGGTATCTTGCAGGTCGGGCAGATGGGAAGGGGACCCACATGGCGGGGCGGAGCGGGCGGACCGTGCGTGACCTGCGGCGGGGCAATCGCACCGCCGTGCTGCAACGGTTGTATTTCGACGGGCCGATGAGCCGCTTCGAGCTGGCCCCGGCCACCGGGCTGAGCGGCGGTTCCATCAGCAACGTGGTCGCGGAACTGGTCGAGGACAACCTTGTCGAGGAGGCCGGCAGCGTCGAGTCCGACGGCGGACGGCCCCGCATCCTGCTGCGCGTCGCACCCGCCAGCGGCCACATGATCGGCGTCGACGTCGGTGAGACCCGCGTACGCGTCGAACTCTTCGACCTCACTCTCGCCGAGCTCGGCCGCACAGAACGGCCCTTGGAGCATGAGGGCTACGACGTCGGGGTCATAGTCGGCCACATCCGCGACGGTATCGCCGAGGTCCTCGCCGAGACGGACATCGCCCCCGATCAGCTTCTGGGCGTCGGTATCGGCGTCCCCGGCATCGTCGCCCGCACCCCCGAACAGGGAGCTGTGGTCCACGGCCAGACGATCGGCTGGGACGCCGTCCCACTCGAATCCCTGCTGCGCGCGACGTGTGAACTCCCTGATTCTGTCCCGTTCTTCATCGACAACGGCGCCCGGACGCTCGGCCTGGCCGAGATGTGGTTCGGCGCCGGCCGTGGTGCCCGTAACGCGGTCGTCGTCCTCCTCGGCTCCGGCGTCGGCGCCTGCCTCGTCACCGAGGAAATGGAGCACGGTCGGTCCCTTGAGTGGGGGCATGTGACCGTACGGGTCGGGGGGCGCCGCTGCCGCTGCGGTGCCCGGGGCTGCCTGGAGGCGTACGTGGGAGCGGGGGCGCTCCTCGACCGCTGGCGCGAGGCGGGCGGGCACCCGCCGGAGGGCATCGACGAGGAGACCGCGCTGACCGCGATGCTCACCGCGGCCTACCCGGCCGAGGGCGGCCCGGCCGATGCGGTGGCACTCGCCGTCCTGGAGGAGACCGCCGAGTACGTGGGCGCCGGACTGTCCGACCTGATCAACCTCTTCCAGCCCGAGCGCATCCTCATCGGCGGCTGGGCAGGGCTCCAGCTCGGCACCCGCTTCCTGCCCGCCGTACGCCGGCACGCCGCCTCCTACGCCCTGCGCCATCCTGCGGAACGTGTCTCCGTCGACCTCGGCAGGCTGGGCCCGGACGCGGTCACGGTCGGCGCCGCGATCCTGCCCCTCGCCGACTTCTTCGCACGGGGCGGGCGGCGCGCCGAGCCCGTGAGTGAGGGACTGTCTCCGGCGTGGCGCACGGTGTTAGACGAACGGACTGCGCGCTGAAAGAGCCGGCATGAACGGATTTTGGCCTGCTCGCTCGCGGAGGCGACCAGGCCATCACCTTTGCGGGCGAAAGCGCGTCCGCCGTAACGTCCGCGACTACGAACGTCTCTCGCAGCACAGCGACGCCCGTGTGATGTGGTCGCTCGTCCGTGATCCAGCCGAGGGTGACGCTGCCACGCGGCGGGGCGGCACGACGAAGCCCTGGACGCCTTCGGGTCGGAGACGGTCTTCGGGGTTTACGTGGATGAAGTCGTCGGCACGGCTTACGAGTTGGGCGGCGTAAGCGCCGCGAACTCCCTGCTGCCGCGCGGTGCGCCACGCTGCTCAGAGCGCCGCGGAAGCGGCACGTTGGGTTCCGGTCGCTGCGATTCATTGTGTCCGACACCTTGACGCCCGGCGCCTAGAGCACTTCCATTACACCTTGAAATAAGACGTGCAGCGCTTCCATGTGTGGGGACCACACCGGCCCGCGGCCCTCGACCGGCCGCCTGCCCAGGGCTGCGCACCTCGACAACCAGCCTGCGCTCGCGTCGGGACGACGAGCCCAGATCTGAAGGAGCCGATCCATGTCCACGTCCGCTTCCACGCCCGCGCAACCGTCGTCCCCGCAGGGCCACGCCCGCCTCAGCCGCCGGAACTTCCTTGCCGCCGCCGCTGTCGCCGCCGCGGCGGCGGGGTCCGAGCTCGCGCTGCCGGGCCGGGCGAGTGCCGCCCCGAGCCGTCCGAGCCCCACCGCCAAGGCCAGCGTGACCTGGAGTTCGGAGTCCACCGCGAGCGGCTACGCGCCCAAGAGCGGCACCTGGTTCGCCGATCCGGCGGTCGGCCTGGCCTCGGTCGCCTACAAGCTCAGCCGGCAGGACGACATCGCGCTGGCCGCCTCGGGCAGGGACTTCGGCTCGGTGATCAACGTCGACCCGGCGAAGGCGTACCAGAGCATGCTCGGCATCGGCTCCTCGATGGAGGACTCGACCATCCACAACCTGTCGCTGATGAACAAGAAGACGCGCACCAAGGCCCTCCAGGCGCTCTTCCACCCCACCAGCGGCGCCGGGTTCGACCTCACCCGCATCTGCTTCGGCAGCTCCGACTTCTACCACTCGCCGGACTTCTACACCTACTGCGACGGCCCGGCCGACCCCACCCTGTCGCGGTTCTCCATCCAGAAGGACATCGACAACCACATCATCTCGACCCTGAAGGAAGCGCTCCGGATCAACCCGGACCTCTTCATCTGCGGCACCGCCTGGAGCGGCCCGGCCTGGATGAAGGACAACAACAGCCTCATCGACGGCCACCTGCTCGACGAGTACATCCCCACCCTCGCCCGCTACTACCGCATGACCCTGCAGGCGTACGCCAAGCAGGGCATCACCGTCCACGCCGTCTCGCCCCAGAACGAACCCGGCTGGCCTGCGGGCATCTACCCGAGCATGCTGGTCAGCGCCCAGCAGTCGAAGAAGCTCATCAACGCCATGCGCGCGGAGTTCGACGCGCACGGCATCAAGACACAGATCTGGGCCTGGGACTGGAACTTCGGCGACGTCGGGACCTACCTCCCCGACTCGCTCGGCACCAAGGAGTCCGGGTACACCGACGCCTACCGCAATACCGACGGCATCGCCTGGCACGACTACTCCGGCGACCCGAGCATGATGTCCCTGGCCAAGACGGACTACCCCGACCTCGACATGGTCATGACCGAGCGCATGCTGTGGGGCACGAACGGCGCGGACCGGATCGCGCGGTACCTGCGCAGCTGGTCGACGGGCTACATCTCGTGGGTCACGATGCTCGACCAGAACCGGGACAGCCAGCAGCTGGGCCGCCCCGACCCGACGCCGCTCATCCAGGACCCCGAGAGCCGTAACACGTACTGGATGCTGCCCGAGTACTACCTGTTCGCGCAGTTCTCGAAGTTCGTCCAGCGCGGCGCCAAGCGCATCTGGAGCGACTACGGCAGCACCGACACCGTCACCACGGTGGCCTTCCGCAACCCGGACGGCACGGTCGCGACCGTCGTGATCAACGGGACCTCCGACGCCCAGGAGTTCACCCTGCGCAGCGGGCAGCAGCAGCTCATAGACGCCCTGCCGCCGAAGACCGTCGGCACGTACGTCTGGACACCCTCGTCGTCGTCCGCCGCCGCTGCCGACGCCTACGGCAGGATCCAGGCCGAGGCGTACGACGACGCCTCCAGTGCCGCCGTCGAGGCCAGTGGCGACACGGGCGGTGGGGAGGACATCAGCTGGCTGGGCAACGGCAGTTGGACTGAGTACCGCAACGTGGCGTTCGGAGCTCAGGCCGCGACCCAGTTCAAGATCCGGGTGGCATCGGGTGTCGCGAGCGGCGTCAGTGGCCGGATCGAGGTGCGGCTCGACTCACGCTCCAGCAAGCCGGTCGCCAGCATCCAGGTGGACAGCACCGGCGGCTGGCAGAGCTGGATCACCAAGCTTGTCGACATCTCCGGAGTCACCGGCACTCACACCGTCTACCTGACCTTCGCCAGCGACCAGCCGGACAACTTCGCCAACGTCAACTGGTTCACGTTCACCCGCGACACCGGTACCGACGCGTACGGCACGATCCAGGCCGAGAACTACCTCAACGCGTCCGGCGTCGTCATCGAGAAGACAGGTGACACCGGCGGCGGGCAGGACATCGCCTACATCTCCCCCGGCGACTGGGCCGAGTACCCCAAGGTGCAGTTCGGCACCACGGCCGCGACCCAGTTCCAGGTCCGGGTGGCATCCGGCGCCGCGAGCGGCGTCAGCGGCCGGATCGAGGTCCGGCTCGACTCACCCACCAGCACCCCGGTCGGCAGCGTCACGGTGGAGAACACAGGAGGCTGGCAGACCTGGGCCACCAAGACCGCCGACCTCTCCGGCGTCACCGGCACCCACTCCGTCTACCTGACCTTCGCCAGCGACCAGTCCGCCGACTTCACCAACCTCAACTGGTTCACGTTCACCCACTGAGTCTGTCTCCGTAACGGAGGTTGAGCGGTGTGTGGGTCTGGGCGACTCGCCCGGGTGTCTGGAGACGCCCGGGCGAGTCGCCCGGACCGGAGGTCCATGTCGCAGTCGTCCGCGCGCGGTCTCCGTAGAGGGCGGCTACACGAACAGCGCCGCCTTCGTATGCGTGGCGGGTACCGCTGTGTGCACCTACCAGGCGCCCGTCGAGTCCAGTAGTTCGGCCCGGTCGAGGCCGGTGCGACCGGCGCCGGCGCGATGGCTTCCGGTGCACGCGGAGGCCCGCATGCGCTGCTCCCCCTTGGTGGCACCGGCCATGCCTCGGCCAGATCGCCGCAGGAGTTGGTGCTCGCCATCCTTCGGGCCCGCCCTCTCCGTCTGCATCGCTTTACAGCCCGCTTTCTATGCGCTTAGATTTCGAGCATCCGGAGAAGTTAAGCGCTTAGATCTGATGTAAGGACCAGCATGATCCCCGCTGCCCTGCCCGATGACTCCGAGCTGCTCACCCGCATCCGGGACATGGACCTGGAGTCGAAGGTCCGGCTGCTGACGGGGGCGAGCCTGTGGAGAGTTCCGGCCGAACCCCGACTCGGGCTGGCGGCGGTGACGATGTCGGACGGCCCACAGGGGGTCCGCGGCACCCTGGACGACCCCGCGGACACCGGGCTGCTGGCCCCGGCTCCCAGCGCCTTGGCGGCGGCGTGGGACACGGGCCTGGCCGAGCGGCTGGGGGAGCTGTTCGCCACCGAGGCACGGCGCAAGGGCGTCGACGTGGTGCTGGCGCCTGCGGTGAACCTGCAGCGCACGCCGGTCGCCGGCAGACATTTCGAGTACTTCTCCGAGGACCCGCTGCTGACCGCGGCGGTGGCCGGGGCGGTCGTGCGCGGTCTCCAGGGGTTGGGCGTCGGCGCATGCCTGAAGCACTTCGTGGCCAACGACTCGGAGACCGACCGCACCCGATACCGGGCCCGGCTGGACGAGCGCACGCTGCGCGAGGTGTACCTAGCCCCGTTCGAGCAGGTCCTCGCCGAGGTCGAGCCGTGGAGTGTGATGTCCGCCTACTCCGGCGTCGACGACGGCACACAGTCGGCGCCGATGACCGAGCACACGCGGCTGCTGCGCGAGGTCCTGAAACAGGAGTGGGGTTTCACCGGGCCGGTGGTCAGCGACTGGTCCGCCACCGAATCGACGGCGGCCTCGGCGCTCGGCGGTCTGGACCTGGTGATGCCCGGGCCGGGCGGCCCCTGGGGCGACGCGCTCGTGGCGGCGGTACGCGCCAACGAGGTGCCGGAGCACCTGGTGGACGACAAGGTGCTGCGGCTGCTGCGCCTGGCCCGGCACACCGGTCGGCTCGGGGCACCGGGCCACGATCCGCGGCCGTCTGCGGCTCCCGAAGCGCCGGGGCCGGAGGAGTTCGGTCTGCTGCGCGAGGTGGCGAGCCGCGGCACAGTGGTGCTGCGCAACGAGCAGGACCTGCTGCCGCTGGCCCCGGAGAGGCTGGCCAGTGTGGCACTGATCGGCCCGAACGCCGTGGACCCCTACCTCCAGGGGGGCGGCAGCGCGTTCGTCCCGGCGGTCCGCTCCGTCTCCTTCGCCGAGGGGCTGCGTGCCGCCCTGCCCGAGCAGGTGCGTCTGAGCGTGCACCGCGGCGGCGACTCCCGCCTGGGCGCCCCGTTCGTGTCCGGCGACCTGCTGGCCGACCCCGACACCGGCGCGCCCGGGGTGCGGGCCGACTTCTTCGACGCCGACGCCACCCTGATCGGCGGCGAGGTCCGCCGCGACGCTGACTGGAGCGCCTACGGCGCCTTCACCCTGGCCACCCGCCGCGTCGTCCTGCGCACGGTACTGACCCTGACCGAGCCCGGAACGCACCGCCTCCAGATCGGGTGCGTGGGACGCTTCCGGGTGACCGTGGACGGCGAGGAGATCCTGTCAGGGGACGACGACCGGGGCGTGGAGCTGGTGCTCGACTCCAGCTTCCACCACCCGCCGCTGAAGGACATCGACCTCCACGTGGGTGACGAGCCGCGCAGCATCGCTTTTGTGGTGGACCTCACCGTCGTCGACGCCGGCGGCTACAACCGCTTCGTCACCGCCCAGCTGCGGCACGCTCCGCCGGCGCCCACGCCGTACGAGGAGATTGCCGATGCCGTGGCCGCGGCGGCCGCCGCCGACGTGGCCGTGGTCGTGGTCGGCACCAACGAGGAGGTCGAATCCGAGGGCTGGGACCGCACGAGCATCGACCTGCCCGGCCACCAGAACGAGCTGGTGCGCAAGGTCCTCGCCGCAAACCCACGCACCCTCGTGGTCGTCAACGCCGGCGCCCCGGTCCTCCTGCCCTGGGCGCAGGAGGTACCGGCGCTGCTGTGGGCCTGGCTGCCGGGCCAGGAGGCCGGGCACGCTCTGGCCGACGTGCTCCTCGGCCGCGCCGAGCCGTCGGGCCGGCTGCCGTGGACGCTGCCCGCCCGGGCAGAAGACGTCCCCGTACCCGACGCCCGCCCCCGCGACGGCATCGTGGACTACACCGAAGGCGTCCACATCGGCCACCGTTCCTGGGACCGCGCCGGACTCGCTCCGGCCTTCCCCTTCGGCCACGGCCTCGGCTGGACCCACTGGTCCTACGAGTCCGTGACCCTTTCCCCCAAGTACCCCGTCTCCGCCGCCTCCCTGACCAGCCCCGCAGGCGGAGACGGGCTCAAACTGACCGTGGAGCTGACCAACACCGGACCGCGCCCGGGCCGTGAGGTCGTCCAGGTCTATCTGGAGCCCCCGCAGGACGGCCCCGACCGGCCGGTGCGCCTGCTCGCGGGCTTCGCCACCGTCCACGCGGAGGCGGGCGCCCGCGTCAGCGCCGAGGTCCACGTGCCAGCCCGGGCCTTCCAGATCTGGGACACCGAGGCACAGGGCTGGCACACTCCTCCCGGCCGCTACCGGCTCCACATCGGACGCTCCAGCCGCGACCTGCGCCTGGCCGTCGATGCGGTCGTCGATGCCCACAGGGTCGGCACACGCTGAGACGGAGGCCGTCGGACGGGGGCGAAATGCGTTCGCAGCGGCTCGGGGCAATGACTAGCGTCTCCGGGCATGGACGCGCACAACCTCAAGGACATCGTCCGGCGTGGATACGACGCCGTCTCCCTGCGGTACGACGAGTCGTACGGCGCCGAGAGCAAGTACGAGCAGCTTCTCGACGACCTGCGTCGGCGGATCCCGGCCGGCGGCACAGTGCTGGACCTGGGGTGTGGAAGCGGCGTGCCGGTCGCCCGCACTCTGGCCGATGCCGGTCACCAGGTCACCGGCATCGACATCAGCGAGGTGCAGATCCGCCGGGCTCGGGAACGAGTGCCGCAGGCGGAGTTCATCCACGTCGATGCCACGGCGGCCACCTTCGCCGCCGCCTCCTTCGACGCGGTCGTCTCCTTCTACGCCCTCATCCACGTGCCGTTGGCCGAGCAGCCGCCGTTGTTGCGGAAGATCGCCGGGTGGCTGCGTCCGGGAGGCTGGTTCGTGGCCACGACAGGGCACCGTGCCTGGACCGGCGTCGAGGAGGACTGGCTGGGCGGCGGGGCTCCGATGTGGTGGAGTCACGCGGACGCCGCCACCAACCGTGAGTGGATCGCTCAGGTCGGGCTGACCATTGAGCGGGAGGAGTTCGTGCCGGAAGGTGACGGGGGCCATGCCCTGTTCTGGGCCCGCCTGCCGGTCGGCGCCTCATGATCGCCATACCGCGGACCATCACGCCGTGGATTGTCATGCCCTGACCAGGCGACCTCCATGCGGGCGGCCACTCCGCGGAGTCTCAGGGCCGTGAGCAGCCGCAGCTCTCCCGCAGCACCACCTGGACCGGCAGCCGACGCGTGATCGGCTGCCCGGCCGGGTCGGCGATCCGCTCCAGGAGGATGTCCACCACGACTCGTCCCATCGCCTGCATCGGCTGACGCACGGTCGTCAGCGAAGGCCGTACGACCCGCCCCGCCACGACCCCGTCGAACCCCGTCACGGCCACCTGCTCCGGGACCCGCACCCCGTGCTCGGCCAGCACCTTCATCAGGTCGAGGGCGATCTCGTCGCTGACACACACGAACGCCTCGGGCAGCGCGTCACGCGCCAGGACATCGGCGACGACGCTTTCCACGTAGTTCTTGCCGATCAACTGCGCGGGCTTGCTCGGCACGCGCAGTCCGGCTGCCCGCAGCGCTGCCCGGAATCCGGCGAACCGCTCCTGGGCGTCGAAGGTGTTCATGTAACCGACGAACAGCAGATCGCGCATCCCGTGCTCGACGACCAGGTGCTCCGTCATCGCGCGCATGCCGCCCCTGTTGTCGATCGAGACATGGCTCAGGCCGTCGTCCTGCGGTCGCTGCGACACGGCGACCACCGGTTTCCGGCGCGCGATCCGCTCAAGGACTTCAGCGGGGATGGAGTGGTCGGGAAAGACCGCGAGCCCGTCGACCCGCCCGACGATGTCGGTGACCCGGGTCGCGCTGTCGGCCTGACTGGCCCCGCCGATCAACAGCGCGTACCCACGCTGCCAGCACTCGAGCTCGACACCACGCTGCACCTCGTGGACGTAGAGCGGGAAACGGCGGTAGTCGTCGTCGCCGTCGTCCCGGACCACAGGGACCTTGGCTCGGGACCGCGCGCTGCCCGCCGCCTTGCTCCCGAGACTCTCGTCGGGTTCCGGGAGGAAGATGTCGTACGAGTAGAGGCCCAGCGCCCCGGTGTGTCCATGTGCCAGCCCGCGCGCGCTCGCGCTGGGCACGTAGTTCAGCGCCTCGGCAGCGGCCTCGACGATCTTCCGGGTCTCCTCTTTCACCTTGTGGGGACGGCGAAAGGTCATCGACACGGTCGCGATGGACACCCCGGCGCGTTCCGCCACGTCATAGACCGTCGGAGCCTTCGCCACGTTCCCCCTGCTTTCCTCAGCCGCTTCCTGCCCCATGTTATGCGCTTAGACGGCGAGTACGGGCCCTGACCGCGGCGGAGTCGTCCTGACTCCTCTCGGTGCCCGAGGATGCGATCTTGGCGAAATGTGACCGTCGACAGCGCTGACCGATCGCGGAGTGCGGCTCGTCGGTTCGACGGGACCCGGCCGGGCCGCCGATAGCGCGCCGTTGGCCGGTCGCCGGTGGTGGCAGGTGAGAGCTTCGGCTGTCCTGCCGTTGAACTTTCCGCAGGTAGTGGCGTTGCCCGTGGGTTTCGGGATCCTGCGGCTGGGCGGTTTCCGGGCAGGTCTCCGGCGGTCGAGCGTCGGACCGTAGCCGTAACGTGATCGGCATCGACTCTTTACAGGCCACCTCCTATGCGCTTAGATTCCGAGCACGCTGAGGATCTAAGCGCTTATATCAATCGATCCCTCCGTCATCCGGTTGGTGGCGGTTCCCAGGAGAGGGGCAGCAATGGTGCTGAGGAAGACTTCTACGGCCGCCGTGTGCGTGGCCGCCGCGTTGTTGGTGGCGGGGTGCGGGCGGAGCGATACCGGCGCGTCGTCGTCGACGCCGTCCGGTGCGGTGCCGTCCGGCAAGGTCAAGGGCACGATCACCTTGTGGGCGCAGGGTACCGAGGGGGAGAAGCTGCCGGCGCTGGTCAAGGGCTTCGAGGCGGAGAATCCCGGTGTGAAGGTGAACGTCACCGCGATCCCCTGGGCCAACGCGCACAGCAAGTACCAGACGGCGATCGCCGGCGGCACGACACCCGATGTCGCGCAGATGGGCACGACCTACATGCCGGACTTCGCGGACGCCTTCCAGCAGGTGCCGAAGGGGATCGACACCAGTGACATCTTCCCGGGGTCGAAGGAGTCGGCGGTGGTGAAGGGGGACACGCTCGGTGTGCCCTGGTACGTCGACACCCGTGTCATCTACTACCGCACCGACCTCGCCAAGAAGGCCGGGTACACCAGCCCGCCGAAGACCTCGGCCGACTTCAAGGCGATGCTGAAGGCGATGCAGACCAAGGCCGGCGCGAAGTGGGGCATCAATCTGCCCACCGGCGGCAACGGCAGCCTCGCCTTCCAGGGCGCGCTGCCGTTCGTCTGGTCGGCCGGAGGGTCGCTGATGAACGGCGCCGGCACCAAGTGGACCCTCGACACCCCGCAGATGGCCACCGCGATGAAGTACTACCAGAGTTTCTTCACCGAGGGCATCGCCGACCGCAACCCCGACATCTCGCCCGGGGCCGCGGAGGCGTCGTTCGTCAAGGGCACGACCGGGGCCCTCATCAACGGTCCCTGGGACATCAGCACGATCAACGACGCCGGCGGCAAGGGCTTCGACAAGAAGTACAGCGTCATGCCGATCCCGAAGGACCAGAGCTCCACCTCGCTCGTCGGCGGCTCCAACCTGGTCGTCTTCCGCAACTCCAAGCACAGCGCCGCGGCCTGGAAGCTGGTGCAGTACCTGTCCAAGCCCAGCGTTCAGGCCAGCTGGTACAAGATGACCGGTGACCTGCCGGCCGTGCAGTCCGCCTGGAACGACTCCAGCCTGACCGGCGACCCGAAGCTGGCGGTCTTCAAGGAGCAGCTGAAGAACGTCAAGGCGGCGCCGAACAACACCGCCTGGAACCAGGTCAGCGACGCCGGTGACGGGCAGATCGAACGCATCGTCAAGGGCACCGACCCCGCCTCGGCGCTGCGCGACCTGCAGAAGAGCGCGGATTCCATGGGAACCGGGAACTGACCGATGGCGACCACCACCGCAGACGCCCCGGCCGGGGGACGCCGCGCCGGCCGGGGCGCGGGGCCCCGGCGGGCCCGGGGCGGCCCTTCGGCCGCACGGCGGCGGCAGGGACTGGCCGCATGGCTGTTCGCACTGCCGTTCATGCTGGTCTTCGCCGTCTTCATGCTCGTCCCGCTGGTCTCTTCGTTCCTGATGTCGTTCACCGACTTCCGCAGCACCGACGCGCAGACGCCGTTCGCGGTGGACTTCGTGGGTCTGCGGCAGTATGTGGACCTGTTCGGGGACGAGCAGTTCCGCAAGGCCATGGTCAACACCGCGTACGTCGTCGTGTTCGGCATCCCGCTGACGATGGCGGTCGCCCTGGCGCTCGCCGTGGCCCTCAACAGCGGGATCACGCGGCTGCGTACGCTGTTCCGGGTCGGCTTCTACACGCCGGTGGTGACCAGCATCGTCGCCGTCGCGGTCGTGTGGCGCTTCATCCTGCAGCCCGACGGGGTACTCAACACCGTGCTCGGCTGGATCGGCATCACCGGTCCCGACTGGCTGCACAGCACCACCTGGGCCCTGCCGTCGCTGATCGTGATGACCGCGTGGCGCAACATGGGCACACTGATGATCATCTTCCTGGCCGGCCTGCAGAACGTCCCGGGAGAACTGCACGAGGCGGCGACCATGGACGGTGCCAGCCCGTGGCAGCGCTTCCGCCGGATCACGCTGCCGCTGCTGCGCCCGACCCTGCTGTTCGGCGCGGTCATGCTCTCGGTGGGCTACCTCCAGTTCTTCGAGGAGTCGTTCGTCATGACGCAGGGCGGCCCGCTGAACTCGACGCTGTCGGTGAGCTACTTCACCTACAACCAGTTCGGCTTCGGCAAGTACGGCTACGCCTCGGCAGCCAGCTACGTGCTGTTCACGGTGATCGCCGCGCTGAGCATGCTCCAGTTCCGACTGCTGCGGCCGAAGGACTGAGGCGGAGAACATGACCCACTCGACACCCACCGTCTCCCCGGCCGTACCGAAGACGCGCGGCGGTGGTGCATCGCCCACCGCAACCTCGCGGCGCGCACGCGTGCTGACCTACGCCGTGCTGGCCGTCGCCCTCGCCGCGACACTCATGCCGTTCGCCTGGATGCTGCTGTCGTCCTTCAAGACCCAGGGTGAGCTGGTACGCGACCCCAGCGGCTGGCTCCCGCAGTCGCCGACCCTGAGCAACTACACGACCTGGCTCGGCGACCTGCACATCGGCCACTACTTCCTCAACAGCCTGATCGTCGCGGTCTTCACCGTGCTGGGCAACCTGCTCTTCTGCTCCATGATCGGCTACGCGCTGGCCAAGCTGGACTTCCCCGGCAAGCGCCTGCTGTTCACCCTGGTCATGATCACGCTCATGGTGCCCGGCGTGGTGACCTTCGTACCGATGTTCGTCATGGTCGCCAAGCTGCACATGGTCAACACCTACCCAGCCCTGATCCTGCCGTTCCTGGCCTCGCCGCTCGGGGTGTTCCTCATGCGGCAGTTCATGCTCGGCATCCCCGACTCGCTCCTGGAGGCGGCCAGGATCGACGGCGCCGGGCAGATCCGGACCTTCACCAGGATCGTGCTGCCGTTGTGCGGGCCGCCGCTGGCCACCCTGGCGATCCTGACCTTCCTCGGCTCGTGGAACAACTTCCTGTGGCCGCTGGTCGCCGCCCAGACCGAGGACAAGTACACCCTCCCGGTCGCCCTGGCGCTGTACTCGCAGGGCCAGAACTCCACCCACTACGGCCTCCTGCTGGCCGGATCAGTTCTCGTCATCGCACCCATCGTCGCCCTGTTCATGGCACTGCAGCGCTACTTCGTCCAAGGCATCGCCACCGTCGGCATCAAGTGACCACAGGGCCTGGGACAGCCCGGAGATTCCCCCCCACAGGCAAAAAGGATCAATGTTCTATGAGTGGCATACGGAGGCGCACAGCGATGACGGCACTCGGCGGGACGGTCGCCGCCGCAGCAGCCGCGGGCACCGAAGAGGCGGCCGAGGACCCCGCTTCGGCAGCCGCAGCGAAGGGCGGAACCGGCCCGTACGAAGCAGAGGCCCAGGCCCTGTTGGGCCGGATGACCGTAGAGGAGAAGCTGGGGCAGTTGCAGCAGCTGTCCTGGACGGGCGAGACGGGCCCCGGCGGCGGGCAGACCGCACAGGCGGAGGAAGCCGCCCGCAAGGGCCTGCTCGGGTCCGTACTCAACATCTACGGGGCGGACACCACCAACGCCCTTCAACGGATCGCCGTCGAGGAGTCGAGGCTGGGCATCCCGCTGCTGTTCGGCGGCGACATCATCCACGGCTACCTGACCACGTTCCCCATCCCCCTGGCCCAGGCGTCCAGCTTCGACCCGGCGGTGGCCGAGCGGGACGCCGAGGTCTCGGCGGCGGAGGCGCGCTCCAACGGGGTCCGCTGGACGTTCTCCCCGATGATGGACGTCACTCACGACCCGCGCTGGGGGCGCATCGCGGAGGGCAACGGCGAGGACCCGTACCTCACGGCGGTCTTCGCGGCAGCCAAAACCCGTGGATACCAGGGCGACGGCAAGGACCTGGACGCCAAGGACCGCATCGCGGCGTGCGCCAAGCACCTCGTCGCCTACGGAGGCGCGGAGGGCGGCCGCGACTACAACACCGTGGACGTCTCCGAGGCCCGTCTGCGCAACCACTACCTCCCGCCCTTCAAGGCAGCCCT
Organism: Streptomyces sp. a15; assembly: GCF_059026085.1. Classification (NCBI taxonomy): domain Bacteria; kingdom Bacillati; phylum Actinomycetota; class Actinomycetes; order Kitasatosporales; family Streptomycetaceae; genus Streptomyces; species Streptomyces sp. A15. The sequence continues at coordinate 31,714 of NZ_JBWLKM010000035.1, read as the reverse complement.
CGACGCCGGCGTGGCCACCGTCATGGCGTCCTTCAACACCGTCAGCGGCGTCCCCGCCCACGGCAACGAGCATGTGCTGACCGACATCCTCAAGGACGAATGGGGCTTCGACGGCTTCGTCGTCAGCGACTACACCGGCGTGCAGGAACTGATCGTCCACGGCTTCGCCGCCGACGGGGCCGACGCCGGCAGGCTCGCCCTGAACGCCGGGGTGGACATGGAGATGGTCAGCACCAACCTCATGGACCACGGCGAGGAACTGCTCAGCAGCGGCCGGATCACCACCCGTCGCCTGGACGACGCGGTCTCCCGCATCCTGCGTCTGAAGTTCCGGCTCGGGCTCTTCGACCACCCCTACGTCGACGAGGAAGCGGCGATCACGAAGCCGACCGAGGAGGCCCGCGCCGCAGCGCGAACGACTGCCGCGCGAGCCATGGTGCTGCTGAAGAACGACAAGGCCGCCCTGCCCCTGCGTGCGGGCGTCGGTACCATCGCCGTCGTCGGTCCGTTTTCCGACTCCAAGGATCTACAGGGCACGTGGGCCGGCCCTGGGTGGGAAAAGTTCCCCTCGGCGACCGTGCTGGACGGGATCCGGGAGGCAGCCCCCAAGGCGAAGGTCACGGCCGTCACGGGGGTGAACCCGGAGGGTACGGACACCTCGGGAATCAGGGACGCGGTCGCGGCGGCCCAGGCGGCCGACGTCACCGTCGTCGTGGTCGGCGAGCCGCCGTGGATGAGCGGCGAGGCCGGCGCGCGCAGCGACATCACACTGCCCGGCGCGCAGGAGGACCTGATCACCGCGGTCGCGGCCACCGGCAAGCCCTTCGTCGTCGTCCTGGTCAACGGGCGTCCTCTCGCCACAGGCGGCTGGCTGGACTTGGCCCCCGCCGTCCTAGAGGCGTGGCATCCCGGCATGGAGGCCGGCAACGCCATCGCGGACGTGTTGTTCGGCACCGTCAACCCCGGCGGCAAGCTCCCGGTGACCTTCTCTCGCACCGTCGGGCAGATCCCGATCTACTACAACCACGAGAACACCGGCCGCCCGTACGACGCCGTCGAAAAGTACACGTCCAAGTACCTCGACCTCTCTGACGGGCCTCAGTTCCCCTTCGGGCACGGCCTGAGCTACACATCGTTCGCCATCGGCGACCCGGCCCTGAGCGCCCGCCGGATCTCGGCGGGCGCGCTCCGCAAGGGCGACACCGTCGAGGTGGCGGTCACCGTGCGCAACACCGGCGAGCTTTCGGGCGACGAGGTCGTCCAGCTCTACCTCCACGACCCCGTCGCGAGCATCGTGCAGCCGGTGCGCAGGCTGCGCGGCTTCCGCAGGGTCAGCCTGGACGCGGGCCAGGGCACCACCGTCCGGTTCCGCCTCGGCGCCGACGACCTCGGCTTCTGGACGAACGACACCGGTGGACATTTCGAGATCGAAAAGGGCGCCATCGACATCTACGTGGGCAACAGCTCGCTCGCCACGGCCAAGACGACGCTGACGATCGCCTAGCTGCCCGACGCAGCGACCACGGCGCCGTCAGCCGAGTCGGCCGACGACGCAGGTGCCCCACGGAGGGTGAAGCCGGTGGGGCGCCCGTGTGGCCATACGGGCGCCCCGAGGACATGAAAAAGGCGGGGTCCGAAAACCCCGCCCGCCAACACCAGAACCCCAGGTCAGCGCCACACCAGGCAATAAGGGGGCGGGCGGTAGGGCTTTGGTTGTCCGATTCCGCTGAGCTACGGCTGGTGTCCTTTATCGGCAAGTAGGCGGCAGTGTGAGCAGCGACCGCTGACTGAGGATCTTGTGGTGGCTCGTGTTTCTTGCCCCACTGCGGCTTTGTCCTGTGGATCTGACACCTGACAGGGTTCCTGGACTACCTGCGGTCCGGTCCTCGGATCGCGCGGATCATCACGATCAGGGTCGGCGAGGCCGGTGAGGGCTGGCTCTGCCCGATGTCCTCGTATCCCCACGACTCGTAGAGCGCGTGGACCTTTCCGTCACCGGCGGCCGGGTTGACCATGAGCGTCACGTACGGCTCGTCACGGGTGGCGAGGAGAGCGTCGTGGATGCGGCGGGCGGTGCCGGTCTTCCGCCAAGCCGGCCGGACGCCGATCTCCTTCAAGGCCACGGCCGGATGCTCGGTGTACTTGTCCGCCGGCGCCGGGCTGGTGCGCTGCCAATACCGATCGCCGTGTTCGATGGTGTTGCCGTAGGCGTAGCCGACCGGATGGCCGTTCGCGTATGCGAGGACGGCCATGAATCCGGGCTCGGTGCTGTGCCGGTCGATGCGTTCGCCGAACGCGGTGACCGCGTAGTTCGGCAGGTGGAGCAGTGGGGCGCGCACGTCTGCGTACACGTCGAGGAGGTCGCCGCGGGCGGTGTCGAGGGTGGTGACGTGCGCAGTTCGATGGCGGGTGCCGTGGTCATGCGGCCATCCTCCAGGTGGCGGCGTGCTCGGTCCAGGTCTGCACGCTGGAACTGCCCGGTGCGGTGGCGCGCAGCGCGGCTCCGAACTCCTGCAGCATGCGCGTTACCCGGGCGTGCTGAGTGGCGGCGTCGGCGGGGACCTTCATGGCGGCGTCGGGGGCGCCCTGTGCGAGTTGGGCGTGTGCGAGCCGGGTGGTGGTGATGGCTCGGGACCGGATCATGTGGGGTCGGAGGGCGGCCAGGCAGCGGTGGGCGTGGTACTCGGCGGTCGAGTAGTCGCCGAGCGACAAGTGCGCTGACAGGGCCAGGGAATCCAGCTCGGCTTGGTCGTAGAAGGCGAGCATCCACACCGGACGGTAGTCGGCGGGGTCGGAACGCAACATGGCTTCCTGTGTTGGGATCGAGGGGCGGTCATACGGGCGGCTGGGAACGCACAATGGTTCCAGCAGATGCGCTCCGAGGCAGGAGACAAGCTATGGCGAGGAAGGCTGCGGGACAGGGCGGCGGGAGACGAGCCATCCCAGCGCCTGTGCGCTTGGAGGTGTGGGTGCGCAGTGGTGGCCGGTGCGCGATCTGTAATAGGTATTTGCTCGACGGTGGGATGACGGGCCGCACTGTGCGGCAGGGGGAGCTGGCGCACATCGTGGGCCAGCAACAGACCGTAGGATCCCCGCGCGGTGAACACGATTTGGTGGAACGCGACACGGCCGACAACTTGATGCTGGTCTGCGCCGACGAGCACGACGAGATCGACGCTTCCGGCACCCTGGACGTTTTCACCGTGGAACGGCTGCGCGCGCTCAAACGCGCTCACGAGGACCGCATCAAGCATGTCACTGGGCTGGCCGACGACCGGGCGACCACGGTGCTGCGGATGGTGGGCCGGGTGCGTGGCCAGGAAGTCGAGCTGACCCGGCAGACCGCTGCTACCACGGTGATCACCTCCGGGGATCGGTTCCCGCTGTTCCTGGAGTCTTATGAGCGGCATGGCGTGGAGATCGACCTGCGCCACGTGGCCGGCGAGATGACGATCGATCTGCGTGACATCCCCGATGAGGAGACTGGAGGCTCGCCCTACTACCGGGCGGCCACCGCCGCCATCGACGAGGTCATCGACAACCAGCTCAACCGCGGCATCGCCCGAGACAAAGTCGCGCACTTGAGCGTCTTCGGCTTCGCCCGGCTGCCACTGCTTGTCTACCTCGGATCCCGTCTGGACGACACCGTGCCCACCGACATCTACCAGCGCCACCGCGAGGACGAGTCCTGGTCGTGGTCTTCGACTGCGCCGGTGGTCGGCTTCGCGGTCCACCTCGACGTAGACCAGCCTCCCGCACATGAGGCGGTGCTGGTGCTGAACCTCTCAGGCACGATCCAGCCCGAGGAGGTTCCGCACCAACTCGCCGGACTACGCCGCTACCGCATCAGCCCTGTCGGTGCTGCCGCCGCGCCGGACGTGCTGCGCAATCGCGCTTCCTTGACCCAGTTCCAGGAGGTGCTGCGGTCGCTGTTCGCGGATCTGGAGGCGAGCGCGAAGCAGGTACGGCGCCTGCACGTGCTGTTCGCGGTGCCGCTCTCGGCCGGGGTGAGCCTGGGACGGGTACGCGACCGGCAGGTGCACCCGGCGCTGGTGCTCTACGACCGCACGCCGAGCGGATATCGACTGGCCTTGGAGATCCCCTGACGCACTGGCACGCGCTGGCGAGCCGATAGCCCGCTACTGCGTTCACCTTGGTGACAGCACAACCGGCCCAGTGCGCGCGGGGCGGGTCAGGGCGCGGCCGGTGTCGGGTCGTGGGGCAGAAAGCGGTGATGGGGCGATCCGGCGGCGTGAGGAAGCGCGACCAGATGCGTACCCGAGCCGGGAGTGATCAGGTGCATCCCCAGGAAGGACGTCAGCGTTCCGGCGACAGCGGCCAGGTCGGCCGATGACCCGTGGAAGGTGGGCACCGAACAGCCGCGGGTCGGTACAAGTTCGTCGCCGTCCGGGGTGTCCTGCCACAGGCGGTGGTAAAGCTCCAGGGCGGGGTCGGCCAGTACGATCTTCCCGGCGGCAGTGTCGATGCTGCTGGGCCCCTGTGCGGTGGTGGGCGCGGAGACGCTCAGTAGGCCCAAGGTGCCGGTGCGGGTGTCGGTGGCTACCTGAGCCAGGACCGGGCGGAGTCCCCCGCTAGCTGCGAGGCGCTCCAGGATGTGGCCCATGGCAATGCTGACGGTCGCGTCGATAATGACTTCGGCGCCCGCCAGAGCTGCAGCGTCGGGCAGTACGCCGTCGTGGACGTGGATCGCGACGGTGTCATCCACTGCTCGCAGCCGTCGGGCCAGGGACTGGGCTTTGGAGGCTCCAACGTCAACCTCGACGTAGTTCTGCCGGACCAGCAGTCCGCCGGTGACTGTTCCGGGGTCGCACACCGTCACCTGTGAGGCGCCGGCACGGACGACGAACTCGGCGATCCAGGAGCCAAGGCCGCCGCAGCCCCAGACATGCACGTGTTTCCCAAAGAAGCCCCCGATGAGGCTTCCGTCATCGCGACGTGTGGTCACGGCAGGTCGTTCATCGGACACAGGGCACCATTCGATCAGTAGGTCCGAGCGGATCCGGGAGGCGTCGATGTTCAGCGCGGAACCCTGCTCGTGGGCCATGTGCCGCAGCGCATCCGCGGCGGGCGCGGGAAGACGTGCACCCAACAGATGGGGCGGGCCGCCCGCAGGGTGCGGGACCGCCAGAATCAGGTACTGCGGCGAGCCATCGGGGTTGCGGGCTGCACTGGCCGCGAGCGTGGTCAGGATCGCCGGAGACTGGGCGACCGCCTGCGGCGAGCCTCTCTGCTGGCGATCGAACGGAGGGTTGTCCACGTAGGTCAGCAGCTCCGCAAAGGTGGAGCCGCCGCCGAGCGGCAGCGCGCCTGCAATGGTGATCACTGGCAACCGTGCGGCCCCGCCTTCCGGGGGCGGACTGTAGGCCAGGTCTAGGCGGTGCTCGGTGCGCGCGATCAGATATCCAGTCTGGATCCGCTGGTCGGGGCCGGGAACGCGTACGACCAGGGTCGGGGTGCCGGGTGTGTGGTGAAGCACTCCGCCGACGGCGTGGTACATCGCCTTCGAGGCGTCGAACTCGCCCGCTGCCGCGTCCCTAAGCCAGGACCACAGCCGGTTTAGATACGCCCGCATGCCCGCGCGCAGCGGATCCCACTCGCGGGCGGGGTCCAGGAAGATGCACAACTGGCGCCCCTGGAGGACGTGCGGGTAGCCGGCGAACCTCCAGTGCTCGACTTCGACGGTGGTTGCGGACAGCGGTGAGGCTGGCAGGGTCAGGACGAACTCCTCGTGCTCCTGCAGAACCAAGCCGCCGTCAGCAGTGGTCAAGGGACCGGTGTGAAGCCGCAGTGTCACCCGGAGCGCACCGTTCTGGCCGCGAGCCGGAACACCCACTAGACGCAGTACGTCCGGCTGCTCGGCCGCCGCCTCGCGCAGCTCGGCCAGGGCCTGCTTCTGCCAGTCCGTCGGTGCGAGTCGGTTCTTGCTGCTGCTCACCCGGCGCGACCGGGCCGCGCGACAGCGGTGACCGAGGCGGCAGCCACGGGGAACTTGGCGCTGCTGGTTGCCGTGACCGGGGCCTTGAACTCGGGGCCGAAAAGGTCCTGCCACAGCCGGAGGCTCGTGTCCTTGTCCTCGGCGTGGTAAGCGGCGTGGATCTCGGCGGCGTGCTTGTGGATGCGGTCGCGGAAGTAGGAGTACGTGTTCTGCTCCCAACGGTGGTCGTAGGTCAGCCCAGACCCGGAGGGGTCGGCGACCGAAGGCTTGATCTCGTTGGCCTGCAGATAGGTGTCCAGGTCACCGACGATGTGCAATAGAGCAGTGGGCACATCACGGTAGTAGCCCGGATCGGAGAACTTTTTGTAGTCATGAACTTGGTTGCCGAGCAGCGTTGTCAGGATCACCGACCGCGTCCCGGTGAACGATCCCTTGTGATCGCGCAGGAACTTCATCAACCGGATGACCTTGCGCAGATTCCCCTGAGCGATCTGGTCCTGAGTGCGCATCCAAGTGGTGAAGCCCTGCGAGTCGGTGTTCTCCCAGGTGTCCTCGTCGCGGTTGACGATGACCTCTCGACCGTCGACCAGCACCACGTAGGGAACGATGTCCACGTGCATGGAGTTGCTGTAGACCAGCCGCACGCATCGGCACTTACGCGAGTGAGGCATGTCCTTGTAGATGCTGTGCCGATGCAGGGCCGCATATACCTCCTCGATATACGTCTTGGGGCTCTGCGACCAGTCCGGGTTCTCGGCCATCAGCAGCATCACGTCAGCATCGAACTCCGTCCCGCCGACCGGGTCGATGATCGTGCGATGCGCCCATGAGCCCTGCGGAATCTTGCCCAGGATCAGCGAGCCGATTTCCTCGTCCGCCTTCAGCGCCCGGTAGATCGCCTCCACCCTGGTATCGAGAAGGTCGAGTTTGACTTGGCCCAGGTTGACCGTAGTGCGCAGGAACTCATTGAAATGGTCGGCGAGCTGCATGGTTGTCCTCGCATTCGAACGGGCCGACCGCCCCCGGACCACATCAGAGGAAGGGAACTGACGGCGCAACACACTTGCTTCATTCAGCCTAGGCGTCACCACTGACACCACGCCGTCGTCAGCCCCAAGCGTCCCCGACGCGAACACAGCTGGGGGCCTCGGTAAGCCCGCCCGAACGCGCCCCCGTTACCCAGCGCCTAGCATCTACAGGTTCTGTCTCGGATGCGTGCGAGCGTCGTCGCCCGCTCGGCCATCCCCAACTTCCATGGTGTCGGGTCCACTTCAGCGATCTCCCGCCACAGTGCCGCCGTGGCCGAGCTGAACGCCGCGAGTGCCTCGGCCTTTGCGTCCCGCCAGGACGGGAACCGACTTGCGAAGGCGAGTGCCTCCTCCACGGAATGCCCGGCGTCCATGAGCCGGAGGACAAGGGCGCCGGGGTCGATCCAGGCCGCCCCTCGTGTTGGCCAGGCCCAGTCGATGAGTCGTGCACGGTCACCGGTGATCAGGAGGTTGTCCGGGGCGAAGTCGGTGTGCAGGAGAGTGTTGCCCTCGAAGTAGTGCAGCGAGCCCGGAGGTGCGTAGTCCGCCCACCGGTCGAAGGCGTCCTTGATTCCTATACCTGCGGGTGCTGTAACGCTCTGCAGTTCGACAAGCGCGGCTTCCACGAGCGGCAGATCGAGCGAGCCTGGCGTGTAGTCGGCGTGGCGGCCGTCGATCATCTCGTAGCCGAGCAAGCTCCAGCCGCCGAGCTCCAGGTGCCAGTACAGGCGCGGACAGGACGTAGGCAGATACGGGGCGACGGCCGCCTCGCGGCGCTGGGCAGCGACCTGGGGATGGTCGGCCGGGATGCCCTTCACGAAGAACCTGCCGCTGTTCGTCTCCAGGACGGAGGCGATGCCGGAGTTCATGCCGCCCTGCGCAGTCAGCGATTGATGCACGGCACCGATCTCGTCGGCGACGGCTTGGCGGACGTCGGCGGGAAGCTGCTCGAAGGGGATGCGGGACATGGACACGTGCGGTTCCTCAGGGAGTGCTCGGGTGCGGAGAATGCCGCCCCGGCCAGGGTACGGCCGGGGCGGCACTCAGGGGGTGGAACAAGGCGGCCAGCATGGGCGCCGTCCGCGTTGGATTTAGTACGGCTGGTCGTCACCGGCCGAGCAACTGCACTCGGCGCCCTCGGCAGCCTCGTCCAGGTCGGCGATGATCTGGAACTCGTCGTCCTTGATCGACGCGGCGGTCAGTTGCACCGGCAGGGCGCTGGTCGGCCCATCCGCCGGCCGCCGTCCGATGGTGAGCGGCATCGGCTCGCGGGGCGGGGTCAGGGCTGCGGTGGGCGGAGTCATGATCCGTAACCTCCATGTTGGCAGTAGAGCTCTCGTCGGTCCCCCGCCTCCTGGTAGAGCTTGGCCAGCGGTCGGCACGTGCGGCACGTGCCTACCTTCGTGCAGCCGGAGCATCCACCGGTGCGGAGCTGTAGGGACTCGGCGACCGCGCCGAGTCGGGGGAGGGCTTCGACGCCCTCGGTGATGAGATTCACGCTCGGGTCGCGGCCTACCTTGCAGATCGACGCGATGCCGTGCGGGTTGACGTGGAAGAACGTGTGGCCGGCGTTGCAGCCGGTGAACACGCTGCGGGCTTTGAGATGGCCCAGTGCCTGCGTCGCCAGGGGGTTCGCCTCGCCGTCGATCGTGGGCGACATGTTCGTGAAGACCTGGTGCGGGAAGCCGTACGACTTCGCGAGGCACACCATCGCGTCTGTTTCGTGCGCGTTGTCGTCTGAGACGATCACGTTCAGGCGGACCGGCAGCTTGTCCTCGCGGGCGGCGTCCAGGCCCTTCAGGAACCGGCTGAACGCCCCGCGGTTCCGCGTCACCTTGTCGTACGTCTCGGCGGTGGCTCCGTAGACGCTCAGGGTCAGCCGGTACGGCCGGTGGCGGGCGAACAGGTCCCGGATCGGCTGCTTCCGCAGCGAGGAGCCGTTCGACGAGACCTGGACCATCATCCCGAGCTGGTGGGCGTACTCGTACGCCGCGCCGAACTCGCGGTCGATCAGCGCCTCACCGCCGGTGATCTGCAACCACAGGACACCGGCGTTGCTCAGTGTCTGGAGCAGCGCCTGCTTACCGTCCCAGTTCAGGCCCTCGAACCGCTTCTTCCCGAGGTAGCAGAACTCGCAGTCGTAGTCGCAGCCGAGGTTGATCTCCCACGACGCCTTGCCGTACCTGTACCGGGACCGTTCGCGGACGAGGACGACGTCGCCGACCGGCGACGCGGGCAGCTCGGTCCCCCACGCTTCCCTCGCCGCGTCGGCCAGCCAGTCCGGGACGGATCGGCCTTCCGCGCCTGCGGCTCGCAGCTCTTCGTAGCGGATCTCCGGGATGCGCACGCCAGCCGCCCGGCCGGGCTGGACGAGGAGGTACTGGGCGAGAAACGGGCTGGCCACGAGCCGCGGAGCTGTTTTGGTCCTCAGCCTCTCGGCGCTGGTGTTCGTCTCGATCACGGGACCTCCACGGGTTGGGTACGAGGGGTTGGTCGGGTCTGGGGGCGATCAGGTTGGCCGTCGGCTCGGCCGGTGGATCCCTTCGCCAAGCGCAGGTCAGGTCGTGATTCGCGCGGTCGAGGCGGCCACGCCGATCACGAAGCCGCACGAGGCGGACACGAGCACGATCAGTAGTTGTCCGGTGTAGCGGGCAGCCTGGGCGGCGACGCGGCCGCTCACGGCTTCCACCAGGCCCTCCATGGGCGGGTGATGATCTCCCGGTACGTATGGTGCGAGGGATTGCGGCCGCCGTGCGCGAGTACCCAGCTCTGTGGTTCGGCGAAGTCGGTACCGGGCGGTGAGGTCTTGCCGCAGACCGCGCACTGCATCGCGTACGTGGTGGGCTCGGCGTCAGGTTCCCGGTCGGGCTGGAGGGTCCACTGCTTCTGGCGAATGATCGCGCGGCTGGTCATCGAACCGCCTCCAGAGCCGTGGCGACGTACGGGTGCTGGAGTGCGGCACGGAGGGCGTGCGCGTCCGTGAGGGTGCTGTCGTCGGGCAGTTCGCACCAGCCGCCGAACCAGTCGTCCATCAGCTCCAGGCCAGGGGCCACCAGCCAAGAGTTGCTGGAGAGATGCCGCACGGGCAAGTCGTCCCAATTGCCGAGGGTGCCGGTCCTGATCGCGTAGTAGAGGCGTTCGTTGGGCTTGTCGTACAGCACGGGGCCGATCGTCGCGCCGGTGGTGCGGAGGTGAGCCAAGGCCAGGAAGCCGATGTCCGCGGGGGTCCGTACGAGGTCCCAGCAGTCGCCGACTTGGAGCAGGCGCAGTCCGGGCACATCGTTGACCATGAGGGCGCTCCGCAGCGCTTCGCGTAGGAACATCACGTGCCTCCTTGCCGTTGGAGGTCGGAACTTGTGCCCAGCGAAGGCGCAGGACCAGTGGTCGCCAGCGTGGAACGGACCACGATCAGACGGGTGTTGGTCGCATTTATCTGCCGCTTCCGCTCGCTGGCGGTCCGCTTGGGGCCGAGATGGCTGAGGACGGGGATCACGGCGCCGTAGGTGTCGGGGAGTTCGAGGGCGTCGAGGAGGCCGACGAAGGCGGGGGAGCGGACGGTTACGGTTGCCTCGCGGTCGGTGAAGACCCCGTACAGGGTCAGTTCGTGCCGTCGGCAGTACTCGGTGAGGCAGTCGGCCAACGCCGCATGGCGGGCCTGTCCACCGGTCACATGGCGTATGTAGCCGAAGACGTGTGGGCCGGTGACCGGGCGGCGTTCCGTGATGAGTTCCTCGTCCATGTCCAAAGCATCGGCTAGTGCGAACGGCCTCGAAATGACCTGCTGTTGTACTTCCGTTGCACTTCTTGCCCTGCGCCGTCACAGAGGGTGCTTACATACGTGACGGAGGGGAGGTCAGCCGTGGTCAGCGTGCAGCAATGGACAGGCCGGGAGGCGAGCGCTCTGCGCGCTGCCCTGCGCATGAGCACGCGCGCCTTCGCCGAGCACCTGGGCGTCGCCCTGCGTACGGTGGCCAAATGGGAGAACCTGCGCGCCGAAACGCAGCCGCGGCCCGATACCCAGGCGATCCTCGACACCGCGCTGGCTCGTGCCGATGCTGCAGCTCATGCCCGGTTCGAGGCGGTGCTGGTCCCGGAGCGAGAGAGCGCAAGGCCAGCGGACTACGAGACCTGGACCGAGGACATCGAGCGGGCTGTGGTCTGCATCAGCCGCCAGAACTTCTCCTTCGCCTCCACCTTGTTGAACCGCTGGCTGGGGAGTCACGACCCGCACCGCCTAGACAACAAGGGCCTCTATTTGTACGGCCGTTCACTCGTCCTGCTCGGTGACCTTCAGCGGGACCAGGGCGCGATCCTCGGCCCGCTCTCCGCCCTTCACTCCTACCGCACTGCCCACGGCATGTTCACCGAACTCGACATCCCACGGCGAGTGGCGCAGATCGAGCTGTCCCTCGCCGTCGTGCAGGAGATGTCCGGCCGGCTCGAAGCCTCCGCCCGCCACTACGAACTCCTCGCCACGGATGAGCGCTTGAGCCCTCGCGACCGCGCCCGCGCCCAGCTCTGGGTCGGTACGGCCCTGAGCAAGGAGGGCGACAACGAGTACGCCACCAACGTGATGACGGCCGCCACCCGAGCTTTCGAGGACCTCGGCGAGCCGGAGGACTGGTCGGTCGCCCACCAGAAGCTGGCCCTGGCCCATCGCGGCGTCGGCGATCTGAAGCAGGCCCTGCATTACATCGACGTCGCGCGTACCACCGGCATGGTCGACTCCCCGATGCAGCGGGTGCGGTTGGACACCGCGTACGGGCACATCCTTCTGTCGGACGCGGCGACCCGGAATGATGGGCTGTCCGTCCTCGACCAGGCGGCACAGGTGGCCCAGCAGTTCGGGCTGAGCCACCAGCTGCGCAGCATCGAGGGCATCCGTAGAGGCCAGCAGGGATGAGTCAGGGAGTGAACGTGCCGGAGCACCAGCAGCGCCAGATCACCGACGAGCAGTTCCACGACGCGACGTTGATCTGGAACTACCACCAGATGGGCCACGAGCAGCGGCCCTGCTCGGCGGCGATCGGCCTGGGCAGCCACGACCTGGGCGTGGCCACCACTGCCGCCGACCTATACCGCGCCGACCTCGTCCCCATCGTGGTGTTCAGCGGCGGCAACAGCCCCACCACCCGAGCCCGCTTCCCGCGCGGCGAGGCCGTCCACTACCGCGAGCATGCGCTCGCCCTGGGCGTTCCGGACGAGGCGATTCTGGTGGAACCGAAGGCGGCGAACACAGGCCAGAACATCACCTTCTCCCGCGAGCTGCTGGCCGACGCCGGCGTGGAGGTGGAGTCGCTTCTGCTGATCTCTAAGCCGTACATGGAGCGCCGCTCGTACGCGACCTGCCGCATCTTGTGGCCGGAGGTGGAGGTGGTCTGTGCCTCTGAGCCACTTGAGTTGGACGACTACATCAAGTCCATCGGCGACGAGAGGCTCGTCGTCGACATGCTCGTCGGAGACCTGCAACGGGTGATCGAATACCCGAAGCTCGGCTTCGCCGTTGAGCAGGACGTACCGAAGGATGTCCATGACGCCTACGAGCGCCTTCTACAGGCCGGATTCGACAGCCGCCTCATCAGCGCCTGAATCACCCCGCGTCGGTCCGTCGGACGGGGTGTGTGCGATTCATCAACCGAACTTGTTTCCACGGCTGTCCACATTGGCGAAGCTCTTTGCCGCCGACCGCTGGATCGTCCTCGACGATGTGCAGTTCGCCCGGCGCGACTACCAGCATCGAGCCCGTCTCGCCGCCTTGGACGATCCTGGTCGGCAGCAGTGGCTCACGCTCCCGACGCACCTTCCCCACGGGCGCGCGACGAGGATCAGCCAGGCTCGGCTCGTCGATCCCCGCCGCTCGCGACGGACGGTCGAACTGCTCGTGCGCCAGTACTACGGCCACAGCCGCTACTGGGATGCCACGCGCGAGGTCCTGGACGCGGTCTTGTACATGATCGACACCACAGACCGCGTGGCCGACCTCACGAGAGCATCGACGATCGCCCTGCTCACCGCTCTTGGCTGGTCAGGAGAAGTGCTGGTCAGCAGCGAGATCTCTACCCGTCAAGGCCGGTCCGAGCGCCTTGCCGATCTCGCCGCAGCCACCAGCAGTACCCACTATCTGTGTGGCACCGGTGGGCTGCGCTACCTCGACGTTGATCCGTTCCATGCCCGCAACATCCCTGTGCTGCCTTTCCGTACCCCTGTGGATACGGATGATGCGCTCTGGCAGTGGGCCCGGAGGACCAGCAGCCTCTGGGCCTTGAGCAAGATCGGTCCCGGGGCGTTGGCGAACAGACTGGCTGTCCAACGAGAATCTCGCTTCCTTGCAGTCCAGGTGTAATGGCACACAAGCTGCCCTACTACTGCACGAGGCGTAGGACCGGCCGCTGTTCCTGGACGTCGAGCAGCTCACGAACGCGCTGGGGCGTCCAGGCCAGTTCATGCGCCAGTGTGGCCACTGACAGATCCGCTTCCTTGCGGGCTAGTTCGAAGGCTTGGCGCAGCAGAGAGGGCTGCTCGCCGGCGTAGTTCGATACCGACTCGGGGATGAAGCCGGGCTGGCCATCCAGCGCACGAAGGCGTTGATATGTGCGGCTGGTCGTGGCGTCGGAGATCAGGCCGAGTTCACGGCATCGGTAGACGAGCGAGTGGATGGAAACGCCCCAGACCTGCCTGAGCTCGGCCAGGCGCGCGAGGTCCATCCGCTTGGGCAGGAAGGGAAGGATGCTGTCCTGGGGGGTGAGGAACTCTGCGGCGAAGGCGTCGGCTTCCTTCTCTTGACGGCTGTCACCGGTGGCGTCGCCATGGAGTACGAGGTGCCCGAGTTCGTGTGCGGCCGTGAAGCGATGGCGGTAGATGTCATCGGCCCGATTGGCAGTAAGAACTACAAGCGGCCGGGCCGCCCGAGTGGAGAACGCGTCCACGGTCGCTGCCGAAGGATCGGACGCGGGGGGCAACACGACAACGATGCCGTGGGATTCCATGCGTCGGACGAGGTGGGTGACCGGTCCTTCTCCCATACCCCAACGCCGCCGCAGCTCGCGTGCTGCCGCTGCCGGGTCCGTGGGCAGTTCGGCTCCGGGGTGGACCTCACCGCCGGCGAAGCCGGGCAGGTTCACGAGGGGAAGCTGAATCCGTCGTTCGAGGGCGTAGGTGAGTTCCCATACCTGTTCGGCGAAGGCCAGGGCCCGTTCCCTCTGGGACTTCGGCGTGCTGCGCAAGCTGCGGAAGTGGGCCATGGAGGAATCGAGTCGGCTTGCCGGACGGCCGACCAGAAAGAAAGTGGCAGGTACGCCGAGTGATTCGGCAAGACGGGGGATGAGGTCCGGGCGAGGACGGGAAACCCCGGTCTCGTACTGGCCCACGGCCGCCGGGGTCACCCCAAGGGCAGTCGCGACGTCCTTCTTCGTCATCTCGGCCAGCCGACGCGCCTGCGTCAGCCGGGCGGGATCGAAGCCGTCGGAAATGGCGCGGGGCGTTGTGCCCCGCTCCTCCAAGTCCGGGATGAGGTCTTGCTTAATCGTTCGCATCGTCTTCGCTGGTCTGGTCCTCGCGTAGCTCTGCTTCGGTCAGGGGCGGAACGTCGCGCCGCTGATCAACGTTCCCACGCGACGACAGCGTAAGGGTCGGCTCTGCTCCGCCGTCGAAGCTCGTCAGCTCCCGCTCGGACGACATCGACTGCTTGGGGATGCTCCTCAGATGCTGCCCGTGGAAGGTGACGGTGTCAGGCAGCGCAAGTGCCTCGGGGAGCGTCGCCCACTCCAGGCGTCGCTCGGCACCCAGTGCGGCCATGCCCCAGTGAGCCTCCAGCAGCTCGGAGGCGTTGCAAGCGAAGGGAACCAGGACCAGGCGGGTGCCAGGCGGCACGGTCGCGAGACCACCTCGCGGCTCCACCACCTGGCCGCTCTCGTCGAGGTCGTCGAAGTCGAATGCGCCCTGCACCTCGGCCGGGTCGGGCGCGAACGTGAACAGCTCCTTCACCAACCGAGACTCACGCGGGATGCGGGCTGTGCGAACGTCCGACGTGGTCTTCGAGTAGAGGAACGGATAGAGCAGGCCGTTTCCGACGACCATGAGCTCGAAGGGGAACCCGAACGGCTTGACGGGAGTGGAGCCGGGCAGATCCTTCAGTTCCTCACACACTCGCTCGAACTGGCCCTGCCAACGGGCCGAGCCGTAGGTGTGGTTGGTGCGCGAATCGGCCTGTTCCTGCGCGGCCTGGGCGTTGGCCTGCATGTTCCGTAGTGCCTGCCCGAGGCCCATGCGGACTGCGGACGCCTGCTTGCCGAACACCTCGGTCGCCCAGGATGAAAGAGGCACACTCATGCGGACGACTCCTCTGGTCGGACTTCGCATTGGAGCACTTCACTGCCAGGCAGACTTTAGTTGATGTAGGAGTTTTTGCACAAGCGCTTCTCTGTGGCGCGTGATCTGCTTGATTGCTAGTCGCTTCAGGGTCGACAACCGCCAGTCCATCGCGGATGGTTCATTGGCTCGGAGGCTGCGATCGGGCCGTCAGCCGTAGGTCAGCGGCGGCGTTGGCCACTGATAGCGGACTGCTGCGCGGAAGACTGCCGTGTCGACGTGAGCGGGGTGCGCCGGGTCGAAGCAGAGGCATGAGTTGGTGTGCTGGGTGCCGACGCCGCCGTGAGACGTTGGATGCGCCAGATCAGGACGCGTGCGGCAGAGCCGGCGTCGTCCAAGGCCCGCTGGTCGGCTGCCTGTTGGAGGAGCCGCTCCGGGTCGTGTCCGGCTGCTTCTGCCTTGGCGAGGGTGACTGCGAGGGCGTCGAAGGCGGGGTCTGCGATGACCTGCTCGGCGTGGTCGGGCACGACCTGGCGTAGGCGGCGGATCTGCCGCTCCACGGCCTGCTGGGGCGGCTGGCGCTGGGTGAGGGCGGCCAGCGGTGCGGCGGCTGCTTGGTCGTAGGCGGCCTGGAGGTGGAGCAGGGTTTCTTGCGCGGCGGTGACTTGCTGGTCGTGGTGGCGGAGCTGGTGCCAGCGGGCGGCGGCGATGACCAGGAGGATCGCGGCGTCCAGGAACATCACCAGGATGGCGCCGTCCTTGGGGGCGGGCTCGCGGACCATCGCCCGCACGGCGCCGCGCAGTGCGCGAGCGTGGTGGTGTTCGGCCTGGATGCGAGAGCGAGTGGCACGCTCGAACGCGGTCGCTGCCTCTCGAAGTTGGGGCCGCAGGGCCTGTGGAGCGAGGAGCGGGAGGGCGTCGAGGGCTTCGCCGAAGGCGGCGAGGTGGGCCTGGGAGGCTTCGTCGTCGGCCTGGTCCAGGTGGTGGGGGATGCGCTCGGTGGCGGCGGTGGCCTGGTGCCACGGGTTGGCCCTGCGCCGACCCGGCTGCCCAGTGGACTGCGGGTCGATGCCCGCCAGACGCTTTTGGATCTTGGGGAAGGACAGGTCCGGGGAGAGTTCGTAGCCGGAGAACCAGACGGGCTCGTGGTCGGCGGTGGTGGTGTCTTCGCTGGCCACCTTGTAGCCCCGCACATCGCCGGAGGGGAAGTACACGACCTCGGCGAGCACGCCGTCGATGTGGCTGAGCAGGTAGAGGAACTCCTCCATGCTGGAAGCGGCGGCCACGGCGGTCCGCACGGTGGTGCGCAGACGTTCGCGGGCGGGCTTGTCGTGGCCGGCGCGGCGGGCCTTCTCCTGCTCGGCGCGGGTGGGGCGCTTTGCGGCGGTGCGGTCACCGCGTACGACTTGGAAGAGGCCGTATTCCTTCTCGATGGTGGCCAGTTCGCGGTCGGCGGTGTTGTAGTCGTTCCAGTGGCGTGCGGTGCTCAGGTCGGCGCGGACTTTGGTGGCGGCGATGTGGATGTGGTCGGGGGCGTGGCGGACGGCGACCCACCGGCAGCCGTCCGGGTCGCCGTCGGGCGCGATGCCGGTGGCCGCGACCACCCGACGGGCGATGTCGGCCCATTCCTCGTCGCTGAGGTGGCGGTCGCTCTCGGTGGCACGGATCGAGCAGTGCCACACGTGTTTCTCGGGGGCGCGGCCCAGTCGCCGGGCCTGCTTGACGTGCAGGTTGAGGTCGGCCACCAAGAGTTTCTTGGTGGCGTCATAGTCGTCCGTGCGGCCGGGGTCTGGGGCGAAGCCGTCCCAGGAGGCGACCATGTGCGGGTCGGTGTGGTCCTTGGCCTTCTTCGTGTCGAAGAGGTACCGGATCAGTCCCGCGGTGTATTTGCCGCTGCCGATCTTCGCGATCATCGGGCCGCCTTCTTGGCGACGGCCTGGTTCGCGGCTGCCGCGATGTGGCGAACGGTGGCGCCGACCGCGGTCAGGGTGCGCTCGGCCTGGGCCAGAACGGCGGTATCCCCAAGCTGTGGATGACCACCGGAGTTCAGCTTCTTGGCGATCTGGTTGATGTTGTGACCGATCTTGGCGGCCTCGCCACGCAGGGCGGTCAGCTCGTCGATGTAGTCGTCCAGCGGAGTGCGCTGGCCGGGCAGCGTGAGATCACCGTGGATGTGGGCCATGACGACGGCGCCGACGTAGTGGGCGCCGGCGATGTTCAGCGACCGGGCCATGCGCAGGATGTCCTTCTTCTCGGCGACGCTGTAGCGCGCGTCGACACGCTCCTTGCGCTGGCCGTTCGGGTCGGGCTTACGGCGTCGGGCGACACGGTGCAGCGCGGCGGCTTCGGCAGCACGCGGCAGCGGCACAGCGGCGCCGGTGTCGACGGGCTGTTCTCCCTCGTGCACCCCCTGGTGCCCGAGGTCCTCCGCCACCCCCGGGGCGGAGGCATCCCCGTTGGGCCGGCCCTTGGACGGTCCAGCGGCATACCTTGCTGCGCTGTTGGGGGCGGTGGTCATCTCCTGCTGAGCGGTGGGGATTTCGCGGTACGGGTCGTGCATGGGGGTCTCCGGGGGTTGCTTGAGTGTCGGGCGCTTCGCTGTGCGCGGCTCCCGTGTCCCCGTGCTCGGCTGCACGGGGACACGGGGGTGAGCCCGGGAGGCGGGCGATCGGCGCGAAGGCAAGGGTCAGGCGGCCCTGGCGGGGGTCGTGTCGAGGTCCCTCTGCTGCTGGGAAGCGACTTCGTCGAGTTCGGCCTGAAGGAGGTCCTTGAGCTTGTCCGCCTCAGTCCTGCCGATGGTCAAGTCCCTGCTACGGAAGGTGGCTTCGATGTGGCGGCGTGAGGCACGCCCTTTGCGCCCCAGTGGCGCAATACGCGCGAGGGCGAGCCGTTCGGGAGAGATTTCGTTGGGCTCGCGATCCGGCGGTTCGGTGGAGGATTGTGAGTCCTCAGCCACTTCGGTGGTGTCCGGAGCCACGTGGGCAGCATCTCGCGCCACATTGGCTGGGCCGTGAGCAGCGGCATGGCGGTGGACGACGATGTAGAGGTGGACCGCGCCGGCCAGGGCGAGCGGGGCGATGGCGGACAGGCCGCCGACGGTGAAGTCGTCGAGATGGAGGCCATCGCCTTGGCGAGTCTGCTGGTTGAGGCGAACGGCATGCAAAGCGTTGGCCCAGATGCTGGTGATGGTAGCGATCCCGACGAGCGCCCACACGTACAAGCGGGAGTGCAGCGGGGCGTTGCGCAGGATGAGAAGGGCGCCGACGCCGATGGCGATGAACCCGTCGATCACGAGGGGGAAGGCGTAGGTGAGCAGTCCGCGCACGTGGATCGCGACGGCCATCTGACGCAGCGCGTCGTAGGAGAGCGCGAAGCCGATCGCGCCGAGCAGGACGATGCCGAGCTGGATCGCGGCGGTTCCAGGTATCGCGGCGGGCGTGGTGGCGGTGGACGAAGGCACGCGAAGTACTCCAGGCAGGGAACGGTCGGCGGCCACGATCGTGGGGTGACCACTGGGAGGTGCGATGACTCGTCGCACCCGTCGCATGCCTGGTCAGAGCAGGTACGGGAGCACGGCGTGGTACGGGAGGACCCGTCACAGCCGCACGACCCGTCACGGGGCTGACCTGGGATGCGACGCGTGTGACGGGTGTTTACGGGTGTATGGCCTCCCCGTGGCGAGCGCTCTCGTCACCACGGGTCGGTGTCGGCTCCTCGGGGCAGTAGCGAGCCCAGGCATCGGTGAATTGCAGGTGCGCGAACCCCCTGGCCTGCCGCCCGCCCTCGAAGCGGAGAACGGCTGCCTGGATGCCGAAGTCCTTGAGCAGGATCCCCAAGTGGCGTGACGTCAGTCCCGTGTTGCGGTACTCCGCCCACGGGGCCTCCTGGTCCTTGAGGAGTTCCTCCAGCAGGTCCCGGGTGCGCATGATGTCGGGATCGCCGAAGCGCGCGAAGACGCGGCGGATGTCCCGCAGCAGGCGGGTCTTCAGGTTCGACTCGTCGTCCTGGCCCACCTCGGCCGCACACATGACCACGCACGCTTCGCGGGCCCGCTCCGGCCAGGGGCCGCCTGCCAGTTCGGCGACGATCACCAGCGGCTCCCAGGTGTCCGCCGCCCGGTCCTGGACCGGCATCGGGGGCACCAGGTCGGCGGCGGTGTCGAGCAGCGGGCGAAGCCACGCGGCGAGCCGGTCGCGCACTTCGTGCAGGGCGGGGATGTCCCGGCGGGAGCGGAACTGCTCCACCCGCTCGCCACCCTTGCGGCGCTGCATGCGGATCACCACCGCCCGATCCATGATCGTGTCCGGCAGATCCCCGATGCCGGCCAGCGCAGCCATGGCGAAGGTGGGAAACGCCTGCGGCTTGTGCTCCGGCCCGGAGATACGCAGCGCGGGCCGGTTGCGCTGATGGCCGGCGTTCAGCAGACCGCGCAACTCCTCGTTCTTCTCGGCTGCTTTGATGCTGCCGAAGATGGTGTCGGCCTCGTCCACCAGCAGCGTGGGCGGGTCGTCGCCGATGGCGCGGAAGACCACCGCCGGGCTGGTGTTCACGGTGATCAGCGGCTCGTGCACCGTCTCCGTGATCACATCCAGCAGGCGGGACTTGCCGCACCGCTTCGCCGGCCCGACCACCGCCAGGCGCGGCGCGTGCTGCAGTGCGGGCTGGATATGCGCTGCCGCAATCCACAAGGTCACCGCCGTCAGAGCCTCGCTGCTCGGCAAGATTACGTACCGCGCGATGGCTTCCCGCAGCTCGTCCAGCAGCTCCGCGCCGTCTGCGGCCTGCTGCGCTTCCGCGTCCTCGGTTGACGAGGGCTTGGGGCCGGGGTGTGGGCCCTGTCCGGGGGCGGCGACGGACGGCCAGGCGGGCGTCGAGAGTGCGGTGGGGGCGGTGGGAGACGTAGGTTCGTCCACAGGCGTTCCTCCCTGGTGGGCCGGACGGGTAAGGTCCGGCCCACCGGATCGATCATTCAAGGGCGACGGGGCAGGGACACTGCGGCTCTCGGCGGTGGCTCGGCGAGGGCCGTTTCGCTGTCCCGAATGGGCGGCTTCAGACGGCGAGGTCGTACGCGGACCGGGCGTTCAGCCAGGCGTCCACCTCGGACCAGCGGTAGCGCAGGTGACGGCCGACCTTGTGCACGTTGGGGCCGATACCCCGGTACTTCCACTGGTAGAGGGTCTTCACCGGCACGCCGAGGTAGGTGGCGACTTCCTGCGGGCTGGCGAGCGGACCGCGCCTGGCAGCCTCGGCGGTGGCAGGGGCGTTGGTGATGCGGGAAGAGGAATTCGGCACAGGGCTCCTTTTCGGTCTTGGACATCGGGCTTGGACAACACAGCCACACCCCGGGCGGAAAAGTCCAGAGTTGGTTCTCAAACTCTCCAGCACTTCTCGGTGTGACCGATTGATTCCAAAACGGTAAGGGCGGATCCCCGGTTGCCGAAATCGCTTCTTCCGCCGCCGCAATTCCCGCGTCGAAACAGCCGGTCGAGTGTGGGCCCACAGGCGTCGCCACAGCTCATACGTGTCAGCGAGCTGCCATGAGGGCTACGGCTCCCTCTCTGGACGGTTAGGTAGAAACTTACCTAAATCCCCCATTTCGCGTGCGCGAAGGGAAGTTAACACGACGCTCCGGAGAAATGGTTCGTGATAGGCCGTGAATTGCTGAGACGAACGCCACTCTGCCCTCGAACGACTTCTGTAGAGTTTAAGAACCAACTCTTGCCATAACGCCCGGCTGCAAGTTACAGATATCTGTCATGGCATCCCGACCTGTCGAAATAGGCCCCGCCGGCCTCCAGTCCGCCCGCGCTATCGAGTGCATCCGCCTCACGCGCGGCCTGACCCAGCACCAGCTCGCTGCCCGCTGCACCGCACTGGGCCGCCCGATGACCAACACCGCCCTCAGCCGCACCGAGCGCGCCCGCCGCCGCTGCGACATCGACGACCTCGTCACGATCGCCGCGGCTCTCGGTATCGCGCCAGCGGCCCTGCTGCCGTTGTGGGCAGCCCGCGACCCCGCGTCCCACTTCGGCGGGACCCTCGACGACATTCAGGGGGCCCTTCTTGGCTGACGTGTACGACCGCTGGCACAAGTCGCACCCCAACCCCGACGAGTCCGAGTGCAGCGAGCACAGGGGCCGCACGAAGCGGGCCGTCCCCACCGCCGATCACGGCATCGGCAAGCGCTGGCAGGTCCGGTACCGAGATTTGGACGGCCGTCAGCGCAAGGAGAACTTCCACACGAAGGCCGAGGCGGACAACCGCGCCGCCGAGGTCGACGTCGAGATCCGTCGCGGCTCCTACGTCGTCCCGGCCGAGACGAAGCAGACGCTCGGCGCCTACGCGCAGAAGTGGCTCGACGCGAACTCCGTCGGCCCGACGACCGCCCTTCGCTACGAGGCGACCGTGCGCAACCACATCGTCGAGCACCTCGGACGACGCGAACTGCGGTCCCTCAACCAGCCCTCGCTCATTCAGGGTTGGGTCCGTACGCTCCAGGACAGCGGCCTTGAGGGGTCGACGATCGAGGGCATCTTCGACATCCTCTCCGGCATCCTCGGCGCGGCCGTGGAGGACGGGTTGCTGCCGAAGAACCCCTGCAAGGCGAAGTCGGTCAAGCTACCGACGGCGACCAAGAAGAAGATCATTCCTTGGTCGTTGGAACGCGTACGCGCGGTCGTCGCCGGACTCCCGAAGCGCTTCCAGGCCGGTGGCAATCTCGCTTTCGGCTGCGGCCTGCGCCAGGGCGAGGTGTTCGGTTTTGAAGTCGACGACATCGACTTCAAGGGCGGCTGGATCCACGTCAACCGACAGGTGCGGCTGGTCGGTACGAAGCCTGTCTTCGCCCTGCCCAAGGGCAACAAGATCCGTTCAGTGCCCCTGCCGGCCCAACTTGCCGCCGCCCTCAAGGCCCACATGAAGGAGTTCCCACCCGTCGCCGTCACGCTGCCCTGGGCCAAGCCGGACGGCGAACCGAAGACCTTCCGTCTCCTCTTCGTCGACGAGAAGAGTCGGGCGTACAACCGCAGCGTCTTCAACATGGGTGCCTGGAAGCTCGCCCTGGCTGCCGCCGGCGTGATCCCGCCGCGCGAGCGCGGCGCGCGCTACCTCCAAGCGGCTCCGGAAGACGGCATGCACGCCCTCCGGCACGCCTACGCCTCCGTGCTCCTGGACGCGGGGGAGAGCATCAAGGCGCTCTCCGAGTACCTCGGTCACTCGGACCCGGGCTTCACACTGCGGACGTACACGCATCTGCTGCCGTCCAGCGAGACCCGCACCCGCAAGGCGATCGACGACGCCCTCACGGAAGCCGAGGCGGATGACAACGGCGACGACCCGCCTGCCGACCAGGGCACATCAGTGCCCCCACCAAAACCCATGTGCCCTCAATGTGCCCTGGCCGCCTGACGGCCCCTCCGGGGACATGAAAAAGGCGAGGCCCGAAGACCCCGCCCGAATCCCACGAATCCCCAGGTCAGGGCCACACCAAGCAGTACGGCTGATGCCCCGCCTCATGCAACCGATGGCTGAAGTCCTGCCACTCGTGCAGCAGTTGGTACACGTTGAACGCGTCCCGGGGCCCGCCCCGGTCCGGCACCGTCGACCAGATGAACGCCGCCGCGCCCACCGCCTCCTCGCCGATGCCGCGGAGCGGGTCGACGACCGTCATGGGGAGCTTGACCACCGCGTAGTCGGGGTGCAGGACGACGAGTTCCAGGGGCGGCACCTTGTGGAGCGGGACGCCCTCGATGCCGGTGAGGACCATCGCCGCCATGGTCTCCGGCTTGATCTTCGTGAACATGCCGTTCATCCCGAGCTCGTCGCCGCCGAGTTCCTCGGGGCGCATGGAGATCGGGACGCGGGCTGCGGTCGCGCCGTCGGGCGCGCCGAAGTACTTGTACGTCACCCCCACCCGACCACCATTCCTGCTCCCCGCCCTCAGCCGGTCGATCCGTCGGTCGGACCACTCCGACTCCTCACCAGGTACAACGTGTCCCTGGCGTGCTTCGTTCGATTCCTCCGCGTCGCGTCGGTGCCTTCCCCGCCGGGCACGTCGAGGACCCAGGTCGTCAGTCCCCTCGCCCAGCCCGCCACCGCGATGCATATCTCCACCCGACTGCTTTTCTAGGACGCGCGGGCCCCGCCGCGCAACCCGATCATCGTGTCAGTGACCTCCCCCACGGCCGCCCGCCGAAACGTGCGCTGAAACACCTGTCCGCAGGATCTTTGCAGCCCCTGAACAGGGCGCACCACAACATCGTCCCTGTGAGCTGTGTGTATCAGGTGCCAGTCTCGCAGATGACGGGGGCCCGGGACTGGTCGCCGGGTCAGTAGCCGCATCGGCAGCCCGCCCGCCCCCGCCTCGGCGGCCCCGTCCACAGCGGCCCGCTGTCCTCGGTGCCCCCTGGCCTACCCTGAGGAGGTCACTGGCAAAACCGGAGTCCGAGCAGTCGGAGAAGGTCGGAGAAGTCGCAGGACATGAGCGAATTGCCCTATTCATACGATGCGCCTGTCTCGCAGGCTCTGTTCGACCGTGCGGCCGCCGTCACGCCCGGCGGCGTGAACTCCCCGGTGCGCGCCTTCCGTGCCGTGGGCGGAACGCCCCGGTTCATGGTGTCCGGCAAGGGTCCGTACCTCACCGACGCCGACGGGCGCGAGTACGTCGACCTGGTCTGTTCCTGGGGGCCCATGATCCTCGGGCACTCCCGCCCCGAGGTCATCGCCGCCGTACAGGACGCCGTCTCCCGCGGCACCTCCTTCGGTACGCCCGGTGAGGGCGAGGTCACGCTCGCCGAGGAGATGGTCGCCCGGATCGAGCCGCTGGAGCAGGTGCGGCTGGTGTCCAGCGGGACCGAGGCCACCATGTCGGCCATCCGGCTCGCCCGCGGGTTCACCCGGCGCACCAAGGTGATCAAGTTCGCCGGGTGTTACCACGGTCACGTCGACTCGCTCCTCGCCTCCGCCGGGTCCGGCGTCGCCACCTTCGCGCTGCCCGACACTCCCGGTGTCACCGGCGCCCAGGCCGCCGACACCATCGTCCTGCCCTACAACGACCTGGACGCCGTGCACGCCGCTTTCGAGGCCCACCCCGGCGAGATCGCCTGTGTGATCACCGAGGCATCGCCGGGCAACATGGGCGTCGTACCGCCGCTGCCCGGCTTCAACCAGGGGCTGAAGGACGTGTGCGCGAAGAACGGCGCGCTGTACGTCTCCGACGAGGTCATGACCGGCTTCCGGACCAGCAAGGCCGGCTGGTACGGCATCGACGGCGTCCGGCCCGACCTGATGACCTTCGGCAAGGTGATGGGGGGCGGGTTCCCGGCCGCCGCCTTCGGCGGTCGCGCCGATGTCATGGAGCACCTCGCGCCCGCCGGGCCCGTCTACCAGGCCGGCACCCTCTCCGGTAACCCGGTCGCCACCGCCGCCGGTCTCGCCCAGCTGCGGCTGCTCGACGACGCGGCCTACGCCAAGATCAACGACGTGTCGGCGCAGATCCAGGCGCTGGTCTCCGGGGCCCTCGCCAAGGAAGGCGTCGCGCACACCGTGCAGAACGCCTCCAACATGTTCTCCGTCTTCTTCACGGACCGCCCGGTCCGCACCTACGAGGACGCGAAGGCGCAGGAGTCGTACCGCTTCACCGCCTTCTTCCACTCCCTGCTGGCGAACGGCGTCTACCTGCCGCCGTCGTCCTTCGAGTCCTGGTTCGTGTCCACGGCCCACGACGAGCGGGCCGTCCAGCGGATCGCCGACGCCCTTCCGGCGGCGGCCCGAGCGGCTGCGGAGGCCACGCAAGCATGAGCGCCAACGCCAACGCCAACGGCAACGGCAACGACAACGACAACGGGGACATCACCGTCGTCCACGTGATGCGGCACGGTGAAGTCGCCAACCCGGACGGTGTCCTCTACGGCCGTCTCGCGGGCTACCACCTCTCCGAGCTCGGCCGGCAGATGGCCGACCGGGTCGCCGAGCACCTCGCCACCCGTGACGTGACGCATGTCGTCGCCTCCCCGCTGGAGCGGGCGCAGGAGACGGCGATGCCGATCGCCAAGGCGCACGGCCTGGACATCGCGACGGACGAGCGGCTCATCGAGGCCGAGAACGTCTTCCAGGGCAAGACCTTCGGGGTCGGGGACGGGGCGCTGCGGCGGCTGGAGAACTGGAAGCACCTGGTCAACCCGTTCAAGCCGTCGTGGGGCGAGCCGTACGTCGACCAGGTCATCCGCATGATGGGCGCGCTGGACGCGGCGAAGGACCGGGCGCGTGGTCACGAGGCCGTGCTCGTCAGTCACCAGCTGCCGATCTGGATCGTGCGGTCGTACGTCGAGAAGCGGCGGCTGTGGCACGACCCGCGCAAGCGGCAGTGCACCCTCGCGTCCCTGACGACCTTCACGTACCGGGGCGACAAGATCGTCTCCGTCGGCTACTCCGAGCCGGCCCGCGATCTCGTCCCCGCTCATCTCCTCGCCGGCGCGAAGCCGGTGAAGGGGCAGGGCAAGGCCTTCGGGGCGTAAGCGCATTCTCGGTTCCTCTGTTACGAAATCCGTAAGTATCGGAGGAACCTCCCCGTTCGTCGCCGCCTCTGACTGGGTGACCACCAGAGAACGTGACGAACGGGGATGCAATGCGCACTCTCACCCGAAGGGGAGCACTCGGACTCGGCGCGGGCGCCGCGGCCGCCGTAGGACTGGCGGGGTGCGGCACGCTCACCCCGTCGGACGGGTCGAGCCATGCCGGAGGTTCCGGCGACGGCCGCCCGAGCAGCCCGAAGCCCACCGCCCGCCCCCTCGGCGACGGCTCCACCTCCTTCACCGGCAGGCAGCCCCACCAGCCCGCGAAGCCCGAGCCGTTGGAGCCGGGGCAGACCCCGCCGCAGTTCGTGATCTTCTCCTGGGACGGGGCCGGCGAGGTCGGCAACGGCCTCTTCCCGCGCTTCCTGGACCTCGCCAAGGAGCACGGCGCGAGCATGACCTTCTTCCTCTCGGGGCTGTATCTGCTGCCCGAGTCGAAGAAGCGCCTCTACGACCCGCCGAACAACCCGCGCGGCGCCTCCGACATCGGCTACCTCACCGACGAGCACGTCAGGGCGACGCTGACGAACGTCCGGCGGGCATGGCTCGAAGGTCACGAGATAGGCACCCACTTCAACGGCCACTTCTGCGCCGGCACGGGCACCGTCGGCAACTGGACGCCCCAGCAGTGGCGCAGCGAGATCGACCAGGCCAAGTCCTTCGTCAAGGAGTGGCGGACCAACACGGGGTGGACCGACCTGCCCGCGCTGCCCTTCGACTACGACAAGGAACTCGTCGGCGGCCGCACGCCCTGCCTCCTCGGCCAGGACAACCTGCTGCCCACCGCCCGCGAACTCGGCTGGCGCTACGACGCCTCCTCGCCCGGCGGCCGCCAGGTCTGGCCGCAGCAGAAGGAGGGCATGTGGGACCTCCCGCTGCAGGCGATACCTTTCCCCGGCCGCCGATTTGAGGTGCTTTCCATGGATTACAACCACTTGGCGAACCAGTCCGTCAACTCCACCAACGCGCCCGCCCACAACTACCCGGCCTGGCGCGAGCAGTCCGCCGGCGCCTACATCCAGGGATTCCAGCGGGCATACGAGACAAACCGCGCACCCTTCTTCGTCGGCAACCACTTCGAGCAGTGGAACGGCGGCATCTACATGGACGCCGTCGAGGAGGCCTTCAAGCACATCGCGCGGGAGAAGGAGAAGGGCGAGGACGTACGCCTGGTCTCCTTCCGGCAGTTCGTCGACTGGATGGACGTCCAGAAGCCCGAGGTTCTCGCCAAGCTGCGTACCCTCGATGTCGGGCAGCAGCCGGCCGGTGGCTGGAACGAGTTCCTGAAGGACACCGCCTCGACCGCCTCGGCGACCTCGGCGACCTCGGAGAACGCTGCCTGAAATGCGGGTTTCCGCCCGCAAGGGGGGTGCGCAAGATCCCCAGAACGGGCATGCGAAACTTTTCACATGAGCGCCGCCAGCCGTAGTCGCACCCGTCGCGCCGTCCTGCTCACCGCCGTTGCCTCGGCAGCCGCGGTGACCCTGTCCGCGTGCAGTTCGGGCGGTACGTCCGGCGGAGGCGGTGACACCAACTTCGTCACCGGCAACAACGGCATCGACACCGTCGCGCAGGCCGAGCGGGTCGCCGCCCCCGACCTCTCCGGCGCCACCATCGACGGCAAGCAGCTCGACGTCGCCGACTACAAGGGCAAGGTCGTCGTCCTCAACGTCTGGGGCTCCTGGTGCGGGCCGTGCCGCGCGGAGGCCAAGTACTTCTCCAAGATCTCCAAGGAGTACGCGGACAAGGGCGTCCAGTTCGTCGGCATCAACACCCGGGACACCAGCACCGGAGTCGCGGTCGCCTTCGAGAAGGACTACGGCATCACCTACCCGAGCCTGTACGACCCCACGGGCAAGCTGATGCTCCGCTTCAAGAAGGGCACCCTCAACCCGCAGCTGATCCCCTCCACGCTCGTCATCGACAAGGACGGCAAGGTCGCCGCGCGGGCGCTGCAGGCCCTCGGCGAGGAGGATCTGCTCAGCATGCTCAAGCCCGTCCTCGCGGAGAAGTGACGTGAGCGCGCTGGTGACCCTCGCCGAGGCGACGGGCCGCAACGAGACCGTGTTCAGCGGTGCCCTGCTGGTCGCCCTGCCCATCGCCCTGCTCGGCGGACTCGTCTCCTTCTTCTCGCCGTGCGTCCTGCCCCTGGTCCCCGGCTACCTCTCCTACGTCACCGGAGTCACCGGCACCGACCTGGCCGAGGCCCGGCGCGGGCGGATGGTCGTCGGGGCCTCGCTGTTCGTGCTCGGCTTCACCGCCGTGTTCGTCTCCGGCGGGGCCCTGTTCGGGTACTTCGGGGAGACGCTGCAGGAGCAGAAGGGCATCCTGTCCAAGGTGCTCGGCGTGCTCATGATCCTCATGGGTGTCTTCTTCATGGGCCTGATGCCCTGGCTCACCCAGCGCGATTTCCGCTTCCACCAGAAGCCGGCCGCCGGGCTGGTCGGCGCCCCCGTCCTCGGCGCCCTCTTCGGCATCGGCTGGGCGCCCTGCATCGGACCCACCCTCGCCTCCGTGCAGGCGCTGTCCTTCAGCCAGGCGAGCGCCGGCCGCGGGGCCATACTGACAGTCGCGTACTGCCTGGGCCTCGGCCTGCCGTTCGTGCTCGCCGCGGTCGCCTTCCGCAAGGCGCTCGGCGCCTTCGGCTGGGTCAAGCGCCACTACGTCTGGGTGATGCGCCTGGGCGGCACCATGATGATCGTGACCGGTCTGCTGCTGCTGACCGGCGCGTGGGACCAGATCGTCTCCGAGATGCAGAACTGGTCCAACGGCTTCACTGTGGGGATCTGATCGATGAGCAAGACGACCACCGGCGCGCCCGCTGACGCGACCCCGGACGAACAGGACCTCGGCGCCGCCGGATCCCAGCTGTCCACCGCCCCCAAGGAAGAGCTGCCCGACCTGCCCTCCCTGGGCGTCATCGGCTGGGCCCGCTGGTTCTGGCGGCAGCTGACCTCCATGCGGGTCGCGCTGCTCCTGCTCCTGTTGCTGTCGCTCGGCGCGATCCCCGGCTCGCTGATCCCGCAGTCCGGGACCGACGAGACGAAGGTCGCCGACTTCCGCAGCGCGCACCCCACCCTGGGCGACGTCTACGACAAGCTCGGGCTCTTCCACGTCTACAGCTCGGTGTGGTTCTCCGCGATCTACATCCTGCTGTTCATCTCCCTCATCGGCTGCATCGTCCCGCGCACCTGGCAGTTCGTGGGCCAGCTGCGCGGCCGGCCGCCGGGCGCCCCCAGGCGCATGACCCGGCTGCCCGCCTACACCACCTGGCGCACCGAGGCCGAGCCGGAGCAGGTCCGCGAGGCCGCGCTCGCCCTGCTGAAGAAGCGCCGCTTCCGCGCCCACCTCGCCGGTGACGCCGTCGCCGCCGAGAAGGGCTATCTGCGCGAGGTGGGCAACCTCGCCTTCCACATCGCCCTGATCGTGATGCTCACCGCCTTCGCCTGGGGTCAGTTGTTCAAGATGGAGGGCAACAAGCTGGTCGTCGAGGGCGACGGCTTCTCCAACACCATCACGCAGTACGACGACTTCAAGTCCGGCAACCTCTTCAGCCAGGACGACCTGGACCCGTTCAGCTTCGTCCTGGACGACTTCACGGGCACCTACGAGCCGTCGGGCCCCAGCAAGGGCACCCCGCGCGTCTACCGGGCGACCGTCGACTACAGCGTCGGCGCCTACGGCAAGGACCGGAAGACCACCATCGAGCCCAACGGGCCGCTGGACATCGGCGACTCGAAGGTCTACCTCACCGCCCACGGCTACGCCCCCGTCATCACCGTCCGCGACGGCAAGGGCAACGTCGTCTACAGCCAGGCCGTGCCCCTCCTCCCGCTCGACTCCAACGTCACCTCCTCCGGTGCGATCAAGGTCATGGACGGCTACCGCAACGCCAAGGGCGTGAAGGAACAGCTCGGCTTCCAGGCCTTCTTCCTGCCGACCTACGGCGGGGCCAACTCCGCGGTGGTCTCGCAGTTCCCGGCGCTGAACAATCCGGTGCTGAACCTGGAGGCCTACCACGGCGACCTCGGCGTCGACGCGGGTATCCCGCAGAGCGTGTACCAGCTCGACAAGACCCACCTGAAGGAGTTCAAGAACTCCAAGGGCACGCAGCTGCGGGAGAACCTGAAACCCGGCGAGACCATGCAGCTCCCGAACGGCGCCGGCTCGGTCACCTACGAGGGCACCAAGGAGTGGGCCAACTTCCAGATCACCCGGCAGCCGGGCAGCGGCTGGGCGCTCGGCGGTTCGATCGCCGCGATCTTCGGTCTGGCCGGCTCCCTGTTCATCCAGCGCCGCCGCGTGTGGGTGCGGGCCGTCAAGGGCGACGACGGTGTCACCGTCGTCGAGATGGCCGGCCTCGGCCGCAGCGAGTCCGCCAAGGTGCCCGAGGAACTCGGCGACCTCGCCGGGATCCTCTACGACCAGGCACCGGGCGCCCCCGAACCAGAAGACTCCGACGACACCCCCACCCCCGACCCCCAAGTCGTACCTGCCGAAGGGGCTGAGAAGTGACTCTCGCCGCCGCAACCGATCTGACCGCCGTGACGAACCTGGCCGCCGCCACCAACGAAAACCTCGCGAACCTCAGCAACACGCTGATCTACTCCGCGATGGCCGTCTACACCCTGGCCTTCTTCGCCTACATCGCCGAATGGACCTTCGGCGGCCGCAGCAAGATCGCCCGCACCGCCGCCGCGCTCACCTCCGAGAAGGCGGCGAAGGCGCCGGCCGTCACGGTGAAGAAGGGCGGCTCCACCGCCGTACTGGAGCGGCCGAAGGTCGTCGTGCGGGCGGCGGCCGGGTCGCGTGATGTGCCCGACGGGCCCGGCGCCCACGGGGGCGATGCGCAGGGCGACCTCTACGGGCGTATCGCCGTGTCCCTCACGGTGCTCGCGTTCCTCATCCAGCTGGGCGGGGTCATCGCCCGGGCTGCCTCGGTGGAGCGGGCGCCCTGGGGCAACATGTACGAGTTCAACATCACCTTCTCCACCGTGGCCGTCGGTGTGTACCTCACGCTGCTCGCGCTGAAGAAGAACGTGCGCTGGCTCGGACTGTTCCTGATCACGACGGTCCTCCTCGATCTCGGCATCGCCGTCACTGTCTTGTACACCGCCAGCGACCAGTTGGTTCCCGCCCTCCACTCGTACTGGCTGTACATCCACGTCTCGACCGCGATCCTGTGCGGCGCGGTCTTCTACGTCGGCGCCGTCAGCACGATCCTCTACCTGTTCAAGGACTCGTACGAGAGCAAGCTGCAGAGCGGCGGCAGGCCCGGCCAGTTCGCCACCTCGTTCCTGGAGCGGCTGCCCGCCTCGTCGACCCTCGACAAGTTCTCCTACCGCGTCAACGCGGCCGTCTTCCCGCTGTGGACGTTCACGATCATCGCGGGCGCGATCTGGGCGGGCGACGCCTGGGGCCGCTACTGGGGCTGGGACCCCAAGGAGACCTGGGCGTTCATCACCTGGGTCGCCTACGCCTGCTACCTGCACGCCCGCGCCACCGCCGGCTGGAAGGGCCGCAAGGCCGCCTACCTGGCGCTGATCGCGTTCGGCTGCTGGCTGTTCAACTACTACGGCGTCAACATCTTCGTCTCCGGCAAGCACTCCTACGCGGGCGTGTGAGTCCGTAACTCGCTTACGGTGAAGGCCGGTTCCCTGTGACCTGAGTCACGGGAACCGGCCTTCGTCGTAGGGACAGGCAGAGGGAACCGGGAGTCGGAGCAGCGCTGGCGGGCCCGCTTCGAGCGGCTGATCGGCGAGCTCGGAAACCGGCACTAGGGGGTGTTTCGAAAGTCCTGTGCGGTGCCCGCGGTGTCCGGTGCGTGCTCTCGGTGTGCCGGACGGAAGGCC
>NZ_JBWLKM010000034.1:0-91463 GCF_059026085.1 Streptomyces sp. a15 | reverse complement strand
CGGGGACCAGTGCGCCCAAGACCGTTCGGGGCGTGCGGCTGAGCGGACTCACTCCCGCTCAGTCCAGAGGAACGGTGTGCTCAGTGGTCGTCGGTGATGGTGGTCGCGATGCCATTGCTGATCTCGACCTCGGCGCTGAAGCCCTTCTTGGCGGCCGTCTCCAGTTCGGCCTCGGTGCACTCGATGCCGCCCTGGCCGCCCTCGCCCGTGTTCGTGTCGCCGCAGATGTCGCCGTAGCCCCAGATCTCGGTGTCCTCGGCGAGGAGGAACTGCTGCTCGGTGCCCTTCATGTCGGAGACCGTGTACTTGCCCGGCGCCAGGTAGGAGACGTTGCCGAACCAGGTTCCGTTGACACCTTTGCCCTCGTTGATGCCCTCGATGACGGTGTCGCGGGAGTCGGAGTCGGGGGCGGAGCCGGCGTCCTGCTGAGGGGCGCGGCGCTCGGTCACCAGGGTCGCCGCGCCGTTCTTCATCTCCACGTCAGCGTTCACGGCACCCTTCTTGAGGGCCGCCTCCAGCTGGTCGGGTGTGCAGGGCGCGTCCACCTTGGAGCCCGCCTCGCCGCATATCGTGCCGGCGCCGTAGACCTCGGTGTCCTCGGCGACCCAGAACTGCTGGTCCTCCTTGCCCGGTACGGACACGATGTACTTGCCCGGGGCGAGGTAGGTGACCTTGCCGTTCTTGAACGAGCCGCTGACGCCCTTGGAGTCCTTGGAGTCCTTGGAGTCCGAGGCCTTCTCCGCGGCCGCCACCGGGCTTGCCGTGTCCGCCGTGCTCGTGCCGGACGAGCTGTCGGCGGTGCCGTTCTGTCAGGCCGTCATCAGCAGTCCGGCGGTGATCGCGGCGGTGGCGACGACTGCCTTGCGCAGGTGGCGGTTCATCACGGGAGGTTCCTTCCGAAGTGGGGAGTAGCAGGGAGCCGGCGGCGTTCTCCACCGGGTTCCCGCTCTGCGCTGACTATGAGGGGTCCCAGAGCCCGCAGGTCACGCCCGTCTTCCCTTCAGGACACCGCCGTGGCACAGCCGTGACACAGCAACACATCGGCTGTGGACGGCGGTTCGTCGATGCGCCGTCTTGAACCGCGACCGTCCCGCCCGCTCTCAGCCGGTTCGCCAGGCCGACTCGAGGGCTGTGTGGTTGGTGCGCAGAAGATCGTCCAGGTCCGTCTCGTAGAGCGAGTCCGGCACGTTGTCGGAGAAGATCTCCAGGACGCAAGGGCCGCGGTAGCCGACGCTGTGGGCGGCGTGCAGCAGTCGGCCGACCGGGATGTCGCCGGTGCCGACGCCGCGCCGGTCCATCCGCGAGCGGGGCGTGCGCCAGTCGCTGACCTGGAGCAGGAACAGGCGGTCGGGGGCGTCGGTGAGGCGGGGGACGAGGTCCGGGTCCTGCCACAGGTTCCACAGGTCGAGGCAGACGCCCACGTTCTCCCGGTCGACCTCCTGCACGATGTCGAGCGCCTGCCGGTAGGTCCAGATGGCGGTCTCGGCGTTGAGCAGGACGGGGTTGAGGGGCTCCAGCGCGATCCGTACGCCGTGGTCGGCGGCGATGTCCGCCAGTTCGCGGTGATGGCTGACGACCTGGCGGATCGTCTCGTGCAGGTTCCCGTCGGGCGCCGGTCCCGTGTTGGTGACGAAGGCCGCGCCCGGCGCGAACGGTGCGATCAGCTCCACGCTGCGGCGGAAGCGGGCCGTCCGGTCGCGCCGGTCGGCCGGGTCCGGTTGGGTCTCGCTGGGGAACACGGTCCGTACGACGGGCTGGACGGAGCTGATCGGCAGTCCCGTCTCGGCGACCAAGGCGAGCTGCGCCTTGGCGCGGTCGGGGTCCTGGTCGAGCTTGGTCTCGCACAGCTCGATCGCTTCGACACCGAGGTCGGCGTAGTGCGCCAGGTCCTCCTCGAAGGACCAGGGCATGGTGGTGAACTGGTTGACGCCGTAGGGGAAGGGGAACGGCGGCGGTGCCGGGCTGTTCACACGTGTACCTCCGTGTCGTCCCTGCTGTCGTCCCTGCTGTCGGTCAGGAATCCCGTGACCGTGTCGTGGAACTTCTCCGGCTCGTCGA
The DNA here is from genome assembly GCF_059026085.1 of Streptomyces sp. a15. Classification (NCBI taxonomy): domain Bacteria; kingdom Bacillati; phylum Actinomycetota; class Actinomycetes; order Kitasatosporales; family Streptomycetaceae; genus Streptomyces; species Streptomyces sp. A15. The sequence continues at coordinate 89,405 of NZ_JBWLKM010000034.1, read as the reverse complement.
AGAACAGTGCGTGGCCGCTGTGTTCGAAGAAGACGGTCCGGGCGCCAGGGAGTGCCTCGCCGACCCAGGCGGGGCCCTGCCAGGGGAACACCTGGTCCTGACGGGCCACCAGGACCAGGCTGGGCAGCCGGATCACGGGCAGCAGGTCGCGCCAGTCGTGGCGGGTGTGGTCGGCCATCAGCGCGTTGCGTGCGTACGGGGGCGACTTGGCCATCTCGGCCAGGAGCAACTCCCGCTCCTGCGGGGTGGGTTCGGTGGCGAGGATGGTGCCGATCTGGTCCTCGTCGAAGGCGGGGGGATCGCAGATGAGCTGGGTCTGGAGGGCGGCCAGGGAGGGTTCGTCGTAGCAGGTGGCGTGTGCGTGCGGCCAGTCCGGCGCGTAGTACTGGCGGGGTGCCTGCTCGACGTACACCGCGCGGGCCAGGCGGTGGCTGCCGAACAGTTCCAGATAGCTCCAGATGACCGGGCAGCCCAGTGACCAGCCCAGGAGGGTGACCTCGCGCAGGTCGAGTTCTTCGAGGAGGTCGAACAGGTCCTTGGCCAGCCTCGACACGCGGTAGCCGTGGCGGGGCTTGGCGGAGTCGCCGTGTCCGCGCAGATCGACGGTGACGACGCGGGCGTGTTCGGCGAGGGCGTCCACGTTGCGGGTGAAGAAGCGGCCGCTGAAGCCCCAGCCGTGGAGCAGGACAAGGGGAGGGCCGGTGCCCTGTTCCTCGTAGTGGATCGTGACGCCGTCGCTGGTGGTGATGGTGCCCATCATGGATCTCCTGCTGCGTGCCTGCTACGTGCTGCTACGTGAGTGGGTCGGTGAGGCCCTCACCGAGCGCGGCCATGGCGGCGGCCCCGTGCCCGGCCGCGAGCAGCGGCGTGCGGATGTCCTGTTCCAGGTCGGGCAGGTAGCCGAGGAGGACATCGGCGGGCCCCTGGATCCGTACGCGGCCCAGCGCGGCCGGCAGCAGCAGGCTCCGGGCGCGCCCGAGCCGCTCGGACCGGCCACCGGATTCCACGGCGACCGGGGCACCGGCGTTGCTGACGACCAGCGCGGTGGAGAAGTCGTGCACCAGTGGGGCCGTGGTGCCCGCCCGCCACCGCTCCAGGGCGAAGTACGGGCCGGCGCACAGCACGGTGCGCTTCACCGCGTCGTCGACCTGGATGCTCAGGCCGGAGTGGAACTCGGGGCGTGGTCCGGGACGCCACTCGTCGAGGAGCCGCCCGAGGTTGGTGTGCCACTCCTCGTCGTCCAGTTCCGAACCGTCCTCCATGTGCCGGCGCATGGCGTGCTGCTGGATGTCGGAGGTCTGCTCGATCTCGTAGACGAGGGTGCCGGGGCCGAAACTGTGCAGGGTGCCGCCGGGTACGTAGACGGTCTGCCCGGTCCGTACCGGAAGCCGGCGCATGACCGCGTCGAAGTCCTGTGCGAGCAGGGCCCGGTGCAGCGTGTCCCGGTCCACACCGGCTTTCGTCCCGACCAGGGCGGTGGCTCCTGGGGCCGCGTCGAGGACGTGCCACGCCTCGGTCTTGCCGTGGGGCTCGCCCTCCAGCCGGCGCGCGGTGTCGTCGTCGGCGTGCAGATGGACCGGGAGGGCGCTGCTGCCGTCGATGAACTTGGTCAGCACCGGGAAGCGCGGGCCGCGCCACCCGCGTCCGACGAGTTCGTCGGGATGGTCCTCGACGAGCCGGCGCAGCGTGCGGCCGGCCAGCGAGCCGGCCGCGACCCGTGCTCCCTCGCCGTCCACATCGCTGACCTCCCAGGTCTCGGCGACCGGGCCGTCGGGCAGGCCGGTACGGCCCCGCCGTTCGGCGATGGCCCGGCCGCCGAAGACGTGTTGCTTGACGGGGGTGGTCAGCGGCAAGGGGTACGAGTCCACGGTCATTCCTGCTTCCTGACGAGGTGTCAGAGAATGGGCTGACCGCCGGTGACGGCGATGCGCGCACCCGAGACGTACGCGGCCTCGTCCGAGGCGAGCATGACGTACACGGGGGCGAGTTCGGCCGGCTGCCCGGCCCGTCCCAGCGGTGTCTGGCCGCCGAAGTCCTCGACCTGCTCGGGCGGCATCGTGGCGGGGATCAGCGGCGTCCAGATCGGCCCCGGGGCAACGCTGTTGACCCGGATGCCCCGCTCGGCGAGCGACTGGGACAGGGAGCCGACCATGTTGGCCAGGCCCGCCTTCGTCGCGTTGTACGCCAGCAGGCCCGGCGGCGGCGTGTCGGAGTTCACCGAGCTGGACGCGATGATCGACGCACCCGGCTTCATGTGCGGCACCGCCGCCTTGCAGAGGCGGAACATGGCGCTGAGGTTGGTCGCCAGCGTGTGGTCCCACTCCTGGTCCGGGATCTCCTCGATCGAGTCGCGGAACATCTGGAACGCCGCGTTGCTGACCAGGACGTCGATGCGGCCGAAGGCCTCGACGGCCCGCGCCACCACCTCCCGGCAGTGGGCGGGATCGCTCAGATCACCGGGCACCAGAACCGCCTCGCGGCCGGCCTCCTCCACCCAGCGCGCCGTGTCGCGGGCGTCCTCCTCCTCCTCGTTCAGGTGCGAGATGAGGACATCGGCGCCCTCGCGGGCGTAGGCGATCGCGACGGCCTTGCCGATGCCGCTGTCACCACCGGTGATCACGGCCGTCTTCCCGGCCAGCCGGCCCGATCCGCGGTAACTGCGCTCACCGTGGTCGGCCCGGGGCCGCAGGGCCGCTTCGGTACCCGGAGGCTGTTGCTGCTGGGCGGGCTTGGGCATGGGGAAATCCCCCTCTTTTCTTTCAGCTCTTTCATCGCGAAGGGCCGCGTCTCTTTCATCGCGAAGGGTCGCGTCAAAGTGCGGCAAAGGGATGAGCGCCGGTGCGCCTGTCGTGCCGACCGGGGTACCCGGGGCGCCTGGCAGGAAACGAGCCGGCCTGGCAGGAAACGAGCCGGCCCGACAGGAAACGAGCCCCGACGGCAGTCGTGCGACGCAAGGAGAGCCGATGGCCCCGCCCCGAAACCGTGCACAGGACGACCACCAGCAACCGGGCGGGCGCGCGTTGCTCGCCGACCCGCTGAGCAACAAGGGCGTCGCCTTCACCCAGGAGGAGCGGGAGCGGCACGGCCTGGTGGGGATGCTGCCGCCCGCGGTGCTGTCCCTTGAGCTGCAGGCCCGCCGCGCCTGGGAACAGCTGCGGGCGCAGCCGGACGACCTGGCGAAGAACGTCTACCTGGAACAGCTCCACGACCGCAACGAGGTCCTCTACTTCCGGCTGCTCACCGACCACCTCACCGAGCTGCTGCCGATCGTGTACGACCCGACCGTGGGCGAGGCGATCAAGCGCTACAGCCACGAATACCGCCGCCCGCGCGGGGTCTACCTGTCCATCGACCGCCCCCAGGACGTCCGCCCCGCCTTCCAGGCGCTCGGCCTCGGCCCCGACGACGTCGACCTGGTGGTGGCGACCGACGCGGAGCAGCTCCTCGGCATCGGCGACTGGGGCGTCGGCGGCATGCAGATCTCGGTCGGAAAGCTGGCGGTCTATACCGCCGCCGCGGGCATCCACCCGGGACGTGCGGTACCGGTGATGCTCGACGTCGGCACCGGGAACCAGGCACTGCTCAACGACCCGCTGTACATCGGCAACCGGCACAGCAGGGTGCGCGGCGAGGCGTACGACGCGTTCGTCGCCGCCTTCGTGGAGGCGGTGGGCGAGCTGTTCCCGCAGGCGCTGCTCCACTGGGAGGACTTCGGCCCCGGCAACGGCCGCCGCATCCTCCAGCAGTACGGCGAGAAGATCTGCACGTTCAACGACGACATGCAGGGCACCGGCGCGATCACGCTGGCCTGCGTCATGAACGCGGTGCGGGTCACCGGTACGCCCATGCGGGACCAGCGGATCGTGGTCTTCGGCGCCGGGACGGCGGGCGTGGGCATCGCCGACCAGCTGCGCGACGCGATGGTCCGCGACGGACTGGACCAGGAGGAGGCCACCCGCCGCATCTGGTGCGTGGACCGCCAGGGTCTGCTGCGGCGCTCCACCGAGGGACTGCGCGACTACCAGCAGCCGTACGCGCGCCCCGACGACGAGTGGCCCGACGACCGGCCGGCCGACCTGGCAGGCGTGGTGGACCATGTGCATCCGACCGTGCTGGTGGGGACCTCCACTCAGCACGGTGCCTTCACCGAGGACGTCGTGCGTTCCATGGCCCGCCACGTGGACCGGCCGGTGGTGCTGCCGCTGTCCAACCCCACGGAGAAGATCGAGGCCATGCCGGCGGACGTGCTGCGGTGGACCGGCGGCAAGGCCCTGGTCGCCGTCGGCATCCCGGTTCCTCCGGTGGAGCTGGACGGCACCACCTACGTCATCGGCCAGGCCAACAACGCCCTTCTCTACCCGGGGCTGGGGCTCGGCGCCGTGGTGGCCCGCGCCGAGCGGGTCACCGACGGCATGCTCCAGGCCGCGGCGGAAGCCGTCGCCGGCCTCGCCGACCTGTCAGGGCCCGGCGCCGCGCTGCTGCCGCACGTGGAGAACCTGCGCACCTCTTCGGCCGTGGTCGCCACGGCCGTCGCCCGCCGCGCCGACGCGGAGGGCGTCGCCCGGGCCGGCCTCGACGACGTGATCCAGCAGATCCAGGACGCCATGTGGCAGCCGGAGTACGACTGACAGGAGGAGGCGACACCTGCGACACGCGAACCGAACGCGCGCCCTCAGCTTGGGAAGCGACGACGTGCATGGCGGAAGCGACCGACTTTGACCTGGCGGTCCCGGTCCCGGCTCCGGCTCGGGTCCCGGCCCTGCCTCCGGCTCCGGTTCCGGCCCCCGCCTCCGGCCCCGGCCCCGCCTCCGGCCCCGGCCCCGGCTCCGCCTCCGGCTCCCCGGTCAGGTCGGCGGGCGCCTCGAAGCCGACGAGGGTCGGCGATGCTGTGGACTGTTGCCACCTGGGATGCAACCCCAGTCGCGGCCGACCGGGGCGCCCGGCCACGGAACTCCTCCAGACGATCCGGTGTGTCAAGGGTGGGTCGGGAGCCAGCCGTCTTGAGATACGGGCCGACGCCCTTGGCGGAGCGCAGCAGCGCGTGAGCGTCGGTGACCTCGTGCAGGGTCCAGTCCATCGCCTCGTCCCAGAACCGGGCCATGCGCATTCGATGAGAGAACGCCAGTTCACCGCGGAAACGGGCCCCACCGCCGAGGCACGCCACGACACAGACCACCCACACTCACTCCCGCTCACCAGAACGCTCTTGAACGCACTCCAACGGCAACAGCTCCAAACCCCCAACACGGTCGGGCGGTGGGCTGTCTCGGAGCCCGTCGGAGGTGCCGTCATGACCGGGAGCGTACTGGCACGATCTTCTTGGTGTGACCGGGTCAGTTACTACCCGCAGCCTCAGCGCCAGTCGGGTATGCCCGAGACGGGCGGCAGGTGGGCTTCGATCTTCGCTCGTACGTCCCGCATCACGGAGACGATGCGGGCCTCGTGTTCCCGGGTCAGCCGGGCCACCGGGACCGAGCAGCTGATGGCGTCGGTGGCCGGTGTGTCGTACCGCAGGGCGAAGCCGAAGCCGGCGATACCGGTCACCGTCTCCTCGCGGTCGATGGAGTAGCCGCGCTCGCGCACCTGGGCCAGGTCGGCGAGCAGTGCGGCACGGTCGGTGCGCGTGTTCTCCGTGAGGGCCGTCAACGGCCTGCCCGCGACCGGCAGTTCGTCGTCGGGGCGCTCGGCGAGCAGTGCCTTGCCGAGGGCGCCGGCATGGGCCGGGACGCGGCGGCCGACGCGGCTGATGGTGCGCAGGTACTCGTGGGACTCACGGGTGGCGAGGTAGACGACGTCCGGGCCGTCGAGCCGAGCCATGTGGATCGTCTCGCCGAGCGCGTCCGAGGCCTCGTCGAGGTACGGGCGGACCGTGCGGATGCGCCGGTCGCCGTCGAGATAGCTGGTGCCGGTGAGGAGGGCGCGGATGCCGATGCCGTAGAGGGAGCCGGTGGCGTCGGTGCGGACCCAACCGGAGTCGACGAGGGTCTGGAGCAGCTGGTACATGCTGCTGCGCGGCACGCCCAGTTCCTCCGCGAGCTGGTCCAGGCGCGAGGGCTGCTCGCCCCGCGCGGCGAGCAGTTCCAGCAGCGCGACGGTCCGGGCCGCCGACTTCACACCGCGGACACCTCTCCCCTCCGACATGGGCCCATCGTAAATCCGCGTCGATCCGAGTCTGCCCAACCCGTTGACCCACTCCGTTCACCCATCTAACCTCCATCTGCATACGTAGACGTCATCTGCATACAGGGATGAGCAGGACGGCTCACCCAACAGTTCAAAGGGGAACTGCCATGCCTCTCCTCGTAGTCGGGATCAGCGTTCTGATCCTGCTTCTCCTGATGACCAGGCTGAGGCTCAACGGCTTCGCGGCCCTCCTGCTCGTGGCGGTCGGCGTCGCACTGGTCCGGGGCATCCCGGTGGCCACCATCCCGGACGTCCTCTCCGAAGGCATCGGGGACCAGGTCGGTGACACCATGCTCACCATCGGACTCGGCGCCATGGTCGGCCGGGTCATGGGAGACTCCGGCGCCGCTCAGCGAATAGCCGGCAAGCTCCTCGACGCCTTCGGCCCGCGCTGGGTCCAGGTGGCCATGGTCGTCACGGCCATGCTGATCGGCGTGACCATGTTCTACGAGGTCGCTTTCATCATCATCGTGCCGATCGCGTTCACCCTGGTCAGGGTCACCGGAACGAAGCTGCTGTGGGTCGGCCTGCCGATGTCCATCGCCCTGTCCACCATGCACAGCTTCCTGCCGCCGCACCCCGGCCCCACCGCCGTCGCCGCGACCTTCCACGCCTCCGTCGGACTGACGCTCTTCTACGGTCTGTTCATCGCCGTTCCCGCCGGCGCGCTCATCGCCCTGACCTGGCCGCGCCTTCCGTTCATCAGGGCGATGAACCCCTCCATCCCCAAGGGCCTGGTCAGCGACCGCGAGTTCGCCGACGAGGAGATGCCCTCACTGGGCTGGTCGCTGTTCGTGGCGCTCTTCCCCGTGGCGCTGATCGTGGCCGCCGCCGTGACCGACATGGCCACCTCCACCGAGAGCCCGTTCCTGAACTTCGTCGCCTTCATCGGCTCGGCACCGATCGCGCTGCTGCTGACGCTGTGCCTGGCGGTCTGGGCGTTCGGGCCGCGGATCGGCCGGAGCCTGGAGGAGGTCGGCGCCTCCTGCACCTCGGCGGCCAAGGCGATGGCGATGATCCTGCTGGTGATCGGCGCCGGCGGGGCTTTCAAGAACGTCCTCGTCGAAGGCGGGATCTCCGACTACATCAAGGACGCCACGGACGGCTGGTCCATCTCGCCGATCGTCCTCGCCTGGCTCGTCGCCGTCATCCTCCGCATAGCGCTCGGCTCGGCGACGGTCGCCGTCGTCACGGCCTCCGGCGTGGTGCTGCCGCTCCTGGCGGGCAGCGGGGTCCACCCGGAGATGATGGTGCTCGCCGTCGCCTGCGGTTCCATCGCGTGCTCCCACGTCAACGACCCGGGATTCTGGCTGTTCAAGGAGTACTTCAACCTCTCCGTCATTGAAGCGATCAAGGTCCGTACCACCTATACGACGGTGCTGGCCGTCCTCGGCCTGGGGGGCGTCCTGGCGGCCGAGTGGGCCCTCGACGTCCTCAGCCTGTAACCCGACTCATCCATGACACAAGGGACTTGGACCATCATGAGCAGTCAGCCGACCGTCACCGAGTTCGCCGTCTACCCCGTCGCCGGCCGCGACTGCATGGAGCTCAACCTCTCCGGCGCCCACGGCCCGTACTTCACCCGCAACGTCGTCGTCCTCAAGGACTCAAAGGGCCGTACGGGACTGGGGGAGGTGCCCGGCGGCGAGAAGATCACCCAGACGCTCCGCGACGCCGAACCCCTCGTCCTCGGTGCGAAGGTGGGCGACTACAAGCGCGTCCTGCGCGAGATCGGCGACCGGTTCGCCGACCGCGACGCCGGCGGACGGGGCGCCCAGACCTTCGACCTGCGGACCACCGTCCACACGGTCACCGCCGTCGAGTCGTCGCTGCTCGACCTCCTCGGGCAGCACCTCGACGTGCCCGTCGCCGCGCTCCTGGGAGACGGCCAACAGCGGGACTCCGTACGGGTATTGGGCTATCTCTTCTACGTCGGCGACCCGGACCGGACCGACCTGGAGTACGTCCGCGAACCGGACTCGCCCGTGGAGTGGTACCGGCTCCGGCACGAGGAGGCCCTGTCGCCGGAGGCGATCGTCCGCCAGGCCGAGGCGGCCTACGACCTCTACGGGTTCCGGGACTTCAAGCTCAAGGGCGGCGTCCTGGAGGGTGCCGAGGAGGTGGCGGCCGTACGCGCCCTCAAGGACCGTTTCCCCGAGGCCCGGATCACCCTCGACCCGAACGGCGCGTGGTCACTGCGCGAGGCGATCGAGCTGTGCCGGCCCCTGGTCGGCACGCTCGCCTACGCCGAGGACCCCTGCGGAGCCGAAGGCGGCTACTCCGGACGGGAGATCCTCGCCGAGTTCCGCCGCGCCACCGGCCTTCCCACCGCGACCAACATGATCGCCACCGACTGGCGCCAGATGACCCACGCCCTGGCCCTCCAGTCGGTCTCCATCCCGCTGGCCGACCCCCACTTCTGGACCATGCAGGGCTCGGTGCGCGTGGCGCAGCTGTGCAACGCCATGGGCCTGACCTGGGGCTGCCACTCCAACAACCACTTCGACATCTCCCTGGCCATGGTGACCCACTGCGGCGCCGCGGCCCCGGGCGAGTACAACGCCCTGGACACCCACTGGATCTGGCAGGAAGGGCTGGAACGGCTCACCACCGCCCCACCGCGCATCGTCGGTGGTGAGATCGCCGTCCCGGACGGCCCGGGGCTGGGCGTCCACCTCGACATGGACCGGCTCCTCGCGGCCCACGACCTCTACCGGGAGAAGGCATTGGGGGCACGCGACGACGCCGTCACCATGCAACACCTCATCCCAGGCTGGGAGTTCGACAGCAAGCGCCCCTGCCTGGTGCGGTAGGCGACTGGGCTGGGGCACCTGCGATCAGCATGCCTTGACGATCCCGCCCGGACGGCAGGTCCCTCCCTCGGCCGGACAGCCGATTCGCCGCGGCGCACCTCGGCCATTCGGCCGACCCGCCGGTCGGCCGTTCTTCCTTAGCCTTCGACCGTGAACACGAAAACACCGTTCCCCGCAGGGCGTGGCCGGGCCCGGCGTCTCCAACTGAACCTGCCGGTCGTCTCGTTGGCGACCTACGCCGGTCTCGCCCTGCTGTGGCTGTTCGACGTGGCGGTCTGGTCGTCATGGGACGTCCCGGCCGGGGTCGCGGACTCCGAGTCGGACCGGCTCGGTGTCGTGCCCCTGTGCAGCGGGCTCGTGGCGGCCCTGATCCTGCTCCTGCCCGCCCGCTGGATACGTCTGGAGGCCCGGGCCTGGCTCACCGCCCTGCTCTCACTGGCGCTGACCGTCTTCGCTGTCACCACCCACCTGCTGCCGGAAGAGTGGAGCTTCCTGGAGCTCGCCTGCCTGCTGATCCTGCTGGTGCGCGTCTGCCGTACGACGTCGGCACCCGCCGTCGCGGTGGCGCTGGTCGTGACGCTCGGCGCCGCGGCGATCGTCCTTCCCTACCGGATGTGGGGCGATCCGCTCTGGCCGAGCAACTTCGCCACCTTCTTCACGGTGGCCGCCGGCGGGGCGATCGCCCTGGGCTGCTACCTGCGGTCGCTGGACGCCCGCCGGGCCCGTGCGGTCGTCGCCGTGCGCGAGGGCGAGCGGATGGAACTGGCCCGGGACCTGCACGACTTCATCGCCCACCATGTCACCGGGATCGTCGTCCAGGCGGACGCCGCCCGCGCCGTACTGCCGATCGCCCCCGACCAGATCGACCCGATCCTCGAGAACATCCGCAAGGCCGGGATGGAGACGCTGGACTCGATGCGCCGTCTGGTGCGCGTGCTGCGCGAGGAGGAGAACCGCACGCTGCGGCCCGGCGAACTCGTCCCCCAACTCGCCAAGACGGTCTCCGACTTCTCCTCGGGCGGCGAGCAGGACGCGAGCCTGCACCTCGGGACGGCGGCCCGCACGAAGAAACTCGCGCCCGAGGTGGAAACCTCCGTGCAGCGCGTCGTGCAGGAGGCGCTGACCAACGTGCGCCGGCACGCCCCCGGTGCCACGGTCGCGGTCCGCGTCGACGCCGAGGACGACCGGCTGCTGGTGGAGGTGCGCAACTCCGCCCCCCGCGAACGGTCCGCCGTCCCCGCCGGGGGACGAGGCGGCTTCGGCATCGTCGGCCTGCGCGAACGCGTCGAAGCCGTCGAGGGCACGCTGGAGACGGGGAGCACGGCGGACGGCGGCTGGCGCGTCACCGCCGTCTTCCCCGTACTGTCCACAGCTGTGGAAGGATCACCGGCGTGAGCACCTCCGCGACCAGGGTCCTGATAGCCGACGACCAGGAGATGGTGCGCACCGGATTCCGCCTCATCCTGAACACCCAGCCCGGCATCGAGGTCGTCGGCGAGGCGCAGGACGGCGCCGAGTGCGTGGAAATGGCCCGTCGGCTGCGCCCCGACGTCTGCCTGGTCGACATCCGGATGCCGAAGCTGGACGGCCTGGACGTCACCCGGGCGCTGGCCGGGCCCGGGGTGCTGGACCCGCTCCGGGTCGTGGTGGTGACCACGTTCGACCAGGACGACTACGTCCACACCGCACTGAGCAACGGCGCCTGCGGCTTCCTGCTCAAGGACGCCGGTTCCGCGCTGCTCATCGAAGCCGTACGGGCCGCGGCACGGGGCGACGCACTGGTCTCGCCCGCCGTGACCCTGCGCCTGCTGGAGCAACTGCAGGACCGGCAGCCGCCCTCGGCGCACCGCGGTGGCGCGGGGTCCCACCCGCTGACCGACCGTGAGCTGGATGTCGCGCGACTGGTGGCGGTCGGCCGGACCAACCAGGAGATCCGCGCGGAGCTGGTCCTGTCCCTGTCCACGGTGAAGACGCACCTCACGAACATCCAGGCCAAGCTGGGTGTGCGCAACCGCGTCGAGATCGCCGCCTGGGCCTGGGAGAACGGCGCGGTCCGACCACCGCGCTGACTGGGCGCGTTGACGCCCGTCGCTGTGACGTACAACACCTCCGCGGGAAAACCGTCGAGCCGGCCGGGGCGTCTGTCAGGCGTGAGATCACGACAGGCAACGTTGGCGGAGGCGGACGAGGAACGGCTCGTCCGTCTGGTCGCCAAGGGCGACCGCGCCGCGTTCGAGGAGCTGTACCGGCGGACGTCGCCGTGGATGGCGGTGCGGCTGCGCCGCCGCTGCTCGGACGAGCAGATCGTCGCCGAGGTCATGCAGGAGTCGTATCTGGCGGTGTGGCGGGCGGCCGGCGCGTTCGCCGGCTCGGCCGTCGGCGGCTCGGCGGTCGGCTGGCTGTGGACGATCGCGTCCCGCCGCCTCGTCGACGCCTTTCGCCGGCGCGCACGCCACGCCCGACCGCCCGCGGTGGCGAGTGCCGAGGCCGTCGTACCGGCCGCCGAGGACGAGGTGCTGGCGGCCACGGTCGGCGGCGACGTCGGGGACGCACTGCGGCGGCTCGCGCCGGAGTTGCAGGCCGTGCTGCAGGCCATGGTGCTCGACGGGCTGTCCGTCCGCGAGACCGCGGTCCTGCTCGGGGTGCCCGAGGGCACCGTCAAGACCCGCGCCCGGCGGGCGAGAATCGCGATGCGGAAGGCGCTGTCATGAGCGGGGACCACGCGTCGGAGCGGCTGATCGGCCGGTACGCGGGCGGCGAGGCGGGCATCCCCGGCGACGAGCTGTGGGCGCTCGAAGTCCATCTGGACACCTGCGCGGTGTGCCGCGGCCGGCTCTCGGCGGTCGTCCGGGAGCAGGACGCGGCGGTGGGTTCGCTGGTCGAGGGCGTCTGGTCGGAGCTGGAACCGCTGCTGGGAGCGCACGCCCCGGCGCCGCGGCCCCGGCAGCGGCTCGGGTGGCTGTCGACGTGGGCGTCGCCGGTGATGGTGCCCTGGCTGGTCATGACCGTGGTCGTCACGCTGGTCGCCGTGGTGTGCGACCGGTTGACCGGGCGCCCCGGCGACGGTGTCTCGGTGGTGCAACTGCTGGCGCCGGTACTGCCCGTGCTCGGCGTCGCCGCCTCCTGGGCCCGCGGGCTCGACCCCGCGTACGAACTGACCGCCGCCGCACCCAGGGCCGGACTTCACCTGGTGCTCCGGCGGACGGTGTCCGTGCTCGCCGTGGTGATCCCCGCGCTGCTGGTGGCCGGCTGGTCGACGGGCGCCACGGCCGCACAGTGGCTGCTGCCCTGCCTGGCCTTCACCACCGGGACCCTCGCGCTCGGCGGACTGGTCGGGGTGACCCGGGCGGCGGTCGCGCTGGTGGTGGTGTGGGCCGCCGTGATCGTGGCACCGGCCCTGGCACTGAGCCGCACGTCCTTCGTCCTGGAGCCCGCGGTCCTGCCCGGGTGGGCCGCGGTCTTCCTCCTCGGGGCGGTGGTGGTGGCCGTCCGCAAGGACGCCTACGCCCGACTGGGCGCCCACCGCTGACACCTGCTCGCTCTGAGCTGCTGCTCACATCTGCTGACATTCATGTGCAATCGGAAAGGCGACAACCTATGCGCGCGGTGACCGCGGCCGAAGTCGCACCGACGTCCTACGCCTGGGAGATCCGGGCCGAGGGGCTGAAGGTGCGGGCCGGTCTTCGCAGGATGGCCGTCGATGGGCTCGACCTGTCGCTCGGCACCGGAGTGCACGGGCTGCTCGGGCCCAACGGCGCCGGCAAGACCACCCTCATCCGTTCTCTGGCCACGGTGTTCCGGCCGGCCGGCGGAACCCTGGAACTGCTCGGCACGTCCCTCGGAGGCGCTACGGATCTGCGGGAGCTGCGCCGCCTGATCGGTTACCTCCCACAGGACTTCGGGTGCTACAAGCGCTTCACCGTCCGTGAGTTCGTCGAGTACATGGCGTGGCTGAAGGAGGTGCCCCGGAGGGACATCCCGGCGGCGGTTCAGCGCGCCGTCGAGCGGGTGGGGCTGGCGGACCGGGCCGACGACCGGATGCGAACGCTGTCCGGCGGCATGGTGCGACGTGCCGGCATCGCTCAGGCGATCGTCAACGATCCGCGGATTCTGCTGCTCGACGAGCCGACGGCCGGGCTCGACCCGGCGCAGCGGCTGCGCTTTCGCGAGCTGCTTCAGGAACTCGGCACCGACAGCTGTGTCGTGGTGTCGACGCATCTGGTGGAGGACGTCGCGGCGGCCTGCACGGCGGTCGTGCTCCTCGCCGAGGGCAAGCTGGTGTTCCAGGGCACGCCGGACGGGCTGGCCGCCGCGGGCGGCCCGAAGGACGTGGGCGACAGCCCGATCGAGCGCGGCTATTCGGCGCTGCTGGCACGTCCCGAGCAGGAGCGGGGTGCCTGGTGAACGGGCGGATTCTGCGGATCGAACTGAGACGGTCCGTCGCGCCGTGGGCGGGCGGGCTTTTCCTGGTGGTGGCGCTCGCGTTCCTCCACCTGATCAGCGGGCCATGGTGGAAGGGCGACGAGGCGTGGACGGCGCAGTGGACGTCCACCGCGTGGTGGCAGCGCTTCGCGCTGGCGTTCCTGTGGCCCTTGGTGGTCGGCGCCGGAGCGCTGCAGGGCCTGCGCGACCACCGGTCGGGAGGAATGCCCGAACTGCTCGCGACCACGCCGCGGCCCGCCTGGCACCGGGCGGCGAAGGCCGCCGGGGCGTCGGCCCTCGCGCTGACGGCCGCCTACCTCCTGCTGTTCCTCGTCGGCGCGGTGCAGGTGATCGGCAACGACGGGTATTTCCACCTCGGTTGGGTCCCGATCGTGGCGGTCGGCGTGCTGGGAGTCGTCGCCGGCGCCTTGCTGGGCATGGGCGTCGCCCGCCTCGTTCCTTCCGCGCTCACTCCGCCGGTACTCGCCGTGGCCGCGTTGGCGGCGACGATGTACGTGACGGTGATCGACGACAGGGCGGACGCCGGGCCCGGGCCGGAAGGAGCGCTGGCCAATCGGATCGCGCTGCTCGCCCCGGCGCTGCCGCCGATGAGGGACGTGTTCCTCACCGTCGCGGGCCGCGTCAACCTCGGGCAGGCCGTCTGGCTGCTCGGCCTCGCGGGCACCGGCTTCCTGCTGCTGGCGGCCGCGACCCGGCGCTCGCGGCTGCTCGCCCTGCTGCCGGTCGTGCTGGGCGCGGCGGTGGCGCTGCCCGTGCTCCCGTACGACCCGGCGGGGAACCACGTGCCCGACAGCGTGACGACGGCACCGGTGTGCGACGGCCGGGTCTGCGTCACCAAGCTGCACAGCACGCGACTCGCCGTCCTGGCCGGCCCGGGCCGCGAGGCGCTGCGGCTGCTGGCCGAACTGCCGGACGCGCCGGTCTCGGTCCACGAGTCCCCCGGCACCGCCAAGCCGGTGCCCGACGGAGCCGTCCCCGTCGACCTCGACGCCTGGGAAATCCGAGGTGCGACGGGCGAGGACCTCACGCGCAGCCTGCTGGCCGGGGCCGGCACAGCGACGTGCTCCGAGTACGACAACCGCGAACTGGCCGCGCGAACCGTCGCCGCGGCCTGGTTCCTCGGGGACCTGGAACCCCTGCACTCGCACAAACCGGACCCCCTGAGCGGGCCGGCCTGGAACGCGCTCCGCGCGCTGCCGGCGTCCGAACAGCGGGCGCGGGTGGCGGCGTTGCGGACCGCGGCCCTGTTCTGCGAGGGCGACCTGCTGGACGTACTGGCGGGGAAGGCGCCCCGGTGAGGTGGCTGACGCTGTACGCGCGCTCCCGGCAGGTACCCGCCTCGCTGGCCCTCGTGCTGATCGGTGCCGGGACGGTGTGGGCGCTCGCGCAGGGCACGCGCGACGGGCCGGGGGATCCGAGGACGGCCGCACTGGTGCTGACCGCGGCGGTCGCGGTGGCCGCGGCCGGACTGAGCGGGCAGGACCACACGCTGGACCGGACGGCCGCGTTCGGCTGGGTGCCCCGGCGTGCGGCGCACGTACTGCTCATCGGCGCGGTCACCGGGGCGGTGCCGCCGGCCCTGGCGTTCATGGGCGACGACCTGGCACCGACGGGGTTCTTCGTCCGGGACGCCGCCGGGCTGACGGGGCTGGTCGCGATCGGGGCCGCGGCGTTCGGCGGGCGATACGGCTGGACACTGCCGTTCGGCTGGTTCTCGGCGGCGCTCTTCGTCCCGCCCTCGGCCGGGGGACCGGCCCAGGTGGCCACCTGGATGCTGCAGCCCCCGGACACCCCCGCCGCCACCTGGACCGCGCTGACCCTCGCGGCCGTAGGCACCCTGGCCTACGCGCTGGCCGGCCCCCGGCGCTGACGCGGTTCCGGTCAGGCCGTCGCCGTACTGGAAGACCCCGCGTACTGGAAGACCCCGCGTACTGGAAGACCCCGCGTACTGGAAGACCCCGCGTACTGGAAGACTCCGCGTACCGGAAGACCCCGCGCCGCGGTCCGCCTGACTCGTTTTTGATCAGCCGTGTACGCTGACGGCCATGGTGCGCCCGTTACTGCCGCAACCGTGGATGCACAGGGCCTACGACCTGGCACTCGCGGTGCTGGTGGCCTACACGACGTTGTTCTACGACACGGGCTACGACCAACTCATCGGCCTCTCCATGGCGTTGGCCGTGGTGTTCCGCCGTCGCGCTCCTCTGACCGTCATGGCGGTCGTCGCCGCCCTCGCCCTGACGCAGTATCTGCTGGCGGCCCTCGCCGAGCCGCTGGCGGGAGAACTCACCGGGTACGACATCGCCGTCCTCATCGCGATGGTGACGGTGGTGAGCCATGCCGAGGAGATGTGGAAGGCGTACACCGCCGGTGCCATCGTTGTCGTGGGCAACCTGCTGGCCTTCGGCGGGATCTCCTCGCTCAGCTCGGCGGCCGACTGGGACGAGTTCAGCGAGAACCTGACCTTCACCGGCATCTGCGCGGCGGTGTGGCTGACCGCGTACGTACTGCGGACCCGTCGGCTGTTGGTGGCGGCCCTGGAGGAGCGTGCCGCAGGCGCCGAGCGGGAGCGTGCCCACCTCGTCCGGCTGGCCGCCGTCGAAGAACGCGCGGCGATCGCCCGTGAGTTGCACGACGTGGTGGCGCACAGCCTGGCCGTGATGATCATCCAGGCGGACGGGGCCAGATACGCGATCGCCGCGGATCAGGACAAGGCCAGCAAGGCGATGCAGGCGGTCGCGGGCACCGGCCGGGACGCGCTCGAGGACATGCGCAGCATCGTGGAGGTGCTGCGCGGTACGAAGAGGTCCGGCACCGCTGGCGACGGCGCTGGCGATGGCGATGGCGATGGCGATGGCGGCCGTGAGGGTGCCGACGACCGCCGCCGGGTCGGGCTGGCCCATCTGGAACCGCTGGTGGAGCGGGCCCGCGCCGCCGGACTCCGAGTGGACCTGCGCGTGGAGGGTGAGCCGCAGGGGCTCTCGACCGCCGAAGAGCTGACCCTCTTCCGGATCGCCCAGGAAAGCATGACCAACGCGCTGCGGCACGCCGGACCCGAGGCACACGTCACCGTCACGCTGGAGTTCCGCGACGGCACCGCCGTACTGGAGGTCCTCGACGACGGGGCCGGAAAGCTGGCCGGCTCCGCTCCGGTGCTGCCCGGCTCCGGCGGCAACGGGCTGGTGGGCATGCGGGAGCGGGTCGATGTGCACGGCGGCCGGTTCACCGCCGGCCCTCGGCTCGGCCCGGGGTGGCAGATCAAGGTCGAACTTCCGGCGAAGGCGGCGGCATGAGCGGCGGCATGAGCGGCGGCACGAACGGTTCGGATGCTGCGGCGAGACCGATCCGGGTGGTGGTCGTGGACGACCAGCCTCTGGTGCGCGCCGGGTTCGCCATGGTGCTGGACGCACAGCCCGACATCGAGGTCGTCGGAGAGGCGGGGGACGGGGCGGAGGCGCTGGCGCTGCTGGAGCGGACCACGGCCGATGTCGTCGTCATGGACATCCGGATGCCCGTCATGGACGGGGTGGAGGCCACCGAGCGGATCGGCGAGCGCCCGAACCCGCCCAGGATCCTTGTCCTCACGACGTTCGACACCGACAACGACGCGTTCGCCGCGCTCCAGGCCGGCGCGAGCGGCTACCTGCTCAAGGACGTGCCGCCCGAGGATTTCCTCGCCGCGATCCGCGTGGTGGCGGCGGGCGACTCCGTCGTGGCCCCCCGGCTGACCCGTCGACTGCTCGAACGGTTCGCCGGACAACTGGTTCCCGCCCCGGAGCCGCAGGACGACGACCGGCTCGCCGTCCTGACCGAGCGGGAGCGGGACGTGCTGGAACTGGTCGGCCGCGGGCTGTCCAACTCCGAGATCGCCGCTCGCCTGTACGTCGCGGAGACGACCGTGAAGACGCACCTCGGGCGGATCCTCACCAAGCTGGAGCTGCGCGACCGGGTGCAGGCCGTGGTGCTGGCGTACCAGACCGGGCTGGTCCGGCCGACCGGCTGATCCTTCCGGTGCAGGAGGCGGTCGCGCATCGGCGTACGACCCGGGTCGTACGAGCGGGTGCACAGAGGTCGTATCCCGATCGGATGTGCGTGAAAGCCGCCCCCGCAAGGATTGTTGACGAAACGAAAGCACGTTTCACCGACAATTCTCCGGGGGCATCCGATGGTTATCACCGTTCAGAGCGACAGCCGCAGCAAGAAAGCGCTGGTATTCGGGATGTCCCTCGCGGTCGTGGTGATGGCGGCCGTGGGAATCGGCGGCGCCTATTGGTGGCAGCAGCGCGATGCGCCGAGCCAGGCGTCGGCGGCCGACTGCGCTCTGGCCCAGAAGATCATCGACGAGGCGCAGGAGCTTCCCGCGGACAAGGCCGCGATCGCGAAGTGGCGGAAGGACACGCGTGACCTGCGCATCGCGGAGATGAAGGACGGCTACCTCGGGCTGCGGATCGCCACGTACGAGCAGTGGGCCGCCGACCATGCGACGGGTGCGGCCGAGGCACCGACGAAGCAGGAACTGGCCGACATGACGAAGACGGCCAATTCGCACTGCACCGAGGCCGAACGCACCCTCGTGGTCCCGCAGATCGCGTCGTCCTGAGGTATTTCAACGCCACGAGGCAACGCAGCCGAAACAGCTACACAGGGGAATCAGACCCATGGGAATCGGCGCCGTCGCGCACAGAACCGAAAGCATTTCCCGCCACATCGGCGATGACATCGCCGTCGGCGCGGAGGACCTCGTCAAGGTCTACGGCCATGGCGACACCGGCGTACGAGCCCTGGACGGGGTGTCCGTCGGCTTCGCGCGCGCCCGCTTCACCGCCATCATGGGGCCGTCGGGTTCTGGCAAGTCCACCCTCATGCACTGCCTGGCCGGCCACGAAACCGCCGCCTCCGGGCGGGTTTTGATCGACGGTACGGACCTCACCGGCCTGTCCGAACGGGCGCTGACCACCGTACGGCGGGACAGGATCGGCTTCGTCTTCCAGTCGTTCAACCTGCTGCCGCAGCTGACCGCGAGGCAGAACATCACCCTGCCGCTCGACCTGGCCGGCCGGCCCGTCGACCAGGAGCTGCTCGACCATCTCATCGGCGTCCTCGGCGTCGGCGACCGGATGACCCACCGGCCCGGTGAGCTGTCCGGGGGCCCGCAGCTGGGGGCACCTCCCAGGCCCTTAAGGCACTGGGGGAGGGTGGCGCTGGCCCGCGCCCTGGTGGCACGGCCCGCCGTGGTCTTCGCCGACGAGCCCACCGGCAATCTCGACTCCCGCTCCGGCGCCGAAGTGCTGGGCTTCCTGCGGGACTCGGCGCGTGACCTCGGGCAGACGGTCGTCATGGTGACCCACGACCCGGGCGCCGCCGTCTACGCCGACCGCGTCGTCGTCCTCGCCGACGGCCGCGTCGTCGAGGACCTGGACACCCCCGGCCGGGCGTCGGTCACCGGTGCGCTGCAGAACCTGGCGGGCACCCGATGAGCCGGGGCCCGGGACCGCGTCCTGAAAAGCGTCCGGGACCGCTGGCCGCCGTGCTGCGCACCCAGCTCGCCGGGGTGCTGGCCCGGCCCGGCCGGCTCCTCATGACCGGACTGTCGGTGCTCGTCGCCGCGTTCGTCGTGTTCGCCACCGTGATGGCCCAGCAGATCACCGAACAGACCACCGTCGACCGGTTCCGCGGCACCCCCGAGGCCGCCGACCTGGTCGTGCTGGGGGACGACGACGTCATCACCGACGCGCAGACCAAGGCCGTCCAGGCGGTACCGGGAGTGGCCGAGGTCGCCGCCCGTACGGAGAACGGGGTGTCGCTCGCCGAGGTCTCCAGGCGCTATCTGGAGCTTCAGGGCGACCCCGGCAGCGGACCGCTGTCGCGGGTGCGGCTCGTGGCGGGCGGTTACCCGGACGGCCCGCTCGAACTGGCCGTGAACCAGCAGGCATCGCAGCGGCTGGACATCGAGCCGGGCGACCGGGTCGGCCTGCTCGTCCCCGTGGGCGGGGACGCGGAGGGGACCGAGGAGACCGACGAGACCGACGAGACCGACGAGACCGACGAGACCGACGAGACACGGACGGTTACGGTGACCGTCACCGGTGTGGTCGAGGCGAACTCCGACCGGGAGGCCACCGGTTATGCCCCCGCCGCCGCCCTCAACGCGATGGGACACATCGAGGGCTATCCGCGGCTCGACGTCCGCGCGGAAGACGGTGTCTCCGCCGAGGCCCTGACCGAGCGGCTGTCCGCGGTGTTCCAGCGCACCGACGGTTCGGCTTTCGAGTTCGTCCCCGGTGACACCGTGCGCGCCGAGGAGGCCAGGGCCGCGGTGGACCAGTACGCGGACGTCTTCCGGCTCATCGCGATGTTCCTGGCGATCGCTGTCGTGGCCGCCGCCCTCGTCGCGACCTCGACGTTCCGGGTCGTCTTCGCCCAGCGGCTGCGCCAACTGGCACTCCTGCGCACCATCGGCGCCCACCGCGGCCGGCTCGTCCAGGCGCTCGCCGTCGAGGGCGCACTGGTGGGATTCATCGCCGGTACGGCCGGCGTCCTGCTGGCACTCGGCGCCGGATACGCCGCCCCGGTGATCGCCCACGCCGCCGGACTGAGCCTCTCGGCGCCCGCGGTGCCCGTGGCCGCGGCTGCGGCGGTGGTGCTCGGCGCCGTACTGGTGACCGTCGGCGCGGTGCTCGCCCCCGCGTCGTCCGCCGCCGGGGTCTCCCCGCTGCAGACACTGCGCAGCGCCGGCACCCTGGCGGGCGAACGCGGCATCGGCCGTGCGCGCCTCGGCATCGGCCTGCTCCTCACCGTCTGCGCCACGGGACTGGCCGCTGTGCTCCTCGGGGATCTGCCCGAACCGGGCGACCTGAACTACGACTCGGTCGCGGGCCTGATGCTGACGGTCCTCTCGGGCACCCTGGCGTTCCTCGCGCTGATCACCCTCGGCCCGCTGCTCGTACGCCCGTTGCTGGCGGCCGCCGGGTGGCCGCTGCGCCGGCTCGGGCCCACCGGGACACTCGCCGTCGGCGGCATCGGCGGCGCCCCGCGCCGCGCGGCGGCCGTGTCGGTCGTTGTCGCGCTCGGCGTCGCCCTGGTCTCCGGCACCCTCGTCGGCATCGCCACCCTGCAGGGCCACATGGACCGGGAACTGGCCGCCCAGGCCCCCGCGGACTTCGATGTGAGCGGCACCGTCAACAGCGATGCCCATGGCGCGGTGAATGGCCTGAGCGCCGATCTCGTACGCCGCCTCAAGGCCCTACCCCAGCTCGCCGACGCGACCGCATACCGGCAGACCGATGTCGCCGTCGGCGGCATGGAGGCGTCCGCCATCGACCTGGACCTGACCGCTCTGCCCTCCTCACGGCTGCTTCGCCCGATGACCGGCACACTGAGCGAACTCGGTCCGGGTGAAGTGATCGTGAGCAGCAGACTCGCCAGGGGACTCGGCATGGCGGCCGGTGACAGCATCACCTTCACCACGGCGAAGAAGGGCACCGTCCGGATGTCCGTCGCGGCCACGCTGCCCGACGAAGGACCACTGGGCGCCGACGCGATCGTCACGCCGGGCGACCTGGACAAGATGGGCGCCTCGCCGCTGCCGGCCGGTGTCCTGGCGAATGCCGCCGAGTCGGGACAGGCTGCCCGCAACGCGGCGGAGCAGGCGATTCGCAAGACCGTCGGTCCGAACAGTGAGAACAGCGCGATGGAACTGAGGATCCTCGCGGAGGAACGCGACAACAGCGACGCCGACATCGAGATGGTGGCCACCCTGTCGCTCGGTCTGCTCGGGCTCACCGTACTCATCGCCGTCGTCGGCGTCGGCACCACGACCGGCCTCACCGTGCTGGAACGCACCCGCGAGTCAGGACTGCTGCGTGCGCTGGGACTGGGCCGGTCCGGGCTCCGTTTCCTGATCGGCATGGAGGCCGCCCTGTACGGCGTCCTCGGCGGCGTCCTCGGTCTGGCCCTCGGCGTGCCCTACGCCTGGCTGGCGGTCCGGCTGCTGAACCTCGGGGCGCCGCTGCTGCTGCCGTACGGACAACTGCTGGCGGTCTTCCTGGGGTTGGTGCTCGTCACCGCGCTCGCCGGACTGCTGCCCGCCCGGCGCGCGGCCCGGGTCAGCCCGGTGGTGGCGCTGGGCACGACCGAATGAGTCCGGAGCGCACAACCGAATGAGTCCGGAGCCGGGAGAGAAACGAACCCATGCCGACGAGCGAACTCAACCACTGGATCCAGTACGCGATGGATCTCCTGGGAATCTTCGCCTTCGCGCTCTCCGGAGCACTGCTTTCCGTCCGCAAGGACTTCGACATCTTCGGAACGATCACTCTCGCCGAGGCGGCCGGCCTGGGCGGCGGACTCTTCCGCGACCTAGTCATCGGTGTCACCCCCGTGGCGTTCGCCGACCTCGGCTACTACCTGGCGCCGCTAGGCGCGGCCCTGATCGTCTTTCTGGCGCGCGAACATCGTCGCGGACACGGCCGGCGAACCCGTGTTCCTCGACCCGGCGGTGTGCTGGATGTGGGCCGAGTCCGACCTCAGCATGATGTACTGCTGCGATCCTCCTCCGGACCGCTTCTTCCGCGCCTACGAGGAGATCTCCCCCCTCCCCGATGCCTGGCGCGACCGCATGCCGCTGCTGCACCTGCGCGAACACCTCAGTGTGCTGGCCCACTTCGGGGCGTACGGCGACACCGTGGCGCGGGTCCGGGACGTCGTCCGTACGTTCTCCTGACTCCGGAAGGCCCGCGGCGGCCACGACGTCCGTCGCGAAGTCCATGTGCCGCACTCCCCTTCCCCCTCCCGGCCAGGAACAGCGATGGGCCCCTGGCGGCGGAGACGGCACAGCGCGCCTTCCGCAGCCCAGCCGGCGCGTGCCCTGGCTCACCTGTCGGCTCCGGGCCGTACCACTGAAGTGCCTGGCCGACGCGCACCCGAGGCCGCTCACCTCCGGCCCGGCGTGCGGACAAAGGGCGATCACTCGGGGACCGTGGTGTCAGCTCACGGCCTTCTTGACGAGGGAGGTGATCGTCTTTTCGGCTTTGTCGCTCAGCTCGGTCACGGCGTAGGACGTGGACACTCCTCTCGCCGCCGCAGACTCTGCCGGCGGCCGAGTTACCACCGCAGCAACCCCGACCGGCCAGGGTGACTACGCCGGGCACTTCACCGACCCCGACGGCTACCACTGGAGAATCACCACGCTCGCATGACCGCGATCGACCGTCTGTAGCGGAGGGTGCCCCCCACGCGACCGGCCCGCTCGTCGGCCGGGATCAGGTAGGCGCTGCGCCGCGGCCGGGCTGGAACGGGTCGCGGCCGACCCGCCCCAGGGGCGACACGGCGCGGATACCCGCACTCGGACCCTGGACCCACCTTTTACCGACCCGCGCTCTGGGCGGCGATCGTGGACCGCCTCACATTCAATACCAACCATCATCGAGATGGGGGACGGAGTCATACCGTCTGGCCCGGCGCGACGGAGTAGCTGAGGTCCTTCGCGATGAGCGAGGCAGGCGCCAAACGCAGCCACATCGTGCCGCGTTCGCCCGGATCGTCATGCAGGTAGTGCACGAAGCGCGAGTCCCACTGAGTTTCGTCCGCTCCCAAGTATCGGGCAAGCTTACGCCGCCCCCTCGGCACGTCGAAGGACACAAGCTCGGCCTGACCCCGAGCGATCACCTGCCGGACAAGCCCTGTCGTGAGATCGCATTCGTCCACCACGAGGGCGACGCTCGGATCCTCCTCCACACGGTGGAACAACCGGGCCCATGGCCCCGTCAAGGTCCAGAAGGCGCCCTCTTCCCAGAGAAACCAGACAGGGCGCACCTTCGGCCCGCTCGTCGCGATGCGAGCAGTGAGCGGCTGCTGCAGGAAAGAGTCCACATCAAAGTCACGAGATGCCACAGCTCCAATCTTCTGGTGTCGCCCGTCACTTGACCACCGACTTCCGACCTACGACCAGGTCCGTGCAGGTTCCTCAAAATGGCGTCGTATTTTCAAAGCTGACTGCACATCAGGGCCATATATGGCGTTGTGCTGGGAACTGCAGTTCAGTCGGAACGTGCGGCGCCCCGGCGATGTCAGAGCGGAAGTTCCGTGGGCACACCTGGCGCTGGCTGTTCGCACAGAACGGCACCTCCTCCGCCGCGGTCTCGACGGGAGGCGGCGTCAACCTGCTGAAGGCATCGAAGCTGACGGTGAACGCCGGCCCTGAACCGGTGGCCACGGGAGCCAAACTGGCGGTCTCCGGTCGCCTCATCCACGCGACGACCGACGCGGCCACCACTTTCACCGGTTATGCGGGACAGCCGGTGAAGCTGCAGTGCCGCCCTGAGCGCGGTCGACGACCTGCGGCGCTGGATGAGCCGGGGTCGTGTCGTGATGCCGGAGATCACGGAGGACCACTTGGGTGCCGCCCAGTCCGTCCGAGTCCGCTACGGCGCGCTCGACCTGGACCTCGCCGACGCGGTGAACGTGGCGCTTGCGGCCGACTACGACACCGACGCGATCCTCACCCTCGACCGAAGGGACTTCCGGGCCGTAAGACCATTGGGCCGCCACAAGTTGTTCCGGGTACTCCCGGACGACCTTCCGCTCTGACGCGGGATCCTCGGCGGCCAAGCGCCTGCTCCCGCAAGGAAGTTGTGCCCCGCTTGTCGAGATGCGCGATGAGCGGTAGGCGTCCGGCGTCGTTCGGGACGGGCAGGCTGAGTGCTCTGACCACGCGAACCTGCTCATGGTTGACGTGAAGTCGCAGGTCAGCGCCGTGCTGCAGCGTGAGCGGGCTGCACCCGCAAGACACTTGTGCCCTCCGCATGGCCCATCCTCGAACGCGACACGTGCCAGAAAACGCGGGAGAGCCCCGCTCGCGTAACAGCCCCAGGCCGTTGACCTGGGGCTTCAAGAAGAGCGGGTGACGAGAATCGAACTCGCGCTCTCAGCTTGGGAAGCGACGGCGCTTTGTGAGTCGGATGGCTCTGACGTGCGTAGATGCCTTGCGCTCGGGTTGTCGTGCGGGTCAGGCACGGGCGCCACCAGCAGCCGAGCGGTTGGGCGCGGGACGTGCGCCGGTACGCCTGGGTAAAGGAGTGTGCCCCCTCGTTGGCGTTGCTGCGGTTGCTTGCCGATGGTGGTGGATGCAGACCTGTCGGCCGGTCAGGTGGGCCCGTCCGGGCTCCGGGAGAAGGCCGTGTCGCCGGCCGTCGCCACGATCGTGTCCTTGACGAGCAGCACTCGCGGCGGGGTGTCCTGCGCCTTGTTCCCGGGGTCGTCCAGCGCGGAGGTGCGCCATACCTCCGCTCCGGTGCGGCTGTCCAGTGCCAGCAGGCGGCCGAAGCGGTTGGAGAAATAGACCCGCTTGTACGTCGCTGACACCGCGGGCGCGGACAGACTCTCCATGTCCGTCGCCTTCTGCCAGAGTTGTTTGCCGCTGTCCGCCGACACCGCGGTGACCGAACCGTTGGACCGGACGAAGTAGACGACGCCGTCCACAAGGGCGGCCGCGCCGGTCAGCGGACGTGCCAGCGGTATCCGTCTGACCTGCCCGGTTTCCGGGACCACTCGCAGCAGCGCGTTGTACGGCCGTTCGTACCCGGCTTCGTACACGTCCTTCGCGGTCTGGGGGGCGAGGAACACGGGTTGCCCGCCGACAGCGCCGAGGGCTTCCGCCTTCCGGGGCAGTGCAGCGGTTTCCGTCAGGCTGTCGGGTTTGAGCTTCATAAGGTCGACCGGGGCCTGGCCGGGCTCGGTGCCGGCCGAGCACAGGGCGTAAGGAGCGCCTCCCAGCGCCGACGGAGTGCAGTACTCGTCCAGCGAGGGCGCCCGCCACAGTTCCTTGCCGGAAGGCCCGTATGCGACGAACCACGAGTGGTCGGGAGACAGGGTCAGCAGTCCGCCGTCGTACAGGACCGCGTCCTCCGACTTGTTGATGTCGCGTTGCCAACGCCGGTGCCCGGTCCCGGCGTCGAGGGCCACCACGCGCCTGGTCGTATCGTCCGGATCCTCGTACACATAGACCAGCCCGTCGCGAACGCCGATCGGTTGCGCCCCCTGAGGGCGGGTGCCGGTCCGCCACAGGGTGCGGCCGGAGGCCGTGTCGATCCGGGCCACCGTGAAGCCCGTACCGCCGCAGAACAGGGCGGTCCTTTCCGCCACGCATCCGGTGGTCTGGTAGTCGAGAGGGACACCCGTCACGTCGTACCGCAGGGCCGTGGTCCACGGCCGCCAGCCCTTGGGCAGCGATGCGGCACGGGCGGTGGTCGTGGCGTCGGAGGCGGTGGCGTGGGAGGCGCTGGTCGTGTCCCGGCCCGGCACGAAGACACCCGCCCCGACACCCAGCCCCGTGACGGCCAGTGCCGCGCCGAGGCCGGCGAGCAGCATCTTGGCTCGGCGCCCCTTGCCGGTGCCGGTCGCGGCGCCCGCAGTGGTGGTGGCCGCGCCCTGATGAGTAGGGCGGGGCCGGGGTTTCGCGGACTCCCCGGCCTTCGGGGGCGCGGTGGCGTCGGATTCCGGCAGCGCCAGGAGCATGCGGTGCATATCCGCCAGTTCTGGCCGTGCGGCGGGGTCCTTGTCCAGGCAGCGCTCGACAATGCCCAGGAGTGCTTCGGGCACCCCGTCGAGGTCCGGGGTCTCGTACATCACCTGATAGCCGGTCATGTATGGGCTGTCGGCGTCGAACGGTCCTGTGCCCACGGCCGCGAACACCAGCAGTGACCCCAGCGAGAACACGTCCGAGGCCGGGGCGACATCTCGGGGAGAGGCCAGTTGTTCCGGCGACATGAAGGGCGGAGTGCCGATGATGCGCCCGGTCATGGTGAGACTCTGGTTGTCGGAAGCGCGCGATATGCCGAAGTCGATGACGCGCGGCCCGTCCTCGGTCATCAGGACGTTGGCCGGTTTGAGGTCCCGGTGCACCAGGCCCGCCCGGTGGATGTCGCGCAGCGCCTCGGTGAGCCCCAGTCCCAGCGCGCGCAGTTCCCGCTGGCTCAGCGGGCCGTCCTTCTTCACGACTTCGTCAAGGCTGAGCCCCGGCACGTAGAGCGTCGCCATCCACGGCCGGTCGGCGTCCGGGTCGGCGTCCACGACAGGCGCGGTGAAGGCGCCGCTCACTCTGCGCGCGGCCGCGATCTCCTGCCGGAAGCGCGTTCGGAACTCCTCCTCCTGGGCGTACGGCCCGTGCACGAGCTTGACCGCGACCTGCCGTCCCGAGGCGGAGACTCCCAGATAGACGACTCCCATGCCGCCCGCCCCGAGCCGACCGAGGAGGGTGTACCCGCCTATGGACTCCGGGTCCCCGGTGCTCAGGGACGTCATCGCCGATCATCCTTCCCAGCGCCTGCCTGCCTCACGGAGATCAGAGTAGGGCCTGCCGCCCCGGAAGCGGAGCCGCGCCTATCACGGATCGGTGTCCCTTTGCCCTGAGCCGTGCAATGGGGCATTCGTCCTGGTGGGGGCTCAACTCGGGGCCGCCAGAGGATAGTTGTACCGGGGATGCCCGGACGTGATCGGAGGGCTCGGATCGCCGGCGTCCAGGTCGATGTCGAACGACCTCGCGGTGACGTCACCGCTGCAGCCGACGTCATTGAGGCCCATGGTGCATGCGTTCCAGGCCCGCGGGAGCCGGTGGTGACCACACGGACGTGCAGGGCTTCGAGCACCACGGTGTCCTGCCGGCGCCCTGGGCCGTGAGGGCGACGAGCCGTCTGCCGGCTGATACACCGCCGAGTGTGCGCAGACCCAGCCCGGGGCATCCTGCTTGGCGGGCGGTGGCGGCACCTTCGTGGGCGGGCGATCGCCCAGGTACTACTGGTTGCACGGGTCGACGGGAAGGAACCACCGCCCTGGGGGTTTCACATGGAGCGGGTGACGAGGATCGAACTCGCGTTCTCGGCTTGGGAAGCGATGGCGCTTGGGTGGTCTCTATGGCCTTGAACTGCGCAGATGTCGTGCAAGTGCGGCGCCGCAAGGCCCGTCTCGCGCCCCTGTTGACCGTGGTTGCCCGCCCTTACGGGCACGGATTGGGCACGGCTTCGGCCCAGGCGGTTCGGCAGCTCTGCCTCGCCCTTGGCGAGATGCACTGGGCGCAAGCCTGGCAAGACGTGTGCGGCCGCCGTTGCATGCGCAACCAGGTGGCGCAGTCTCCGGAAACCGGTGTCGTGCCGACCAGCGCTCGGACTGACGGGCTCAGCCGAGGAGACGTCACCGGTCGAGTTCCTCGTACTCCGTCTCGGGCACGCCGATGTCCGAGAAGATGTCCCATGCCTGCTGCCTCAACAGTTCAGCGGCGGCGCTGTCGGTTTTCCGGTGGGCGCGGGCGAGTGCCATGAGGGTGCGGGCCTCGCCGAGTCGGTGGCCGGTCTCGCGGTGTACGGCGAGGGACTCCTGGCCGAGCTCGACGGCTGTGCCGTGGGCTTCCTCGGCCTCCGCCGTCTCGCACAGGGCTGTCAGGGCCTGGCCCTCCACCACGCGGAACGAGTGATCGCGGGCCAGGGCCAGTGCCTGTTCGGCGTGGGCGCGGGCTTCGTCGTACCGGCCCGTTTCCTTGTAGGTGAGGGAGAGACATAGGAGGCTGTCCGCCTCGGCTCGTCGGAATCGCGCCTCGCGGGCCAGGGCGAGAGCCTGCTCACCGGCCTGAAGAGCCCGGTCCAGCTGTGCCAGTCGTCGGTGGGCTGCTGCGACCGTGTTGAGGATGCCGGACTGAACCCAGTGTCGTTTCCAGTCCTCGACCAGCGAGAACGCTCGCTCTGCCTGCTTCAGCCCTTCGTTGTGGCGGCCGAGTTCGACATTGATCTTCGCGATGGCGTCGAGCATCATCGCGTGCCC
Organism: Streptomyces sp. a15; assembly: GCF_059026085.1. Taxonomy (NCBI): domain Bacteria; kingdom Bacillati; phylum Actinomycetota; class Actinomycetes; order Kitasatosporales; family Streptomycetaceae; genus Streptomyces; species Streptomyces sp. A15. Next base: position 61,158 of record NZ_JBWLKM010000034.1, on the reverse strand, counting down.
GTCGCGGTAACCGGCCCGCTTGTCGGAGGCCACCTCCGGGCCGAGGAGGTCGAGTCCGTCGTTGAGACGGCCGAGTTCCCAGTACACCCCGCCCAGGATCTGCAGGGCCGAGTCCGCGTCCCACCAGCTCAGCTCTGCCTCAAGGCCGACGGCACGTTCGAGGTGGTCGGCGGCCTCGTGCAGCCGGCCCAGATCCCGGCAGGCCACACCGAGGCCGACCATCCCGATTCCTTCGAAGTAGCGATGCCCGGTCTCACGGAAGATGCGCAGGCCGGCGGTGAGATCGTCGTGCGCACTGTCGAGGCGCGCCATGCTCCACTGCGCGATGCCTCTGAGGCCGAGACCCGTCGCTTCGCCCGTCGCCCAACCGAGCTCGCGGCTGATGTCCAGTGCGACTTTGGCGTGTTCCATCGCCTGTCGGACATGCCCTCGATCCCACCGCGCCGCTGCGAGGCTGGAGTGCATCGCTGCCTGGCCGAACAGGTCACTCTCGGTCTCGGCCGCGTCCAGTGCCGTCTGCGCGGTGGTCTGCCAGGTCTTCCGTGGCAGATGGATCCAGAAGTGGTTGAACAGTGCGGAGTTCAGGTACCAGGCGACGGGGCGGGGGCCGTGGTGGGCGGCATGGTTGATGACGGCGAGCAGATTCGCCCGTTCCGCATCCAGCCATGGTCCGGGCGCGGTGGCCGACGGCAGGCCCGGGTGTCTGCCGGGACGGAGGCTGCTGGGCAGCTCCGGAAAGAGCCCGGTCCCCGCGGTGGTTCGGGTGGCGTTCAGGTACCAGATCAGGAGCCGTTCGAGGGCGGCTTCACGGTCCGGCGCCGCCTCCTCCGCCAGCGCACACTCCTGCGCGTACTCGCGGAGGAGATCGTGGAACCGGTAACGCCCCACCGCCGCGGGTTCGATCAGGTGGGCCGAGGCCAGCGCACCGATCAGACGCCGGGCCTGCGGCAGTGGCGTGTCCAGGAGAGCCGCTGCGGCCTCGGTGGTGAACTCCGTTCCCGGGAACAGGCCGAGCAGGCGGAACAGCCGGCGTGCGCCGGGTGCCAGGACCCGGTACGACACCGAAAAGGCCGTACGTAAAGGGGAGTTGGCGTCGCCGTCCGGCTCCAGTGCCTCCAGCCTCTTGCCCTCGGTCATCTCGGCGACGAGGTCGGCCGTCCGCAGGGCCGGATCGCCGGCGAGCCTGGCGGCGGCCACGCGCAGGGCCAGGGGGAGGCTGCCGCAGAGCCTGATCAGCTCGTCGACCGCGTGTCTGTCGTCGTCGACCCGGTCCGTGCCGAGGGTCCGTCTCAGCAGTGCGCGGGCCTCGGCCGGCTGGAGGAGGTCCAGGGGCAGGGCGTGGGCGCCGTCGTGGGCGACGAGGTCGCCGAGCCGGTTGCGGCTGGTGACGAGGACGCAGCAGGTCGGGCCGGACGGCAGCAGCGGACGTACCTGCTCGGCCGAGGCCGCGTTGTCCAGGAGGACGAGCATGCGCCGGTCGGCCAGCAGGGTCCGGAACACACGGCCCTGGGCCTCGTGGTGCGGGGGGATCTCCGACGCCGCGAGCCCCAGGCTGCGCAGCAGCAGTTCAAGGGCCTCGCCGGGGTCGAGGGGCTGCCGGTCGTGGTCGAAGCCGTGCAGGTTGACGTAGAGCTGGCCGTCCGGGAAGCGGTCGCGGACCTGGTGTGCCCAGTGCACGGCCAGCGCGGTCTTGCCGATGCCGGCGGCGCCGCCGATGGCGGAGATGACCACGGTGTTCGCCGTCCCGTGCGCCCGCGCGGGCGCGAGCAGCGAGTGGAGTCGGTCGAGTTCGCCGGTGCGGCCCGCGAAACCCGGAGTGTCGTGCGGGAGTTCGGCGGGCACGGCGCTCTCGCGCGGTGTGGAGAGCGTCGACGGGGGTGGACGCAGGAGAAAGACGTCGTCCTGATGCAGTACCGCTTCGTGCACCCGGCGCAGTTCCTCACCGGGATCGGTTCCGAGCTCGTCCCGCAGTCGTACGCGCAGGTCCTCGTAGGTTGTGAGCGCTTCCGCCGGACGTCCGCGGCCGTACAGGGCCCGCATGCGCAAGGCCGTCAGCGACTCGTCGTAGCGGTCAGCCGCCGAAGACGCCGACAGCCCGCTCAGGTCGTCGAGGGCATCGCCGAACCGGCCCAGCAGGACCAGGCACTTGAGCCGCTCCAGCCGGAACGTCCGTCGGCGCTCCTCCAGCCGCTGCCGCTCGTTCCGCGCGAATGGTCCCGGCAGCCCGGCCAAGGGCTCGCCCCGGAACAGCCCGACGGCTGCGGTGAGTTGGGCCGCGGCCGTGGCCAGTTCGCCCGACGCGACGGTGCGCAGCGCCTCGTCGCCCCGTTCGTCCAGATCCGCCGTATCGAGCCTGACCTCCTCGACGACGAAGCGGTACCAGCCCTTGCCGCTGCGGATCACCGACTCCGCGGGCGGGGTGCCTTTCGGATCGAGCACCCTGCGCAGCGAGTTGACGTGCGTGGGCAGCACCTTGTGGCCGCCTGCGGGAGGCTCCTCGCCCCACACCGCGTCGAGCAGCCGCTCATGACTCACCACGGCCCCGTGGCGCAGCAGCAGAGCGGCCAGCACGGCCTGCCGTTTGACCGGCCCCAGCTCCAGCGGCGCCCCGCCCCGCCATGCCCGTAACGGTCCGAGCACCTCGAACCGCAGTAGCTGAGGAGATCCGTCGTCCACCCCGAAGCCTCCGCTCCCCTAAGTCATCAGAATTTCATCAGAATTGCAGCACCCCCAGCCATCGTGATGGACACGACACCGCACAACCCGCACAACCGAAGGGCGTCCGCGTGACCGAAGTGGAGTTGGTGGCCATCGCGTTGGCCACGGGGGTGGCGGCCGGACTCACCGACACCTCACGAGGAGTCGTCCACGACCTCCACGCCGTGCTGAGGGAGGCGGTCCGCCGACGGTTGTCCGGTGGCGGCGACGGCGTGCGGGGCGGATACGGCGTGCGAGTGCTGTACGCGTACGAGACGGACCCCGATGTGTGGCGGACCCGGCTGCTCCAGGTCTTGGCCTCCGGGCTGGAGATGGACGAGGAGATCCTCGGAGCGGCCCGCGCAGTGCTCCGCGCGGACCGCCGGTCAGGGCACGTCATCGTGGACGTGGTCGGCTCATGACGGGGGTGCCGAGTGGGCCGAAGGCCGGGAGTGCTCTCCTCCGACACTTCGAGCGCGCGCGTGAGTGGGGCGCCGTCGAGGACGCCGAGCGCCTGCATCGGGCGGAGAAGAACAACCGGTGATCTACCTGCTCGACACGTCCGGCCTGGTCCGGCTGCTCCGCGATCCAAAACTGCAATCGGCCTGGTACGACGCGATCGACGCCGGGGCCATCGCATCCTGCTACGTGCAGCGCGCCGAGTTCCTCTCCAGCGCCCGGAACCGTCGTGAGTATGACCAGATCGCGGAAATGTTCACCGACCTCTACCCCGACGCCTCGGTTCCGAAGAACGCAGGCCGCTGGATCAGCGCGGTGCAGCACCGTATGGCCCAGGCCGGAGAGCATCGCAGTGCCTCGGCGGCGGACCCCGTCATCGCCGCTACTGCCGCCCACCACGGCCTGGCTGTCCTCCACGACGATGCCGACTACCGCGCTGTTGCCCGGCACGCATCCGGCCTGACCGAGCACAATGTCCGCGACGTGGCCTGAGGTGCGTTGTCGCCCGACAGGTTGTGGATGGGGAGGTTCTACGAACACGTGGCCTTTGTTCCGTGGCCGGCTGACCAGCGGCGTGACATCACCAGCGGCCTTGATTGCCGTTGAGCCTCGGATCAGTTTTGGTGACATGTGAGATGAGAGGGCGCTGATCGCTTGTTGCCCTGTGGCGCTCAGCAGGCTGGAGGCGATAGACGAGGCACTCTCAGGATTGGGTTCCATGCGAACCAGTCGAGAACTTCGGCGCCCAGTTCCCAGGGGGCGTTCAGCAGCGCCTTTTCTGTCGTCTCCAGGTCTGAGGCGACCGCGTCCGGCGCCGGGCCGATGCGCTGCATCAGATCGCCGCGCTTACGGAAGAACTCCTCGTCCTCGCCGCGCAGGCGACCCATCGCCGCCTTGACGCAGACAGGCCATCTCGGCATGCCGAAGTGGTCGTCATGTGTCCCGAGTTGAGGGGCGGCCACGAAGACGAGGAAGTCGTCGCGGGACAGCTGTTCCTCAAAGTGCAACAGTGTGTCGACGCGTCTTTTGACGTGCTTCTTGATCTCTCCAAGGAACCCCCAGCCGAAGTCCGTCAATGTCCCGTCGCACCCCGGCCAGATCGCCTCGCGGTCCAGGATCACGTCCTCGAGCTCCAGAAGTCGGAAGGATTCGCTGCTTCCCAAGGCGTCGAAGGCTTGTCGGGTCAGCCACGTGTTGCGGGCGAACATTGCACCGTCGTGCAGGTTTTTGCGCCGCTTGCTCGGCGGAGAGGCGTGCGCCTCCTCGATCGGGCCGTTGCGCCACACGAAAAGCACGATCCCGTGGGCGGCTGCCCAGCGAAGCCCCTCCGGAGACTGGAAGACGCCCATCTCCTCGAGCCTCTGCCGCCCCACGCCAGTCTTTCCCGCAGCTCTTCGTCCGTCACGACGCCATATCCGTCACCCTCTGGGTCAGCCACACTTGCCGGCTGACGACACCCGTCCGACGGTATGCGGTGCGGCGCACCCGCGAAGGGTGTTTTGGAGGGCTCACATGAAGCCGATGCGCAGTGAGGTCAGTTACTGAAGATCGTCTCGCGTTTGTGTCCAATTGCCGCGTCTGAGGCGTACGAAAACGCCATCAAGGGAAGAGCCCTTCGTGCGCCTGGCGGGCTGGAAACGGCCGGAGAACCCTCGACAAAGCACAAGCCCCAGGCCACTGACCTGGGGCTTCAAAAGAGCGGGTGACGAGAATCGAACTCGCGCTCTCAGCTTGGGAAGCTGCGATCATTTGCGGCTGGTTCGGGCGCTGACGTGGGCGAACGGACGAGCCGTACCCTCGTTGGCCCAGCCTGCTTTCACCGTGATTCCCCGCTGTTCCCCGCTCGATCTGGTGCGCTTGTGGTGCGGTCGTGGTCTGCGTCCCACGCTCCGCACCCTTCTGACCGTAGCTCTATGTGGATCGGTCAGCGGCGGGCGTAGACGTCATGAGGGGGTTGTGAGAGCCGGTGCAGGACCCTGCCGGTTGCTGGGGTTGCTGTACTTCGCTGCTGTACTGCAATGGCTCCGGGGGCCTTGGGCACTCCACGGCGCTGGTGCGCAGTCAGGCACTCGCCTCGGACGCCTTCTGCAGCGTCCGAGTCAACATCAGGGCAGCGGCCACTGCCCCCATGGCCCCGGCGGACAGGAAGCCCCGAGAGGAACGCCACGACAGCACCGACCACTGCGACTGTGCGGACAACAGGGACCCCGTGCTCAGCACTGATGCGGCTGAGATCCGCGACAGGACGGAACCGATCGAGCCGATCGACAGGGCGCTCCCGACCGAGCCGACGGACAGGGCCGAGCCGACCGACCCGATGGACAACACCGACCCCACCGAGCCGATCGACAGCACCGAATCCTGCGACCACAGGGACAACATGGAGCCCGAGGAGTTGTGACGCGTCGACAGTACGGACAGCGTAGTCATGAGGCCATCTTGCTCATAGATCTCATGGATTAGCGCCCGTTTGGGCCGACTGGGCGGGGCGGTCGCTGGGGTATTTCCGGCTGATCAGCACGTAGCTGCTGAGGTCAGCTCTGCTACTGCAGGGCAGCAAGGCCTCTCTGTAGATCGTCGAGGTTCATGATCGGCTCAAAGGTGACCTCCGCGCCCATCTCCTGGAAGAACGGATCGGCGATGGAGGGCAGCTGCGAGCTGTCCTGCATGTCGAATACGAGAAACATGGTGCGCCCGCCCTCTGGGGTGAAGTAGGCGGCCTCGGGCTGCAGCTGCTCGATGGCTGACTTCAGTGACTTGGGCATCGCTCCGCCCTTCGTCACCTGATTCGACATCTGGGTGTCCATGCGGGCCTTCATCATCATCCGCATCGCGTGCTCTCCTCGCGCACCGCGACCTGCGCGGTTCCGTCCGCGCTCGCTGGGATCCGGTGCATCCCGCTCACCTTCCCCTCAGTCGATCGCCGTACGCAACATCTCCTACGCTCTACGTGACACCAGGGAGGGGTGGCGTTGCCCCGCACAGTGCAAGGTCGGTGGAGTCTTAATGGGCGAGTCAAGGGTCGCTCGGGCTGTCAGGCGTCGTGGTCGGCGGCCTCTTCGAGCAGGTCCATGGCGCGGTTGTGGAAGCGGCGTTCGGCGTCGCGCCTCGGGGCGTTGAAGAAGGCTCGTTGAGCTTCGGCAAGATCGCAGTGCAGCAGGCCCATGGTCACGAACACTGCTTCCACTCCGTGACACCCGTTGTCCTTGAGGAACTGCTGGAGTGCGTACGTGTCGCCGGTTGCCTCCCAGACGGGCCGGGCGGTTTCCTGCATGGCAGCGATGCGCGCTGATCGTTCTGCGTCGAAGCCCACTGGGGTCCGCCTCTCTGGTTTGGCCCGCAGGCTATCGCCAGGTAGGCGGGGTGCGCTGGCCCGTTTAGGCGGCTTGGGCGACGGGTGGATGGAGGGTGAAAGGCCTGTCGTCACGCATGAGCGCCCACAGGACATCGGCACGTCGGCGGGCGAGGGCGATGACGGCCTGGACGTGCTTGCAGCCTTCGCTTCGCTTCTTGAGGTAGTAGGTGCGGATCTGGCGCGCTTCTGGCACGTGGCGTGCAGTCACTGCGCACAACAACAAGGCCCAGGTCACTGACCTGGGCCTTCGGCATGGAGCGGGTGACGAGAATCGAACTCGCGCTCTCAGCTTGGGAAGCGACGGCGCTTGCGTGGCCTCGTGGTCTCTGACCTGCGTAGATTCGATTTGCTGCGGAAGGCGCTGGGGCCTGCTGGTACCGCTGTTGACCGTGGTTGTCCGCTCTGAAGGGCACGCTATGGGCACGACGCTTCGAGGGGGGCGATTGTCGCCTTGAGTTGCCTGCTCGGAATTTGGGTCTCGGCAACGCGCAACGCGTCTGAATGCAGCCGTTGCGGTCGCACATGGCCACCTAGTTGCGGGCTTGGGGTGGAAAGTCGGCGAGCAGTCTGGTGCCCGAGGCGGCTGAGGTCAGAGGGTAGTCCGATGGAGGGGATCACTCTGGGGTACGGCGCCGTAGATGCGGGGGGGGGTGCCTCTATGTCCTTCGTCAAGCTCGAGCTGGTCATGTGACGGCTGCTTCGGGGAGGCGCGGTTCGTAGAAGGTGCCGTCGCGGAGCATGGCGAACAGGACGCTGATGCGGTGGCGGGCGAGGCGGAGGAGGGCTTGTGTGTGGGTCTTTCCGCGGGCTCGGCATTTGTCGTAGTAAGTGCGGGAGGCGGGGTCGTGCAGGGCGGCGAACGCGGACAGGAACATCGCCCGTTTGAGCTGCCGGTTTCCGCCTCTGGGGGCGTGTTCGCCGTGGATCGAGGTCCCCGACGACCTTGTTGTCGGGGCGAGGCCGGCGTAGGAGGCGAGGTGGGCGGCGGTGGGGAAGCTGGTGCCGTCGCCGACGGTGACCAGCAGTACTGCGGCGGTCCTGACCGCGACCCCGGGCATCGAGGTCAGGACCTTGGAAAGAGGGTGGTCCTCCAGCAGGGCTTTGATCTGGGCTTCCAGGGCCCGGCGCTGTTCGTGGACGGCGGCGAGGGAGCGTACCAGGGACGGGATCACGACGTCGAGGGTGCCGGTTCCCGGGACCACGACAGTCTGCTCGTCGAGCGCGTCGAAGACGGCGTCGATCAGCCGGGCGGCCATGCGGGGGGCCTTGGGCCGGATCACCTCAACGAGTCTGCGGCGTCCGGCTTTGCGCAGGGCGGACGGGGATCCGTAGCGTTCCAGCAGCCAGGTCACGGCGCTGTGGTCCAGGCGGGGGCCGAGCACGCGTTCCAGCGAGGGGTGGAACTGGGTGAGCAGGCCGCGTATCCGATTCGAGGTGCGGGTGGCCTCGGCCGCCAGGTCCTGGTCGAAGCCCACCAGCACGGTCAGCTCGGCGGTGATCTCGTCGGTCAGCTGAAGCGAGCGCAGGGTGTGCGGCATCGTCCGGGCGGCGTCCGCGATCACCGCGGCGTCCTTCGCGTCGGTCTTCGCCTCGCCCGGGTAGAGATCGGCGATCCGGCGCATGGCCAGGCCCGGCAGATAGGCGACCTTGCAGCCCGCGTCCCGGGCAACGGTGAGCGGGAAGGCTCCGATCGAGGCGGGCTGGTCCACGATCACCAGCACGGTGCCGAACTTCGCCGCGAGCTTGTCGAACACGGTCCGCAACTTGGGCTCACTGTTGGGCAGCTGCTTGTCGAAAACCTTCTTGCCGGCCGGAGTCAGCCCGTGCCCGTGATGGGCGCTCTTGCCAACGTCCAGACCGAGGAAGACGCCCACGTCGTCGATGTCGTACAACCCGTCCTCCCGAACAGGACTCTTGCGGTGCTGGCCAAGGCGATGGCGCCGTACTCGCGCATCCACGTTATGCAGACCTGCCGCCCGCGAGATGCCGGGCATTGCGCTCGGCTGGGCGGTAGTCGGACCTCTCATCAGCGTCTTCAACGGCGCCTTCCGAGCCCGGTGACACCACCCCCCAGGTCATCCGCTCGACAGGGGGACACAGTCATGCCGGGCCCGGAGGCCAGCGGTCCTCTTGCAGGACCGCGAAGAACATAACGGGGGGGGGGAGGCTCGCTCGCTGAGGGATCCCTGAAGGGTTGGCGCAAGCAACAGCTCCATGGCAATGGGATACAACACTCAGTCGCACATCTTGACCGGTGCCATGCTCACGACGGACGTCCAGGGCAATGAGACTTTGCCGCTCGTCTCAGAGCTGATCTCCACGTGTTGCCGGTCAGCAAGGACCAACTCGCCGCACACCACACCCGTGCTCGTTCTCACTGCGACCGGCTGCGTGCCGGAAGCCCGCGTCGTCACCCATGCGACGACAAGTGCCCCGACTACGAGGATCACCCCCAAGACGCAGCACAGGTAGGCCCAGGCGAGTGCCCGTGTCACCCGTGCTGCTTCCTGCTCGGTCCAGCGGCGCAGGGCCTGCCCGCCCAGGAGGATCTCACGTTCCGGTGCCCCGTGCGCCGCCCGTGCAGCCAGGAGCGAGCCCGTGGCCAATAGCACAAAGGCGGTGACCAGCAGTCCGGTGGCGGCTGCGCGGGCTGCGTCAGGTAGGTCGGCGAGGTTGTCGCGGCCCTTCAGCAGCACGAGGACGGCGAGCAAGGCTGTCAGTCCTGTGAGGCCGGTGCGCCATCCTTCTGCTTGTCTGCGCAGTTCGGGAAGCCTTGTGAACTCCAGTTCACGGGCGAGCTCGGCCCAGCGGCGGTCGGAACGGGTACTCATCGCCGGATCCGCCAGCTCGCGCCGCACCCGACGAACGACGTGTCCGGAGGGCACTGAGGATGGGCGTGACCGCACTCGCACAAGTGCACCTCTGCCAGCAACGGTTCCGGTCCTCCCTCCGCTCTCCGTGTGGTCCCCCTCCCGAAGAGCGGTCTCAGGCCGCCCTTCGACCCAGTTCCCGGCCGGGCCCACGGGAACAGCGTCCTGGTCTCGCCATGACAGCGTGGACATGCCCCCGCGACGATCATTCCCCGTCCGTCCGGAGCGGGTTGCTGAGTGAACTGGGAGGCATTGATCTCACCGACATCCTCATCGGCGTACGGCATGGTGTGATCGTGCTGGTGGGTCTGTGTCATGGCTTTTCCTCCGTCTCGTCGGGTTCCTCGCCCAGCTCGATGGCGCGCTCGAACCGGAGCCCGAACAGTCCCGCGTATATCTCCAGGCGCCGGTGCACCCACTCGGGAGTCTCACTCACCGCCCGGGCGCAGTGCTCGATCCGGTCCTGCCCGACCGGACCGGTCAGCGCGGGAAGTTTCCCGTCGAGGCCCTCAGAGAGGATCGCCACATCCTGCCAACCAGGCACGACGTCGGGTACGTCTGTGATTGACGGCGGTGTCCCCTCCAGGGCGAGGTACGGCGTGATGCGCCTCTGCCAGGTGTGCCGTACCGACTCGCCGAGACGGCCGGCGACGCTGACCAGATCGAGAGGCAGCAGCGGGGACCCGGGCGCGGAGAGGCGGTACGCCGGATCGACTGCCACGGCGTCGTGGGCAGTGGGCACTTCGTCCGGCAGAGCGGCCTCCGCCTCGGCGGACACCTCCGGGACGAGCGCGCCGATGACCCGCAGAGGGGCCAGGGCCCGGTACGTCGCACGCGCGCTGAGGTTGCGGTTCCGGGCATAGGCCACGAGCTGCTGCGCAGTGAGCGGGACCCAGCGAGGGGTCTCGAACCAAACGTAGTCCACATCCTCGTGCATCCCGTCGGCGATCAGCGCCGATGTCTCTTCCCACGTTGGGACGAACGTCCCTAGCTCCCTGGGCGGGCGCGGGGCCACGAGGTCGGCGCTCAGCCCCAGGTGCTGGGCTTCCCGGTGCGCGGTGTCCCACAGGACCGACAACTGCTGCCTGAGCCGCTGGCTACCGGTGAACAGCACGGCCGAGGTCGCCGGCACGGGGTAGTCGGCGCCGTCCCAGCTGGGGTCCTCCCCGGAGAAGGCGTATCTGCTGGGCGTGGGCAGTTCGTCCCAGGCGCACAGGAGCCTCGCCGCGTCCGGGAGAGCCACTCCGGCCTCTCTCAACTCATCTGCAGACCAGGACAGTTCTTCCCAAGACGTCTCGTGCGAGCGGACGAACGCGAGATCCCTGAGCGAGACGCCGTCCTCCAGACGGATATCCGTTTCGTGCAGCCACCGTACGAGGTTACCCGTGTCGGACGAGGGGACCACGTCCCGTCCCGACGAGCGCTTGGTGTAGCGCCGGCGGTGGAGAACGCCGAGGGCTTCCGTCTCGCGGGCGAGGATGCGTTCGGCCTCCCATACAGAGATCTCGTACTCCGCGGCCAGTTCGATGGTGGCGGCCCAGGACAGCACGGGGCGGCCGTCGGCACCGTGCCTGATGTAGCGGCGCAGAACGGGAAGAACCTCGGCCGACACAGCGTCCCACCGGGCGGACAGGACCGGATCGGGCACGGGGCGGCCCAGCCAGGCGAACTCGGCCATACGCCGGTGTACTTCGCCCACGTCGAGGTCTGCCGAGGCGGCCACCACCGGTACGTCCCAGGGGTGTATGGCAGGCCGCCAGTGGTGCTTGTCCTCCTGAAGGTAGAGAAGCTTCAGCTCGGCGTCTGTGCAGACATGGTCGCGGTGGTGGTCCGGGACGGCGCGCAGCGGCTTGCCGACGAACGGCGCGTACCGGGAGCATGCCTCGGCCAGCTTGCCCAGCGGCTCGCGGAATGTGGCGGAGGCGCGGGCGATGCCGGAGAGATCCTTGGGAGGGTGCCGGAAGTAGATCTCATCGGTGGTCCGTTTCTTGCGCGGCAGGGGGCGTCCCCAGACGCTGATGGTGAGGCGGTCGCCCAGTCGATCGGGTTTGCTGCCCAGGAGCCCTTGCATGATGGACCAGTCGGTGAAGCCCGGTTGCCAGTCCAGGTCGCCGTCACCGAGGATGGCCGGCCCCGCCAGCTGCGGATGGGCGATGCGCATGCCCCGCGTTGCGTGGAGTACCTCCGCCACCGTTGTCTCTTGCTCGTGGGCCATCAGGACTGCCGTACGCCAGTCGCTGTCGACCTTTCCCGCGACGGCCGACCATCCCGCCTGCGGCACGGGGTGGCCTGAGAGGGACAAGGGCATCGCTTCTTGTCGGCTCCGGAACCCGGGACGGAGGGCGGCCAGCCGCCAGGGGCGGATCATCCTGGAGAGCTGCTCCTCCTCGCGCCGCCCGGGCTGGCTGTCCAAGGAGGCGTCCAGCCTGAAGCAGCCGACCTCGTCGAGGTTCACCTGCCGGCCGAGGCTGTCCGATGCGAGGGCCCCGTGTCCCCGCAGGGCCTCCCACAGAATGCGGGCGATCGAGGGCTCGCGCGACTCCATGCTCCACAGCCACGCCAGGCTCAATCCCTCTCCGGTGGAGAGCACTTGGGCGCCCTGCTGGAACTGCTCCTGGGCCCACGGGACGTCGTATCGATCAAGTTTCTTGCGATTGACACTGAGTTCACCCGCGTGTGCGCCCGACAGATTGAGCACGTACCCGAACGTCCGCTTGTCCGTGGCGATTCCATCGCACACGATCGCCCCGTCGCCCGAGACCCACCACAACGTGCCTGGCACCGCTTCGACGGCGAACCGGGTGGAGAACGCGCCTGGCTCCTCGCCGGACTTGAGAAGCCCGGGCAGCCAGGTTTCCTCGGTGCCGTCCTGGTCGCGCACCTCCAGCCGGAACTCGCTGAGCAGGACCAGAGAGCGCAGCACCGACACGGCGGAGTTCCCGGGCAGGGCGCCCGCGCGGCGCAGGTGCAGGCGGACGCGTGTGCCGCCGTCGGGCAACGCCGTGCCGCCGCGCTCGTCGTCCTCCCGGACCCGGAAGAGACTGCCGCTGACCGGGATCTCGACGCGCAACGCCTTCTCGGCCGGGCGACCGTCCGGGCCGACCGGTCGGGTCACGATCGTCATCTCGTCTGCGAGCATGAAGTAGCTGAAGACGCCTATGCCAAAACGGCTGTTGGGGTAGAGCCGCAGCGAACTGTCGTGGCGCAGCCACACGGCCTGCTCCCGGCGGAAGGAGTGCGACTGGTCGAAGCGGCGGCCGGCCCGGGTGAAGGTGCTCTTCAGCTGGTCGACGGTCATACCGACCCCGTTGTCCACACACTCGACGTACGGTCCGCGGCTGTCTTCGCCCACCTCGATCCGGATCCGGCCCGCCCACTCCGTTGGTTCACGGCCTAGATCCCGCAGGTATCTGACGCGCATCTCCCGGTAGCGGCAGGCGTCCATGGCGTTCTGGTACAGCTCCCGCAGGGCAAGTTCGGGCTCGCCGTCGTACAGCTTCTCGCCCATCAGCAGGCGACGGATCTCGGTCTGTGCCAGCGAGAAACGTGCGAGCGGTACGTCGTACGCGTCCGTGCTGTGCTCACGGTCCGGCCGGAGCCGGTGGTCGGACAGCCGCGCGGGGAGTCCCCGGAGCAGTGCGGCTTCGTCCTGCGGGAGGTGGCGGGCCGTCTCCCGCAGGACATACCCGAGGTCGTCGGCGTCCTCGACGACGGAGGCGAGTGCCGCGTGGATCGCCGGATGCGGGCAGACCGCGTCCAGATGCAGGTACGAGGGGGTGCTCCCATCCTGCTCGAGGTCCCAGAGGGCATCCCGGAGCACCGTGATCACCTCGCGAGGGACCACCGGATCGGAGACGGAGAGATGCTCCGCGAGGACTTCCGGCAGACACCGGGTGTCGAAGGCGAGCAACCCCGCGAGCCGCAGCAGCGCCGCAAGGGGCCGTACGCGCAGGCGCCACGGTGTTCTGCGTACGACGTGACGGTCCGGCGGCAGCCGCTGGTCGTCCTGCGGAGCACCGAGGACGAGGCCCGCGGCGATCGCGCGCAGCGCGGTGGACAGTGCCCCCGCCCGGCTGCCGAGCCGTTCGCCCGCCGTCGGCGGTGCCATGTCGAGGAGCCGGGCAACGAAGCCGTCGGCCAGCACCGCGGGCACGGCTTCCTCCTCGGTCGCGAACCGCTCCTCGATCCAGCGGTGAACCAGCCACAGCGTGACGGCGTGCCGGTCGTCCTCGGGGTCCAACAGCCACAGGTACGCGTCCGAGAGCTTCTCGGTGATCTGGGGGTAGTGCTCGGTGATCTGCTCGTAGTGCCGCCGTTGGTCGTCGGCCTTGGCCCTGCGCCGCACAAGTTGCGGATGGAACTCGGCGGCCTGGCTCAGCCGCTCGGCCCAGGCAGTCTCGTGCAACAGGACGCCGGCGATCAGCGCGGTGACCTCCAGGGCGGACAGTTCAGCGTCCTTGGGCAGGAGCAGCGGGAGGCGGTCGGCCAGCAGCCGTACCAGATACTCGTCGTCGGCCCACGGGTCGGGCAGCCGTTCCTGAGCCCGGTGGACGTGGCGGGCGGCCTGGGTGGCCAGGGTGGATAGACAGTCCTGTAGATGGGCCACGGTTTCTGTGTCGCAGTCCGGTACCCGTTCCCAAAGGGCAGGTGTGCGCACGGCGTCTTGCCAGGCTTGCAGCAGTCGTCTGCCCTTGGCGACCTGCAAGGACCTGGTCTTCTCCGCCAGGTCGTTCCCGTAGTGGATCAGGACCGCCTGGGGCCTGGCCAGCGCCCGTACCGCGAGCGCCTGGGTCTCACGTCTGGTCGCCTCGTACACCTGCTCCACTGTCGTGGCCTCGGTCAGCGGGTCGAAGGCCCGGGCGAGCGACGACGTGAAGAAGCTGCCGGTCTCCGCGAAGCCACTGAGTTCACCGGGGCCGCAGCTTGTCATCATGGCGAAGCCACTGTGTGGCGGACCTTTGACGACGTTGCTGCCGAAGGCAGGCGTCTGCTCGTCCTCTGCCCAGCGGCAGGCGTCGATCAACCACAGCACGGTGTCGGCCGAGCAGTTGGCCAGATACGGGCTGATGTCGGCTTGCAGGAGCGACTCCCGTATGTGGGGTTGCTCCCACCCGGCCGCGTTGTCGCCGTTATCGGCAGGGGCTCGGGCGTCAGAAGGCACCAAGTAGTCGGTCGTGCCGATCCGGACACCGTGCCCGGTGAAGTAGAGGAGCAATGTGCTGCCGGGCGGGGCGCTTGCGGAGAGGTCGGAAAGGCGCTCGGTGATCTCGTTCCGGGTGGGATTCAGCAGGGTCTCCACCGCGTAGCCGCTGCCCTGCAGGGAGTCGCCCAGGACTCGCAGATCCGCGTCGACCGTCGCTGCCAAGGAGGGAAGAAAGTGTTCCGCCCCTGGATTTTTACCCACGCCGATGAGCAGGGCTATGCGTCTGTGATCTTCCATTCGGCCCCCGTTCCCCTCCAATCCGCTCATGTTTTCACCTGGCGTGGCCTTGGCGGGGGCGGATCGGTCAAGTATCGGTGGGTGGGCCAGGCACGATGGCGCTCCCAAGGCCGCAGTGGCACGCGCTGGCAAGTCTGTGAGAACGCCGCGATGATCTGCCAACACTGAGACCTTGGCATCGCAAGGGTGCCGCCGGGCTGGACGGCATGGGGCGGGCTGAGCATGGGACCACGAGGAAAACCGTGAGGGAGCCGTAGTGGTGCGTTGTGGTGCTTTCCCCGACCAGCGGTCCAGACAAAAAGAACCCCGGGTCTCTGACCTGAGGGTTTCGCATGGAGCGGGTGACGAGAATCGAACTCGCGCTCTCAGCTTGGGAAGCGACGGCGCTTGCCTAACCCGATAGCTTCTGACCTGGGCGTATGTGCTCTGGCGCCACAACCGAAAGCGCAGGATCGCACCCCTGTTGTCCGTGATCGACCGGTCTTAAGGGCACGCTATGGGCACGGGCCACGAAGCTCGATGGAGGCAGCGCGCGTGCACCAACGGCCCTGCGTCCGGCTGGGGCTCGGCCGGACGTCAAGCCCGGGGCTCCTTCGCGTGTGCACAGACCTTGCGTTCCTCGTTGTCCCGACCTGAGCCGAACCCGCCCACGCACACTCGATCCCATGCGAAGGAGGGTGCAGAGGCTATTGGCTCAGTCGAGGCGGGTGCCGATATCCGTACCAGCGGCGGCTGGCTGGGCGACCCCTTCGTGCCGTCCCTCGCTACAGCAATGAGCACGGTCTTCTGTCGCGCCAGGGGTCCCGGTGGCCGCCGGCGTGTGCCTCGCCCGTGCCGTTCCCGCCGCTGAATGGGTGGGATGGCGAGCCGGGAACCGCCTGTCCCTCCCTACACGTCTCGCCCTATGGTGTCGGAGACCAAAGTATCGATGGGGAGGACGTCGTAGCCGGTAATGGGGCGTCCCTGGCGGCACATATCGCCGAGAGACGGGACGGGACGGGGGATCCGCGTGCTCTGGTGGGCGAGTTGCGCAGGGCGCCGCTGCTCGTGCCTCTCGACATGGGCGGCCTGTGGACGGCGCACCTCGGCGGTGTCCGCTGGATCTGCGCCTTCACCGACGAGAATTCGCTCGCCCGGTTTCTGAGTCGGCACGGCCCCGGCGACCGGGAGTGGGAGTACGCCGAACTGCTCGGAGCCAGGCTGCTCGACGAGATCGTGCCGGCGATGGCGGAGCCGGCCGGTATCGCGGTCGACGTCGCCGACGAGGACGGGGCGATGCTTTTCCCGCCGGTCGTGGGAATCGTGCCCGAAGCCGTCGCGGTGGACGCCGAGTTCGAAGGGGCGGGCACGCAGCCCGCGTACAAGGGGAATCCCCACGCTGAGGGAGGGGCGCACTGATGGGCGACGGCGCCAAGGACCTGCACATCGACGATTACAGCGTCCGCCGTCTCACCCAGGGGTTGCGGGACGCCATCGGGGAACTCAAGGACGTCGGCTCCGCCACGGGCGCCGTCCTCGGCAAGGGTTTCTCCGACTTGGCGATGACCGGCATGGAGGCCGGCCACCACGGTCTGTCCATCGACTTCGAGGACTACTGCGAGCGGTGGGAGTGGGGCGTTCGGGCGCTCATTCAGGACGCCAACGCCATAGCCGCGAAGCTCGGGCTGGCGGCCGGTGTGCTGTGGGAGGAGGACCAGTACGTCGGGACCTCTCTGAAGGTCGGCGTGAACGCCCTGGCCGGCGGCAATCCGCACGCCTCCGAGGAAGAGATCGCAGAGCAGGGCTGGGGCGAGGTGTTCACCCCTGACGCGCTCGACCCGGACTACAGCCCAGAGTCCTTCCAACGGGCCCGTGACGACATGGAGCAGACGTGGAAGGACACCGGGCGCTCCCTGGTGACCGAGGGACGCGGTGGTCAGCAGGCCCGGATGCTCAACGACCTGCTGGGTGTCGACCAGAACGACTTCGACCAGGCAGTGGACGACACCTTCGGGCCCTCGCCCGAGGAACGCGCAGCGCAGCAGCAGCGCGACGGGGGGTAACCAGCTGTGGGAATCGGCGACTTCATCAGCGACATCACGCCCGACTCCGTGGAGAACGCGGTCGAGGGCGCCACCGAGTGGGCCGGTAGCCGCGTCGAGGACGCCGGCAACTGGACCGGTGACCGGCTCGACGACGTCGGCTGGGAATCCGGCGCGGACTGGGTGCGGGAGAACTCCCGCTCGGTCGCCAACCGCATGGGCGCCGAGGTCGACGAGATGGATCTCGGACAGACCGAGGACAAGACGAAGCTGGTCTACGGCAGCCCGGGCAAGCTCCGGTCCACCGCCGGCCATCTGCGGTCCTTCCAACAGGCGTTCAACGACGTCGGGCTCGGGCTGGAGGGCCTCGACTCGGAATCGCTGAAGGGTGAGACGGCGGACGCCTTCCGCGAGACAGTGAAGATCCAATCGCCCAGGTGGTACAAGGGTGCCGACGCTTTCGAAGAGGCCGCGAAAGCGCTGGAGGCGTTCGCCGACACAGTCACTTGGGCGCAGGGACAGGCGCAGCTCGCCATCGACAAGTGGAAGGAGGGCACGAAGGCGTCCCAGGACGCCGCTGACGCGCACCAGAAGAAGGTCGACGACTTCAACAAGGCCGTCGACCGGCACAACGCACAGCCCGCCGACAAGCGCGATGCGTCGCAACTGCCGCCGCGGCCCGGCGACACGTTTCCGGACCCTGGCGAGGAGCTGAGGAAGGAGGCGCAAGACATCCTCACCGAGGCCCGCCGACAGCGCAACGCGGCCGCCGGGGCTGCCCGCTCCGCCGTAGCGAAGGCCCGCGACGCCGCCCCGCCGAAACCGTCGTATGCCGAACAGGCCGGCGACGGCCTGGACGAGCTCCAGATCATGAAGAACCACTTCGGCGGCGGCATCATCAAGGGCACCGCGGGGTTGGTCAACTTCGCCCGCGGTCTCAATCCCATGGACCCGTACAACCTCACGCACCCCGCCGAGTACGCGATGTCGCTCAACAGCACGGCGGCCGGCCTCGTTCAGGTGGCCAACGACCCCTGGGGTGCCGGCAAACAGATGGTGAGTGACTTCATGAAGGACCCGGCCGAGGGTTTCGGCCGGCTGGTGCCCGACATCGCTCTCACCGTGGCCACCGGAGGCGCGGGCGCCGGTGTGAAGGCCGCGCGGACCGCCGAGGAGCTGGCCGACGCGGCGAACGCGGCCCGCCGCGCCGATGGGCTGGAGGACGGTGCCGGGGCGCGACGCGCGGATGATGCCGCCGATCCGAGCCGCCCGCCGCAGGCCAAGTGCTGTGGTCGTGAGCCGGTCGACTTCGCTACCGGCCGCATGTTCCTCCCACAGGTGGACATCTCCTTGCCGGGCTCTCTGCCCCTGGAGTTCCGACGCGACTTCGAGTCCTCCTACCGGGCCGGTCGCTGGTTCGGGCCCACCTGGTCCTCGACCATTGATCAGCGGCTGACGGTGGACGCGATCGGTGTCGTCTTCCACGGTGAGAACAATCTGCTGCTGTCCTACCCCCATCCGGCACCGGGCGTTCCGGTCCTGCCGGAGGCGGGACCGCGCATCCCGTTGGAGCGTCATGCGGACGGCAGTTACACGCTGACGGACCCCGAAACCGGGCTGATCCGCCACTTCCTTGCCCCGCCCGGCGCCGAACCGGGCGGTGACGGCACGGCCCCCCTCGACGAGATCACCGACCGGTGCGGCCGCACGATCACCGCCGAGTACGACGAGCACGGCAACCCCCTAGCCCTCCACCGCTCCGGCGGCCACCGGCTGGAGTTCGCGGTGGAGAACGGCAGGATCACTGCCCTGCGCTCCGCCGACACGGACTTGGTCCACTACCGGTATCGGGACGGCCACCTCACCGAGCTCGTCAAGTCCTCCGGCGTGCCCACCCGCTTTGAGTACGACACCGAGGGCCGCATCCTCGCCTGGACCGACACCAACGGCTCCCGCTACACGTTTGTGTACGACGAGTGGGACCGCTGCATCAGCCAGACCGGAGCCGAAGGACACCTTGCCTCCGAGTTCCACTACGGCGAACCGGACCCCGACACCGGCCTGTGCACCACCACCGTCACCGACTCCCTCGGACACACCTGGCGATACACCGTTAACGCCCGCCTCCAGGTGGTCACCGAGACCGACCCCACGGGTGCGGTGACCCGCACCGTCCAGGACCGCTACAACCGTGTGCTGTCGCGCACCGACCCCCTGGGCGCGCGCACGGAGTTCGCCTACGACGACGCGGGCCGGCTGGTGAGCGTCACGCGTCCCGATGGCAGTGTGCAGCGGGCGTCGTACGACTGCCTGGGCATGCCGGTCGAGTTGGACCTGCCGGGGGGCGCCCACTGGCGGCAGGAGTTCGACGAGCGCGGCCTTCGCAGCTCGGTCACCGACCCGGCGGGCCGCACCACCCGGTACACGTACGACGAGCGAGGCCACCTCATCTCGGTGACCGATCCCCTGGGAGCCGTCAGCCGACTGTGCCACGACGCTGCGGGACTCCTTCTGGAGCGTGGCGATCCGGTCGGTGGCGTGACGGTCTACCGCCGTGACGCCTTCGGCCGCATTGTCGAGCGCAGCGGCCCGGGCGGTGACCGCACGTACTACGACTGGACACCCGAGGGCCACCCCGTCCGCGTCACCCACCACGACGGCGGCACCGAGCACTGGACGTATGACGGGGAGGGCAACTGTGTCTCGCAGACCGACGCCCTGGGGGCCACTACCCGCTTCGAGTACACCCACTTCGACCTGCTCGCTGCCCGCACCGACCCCGACGGCACCCGCCACGCATTCACCCACGACACCGAACTGCGCCTGACCTCGGTCACCAACTCCCGTGGGCTGCGCTGGGACTACGACTACGACGCGGCGGGCCGGCTCGTCGAGGAGACCGACTTCGACGGGCGTACCACCCGCTACGACGTTGACCCGCTCGGCCACGTCTCCTCGCGTACCACCCCGCTGGGGGCGGTCATCCGCTACCAACGGGACGAGATGGGAAGGGTGGTCCGCAAGGAGGCCGCGGATGCCGCCACCACCTACGCATACGACCCGGCCGGACGTCTCCTGCAGGCCGTCGGCCCCGACGGGGAACTCACCTACCACTACGACCGATGCGGTCGCGTCAAGACGGAGCTGTCCGACGGCCGTCCCCTCACTTTCGCGTACGACGCGGCGGGCCGCCGCACCCGGAGGGTCACCCCCGGCGGGCAGGTGACCGCCTACGCGTACGACGCCGCCGGACGCACCGTCCGGCTGACGACCGGCGGACACGATGTCGCCTTCACCCGCGACGCGGCCGGCCACGAGCTGTCACGGAACTTCAGCGAGACGCTCACCCTCACCTCGCGCTGGGACGAGGCAGGAAGGATCACCGGCCAGGAGGTCGCCCACGGTGACCGGAGTGTCAGCCGCCGCAGTTACACCTACGACGGCAACGGCCACCTCGTCGGCATGGACGACACCCTGCGAGGCCCACGCCGCTTCGCTCTCGACCCGGTCGGCCGGGTCACCTCCGTCGTGGCCGACTGCTGGAACGAGACGTACGCCTACGACCACGCAGGCGGCGGGACGACGACAGCGCGCTGGCCCGAGGCGCACGCGGGTGCCGATGCCCAGGGGCAGCGGACGTACGAGGGCACCCGGGTCATGGCTGCCGGCGCCAACCGGTACGTCTACGACCGGGCCGGCCGGCTGGTCCGGCGCACACGAACCAGACTGTCCCGCAAGCCCGACACGTGGCACTACGCCTACGACGCCGAAGACCGGTTGACCTCCGTCACCACGCCCGACGGCTCCATCTGGCGGTACCGCTACGACCCACTGGGCCGCCGCACAGCGAAGGAGAGGCTGTCGGCCGGCGGCGGTCGGGTGGATGAACGCACGGAGTTCGTCTGGGACGGTCCCGTCCTCGCCGAGCAGTCCACGGCCCCGACCGGACAGACCCCCCACCGCACCACCCTCACCTGGGACTATGACGGCCTGGCGCCCGTCGCTCAGACCGAGCGGCTCACCGACGCGGCCACGCAGGACGACATCGACGCCCGTTTCTTCGCCATCGCCACCGACCTGATCGGCACGCCCACCGAACTCATCGATGAGCAGGGCCACATCGCCTGGCACAGTCGCACCACGCTGTGGGGCATCACCACGTGGAACGCGAACGCGACGGCGTACACCCCTCTGCGCTTCCCCGGCCAGTACTTCGACCCCGAGACCGGCCTCCACTACAACCACCACCGCTACTACGACCCCCACACCGCGCGCTACGTCACGCCCGACCCCCTCGGTCTGGCGCCGGCCTCCGACCCGGCCGGTTATGTGCACAACCCGCACACCACCAGCGACCCGCTCGGCCTCGCGCCGTACGAGAACAACGGCGGCCTCGGCGAGCTCGTCAAGGTGAACAAGCCCGACCCCGCCGCCGACGCCCTGGCCGAACGGCTCGGCGGCGAGTCCCGGGTGAAGTTCGAGCACGACCCGAAGGGGCGGGAGATCGACACGATCAGCGACGAGTACGTGGCGCAGTCGAAACCAGAGGGCATGCAGATGGGCAGCGCCCTCAGAAACCAGGCAAAAGCCACATTCGAGTACGCGATACAATCCGGCCGCACCCCCTACTTCCACTTCGATGGCGAACCGGGTCCAGGAGTGATCGCCAAGCTTCAGGAGTACGGCAGGCGGTACGGGATCGAGCCCGT
Source organism: Streptomyces sp. a15 (assembly GCF_059026085.1). Taxonomy (NCBI): domain Bacteria; kingdom Bacillati; phylum Actinomycetota; class Actinomycetes; order Kitasatosporales; family Streptomycetaceae; genus Streptomyces; species Streptomyces sp. A15. The sequence goes on along the minus strand of NZ_JBWLKM010000034.1, from coordinate 39,607 downwards.
GATCGACACGAATCCGCTGTGAGAGGCACATGTACGAGTTCCATGGCTGGTTCGGCATCGCCGAGTCCCCCGAGGAGGCAGACGCCGGAACCCTCGAGGAGGGTGTGGCCGAACTGCGGGCGGTCATCGACCGCATCGACTGGTCGACCGGCGAGGCGACGCTGAAGATCTACAACGGCGAGTACTTCGTGCGCGCCGACGGTCTGGTGAACCGGCGCCGTGACGAGGCCGAGGAACTGGATGCCCTGACCCACTTCATCGCCCGTCGCTTCCCCGGCTCCTGGGGCCTGCTCTACGAACGCTCCGACGACATGGACCTCCCTCCGGGCCCGGGAGCCTTCCGGGTCCGTGCCATGGCCAGGGGAGAGGTGCGGGACCGACTCGACCCGTTCCTGTCGCCGTGCCGACCGGTTATCGAGGATTGACCGACGACCAGCCGCGTCTCGCTCACGGATGTTCGGCCGCTTCCGGGGCATACCGGGGGAGGGGAGGCCGGGTCGCGGCCGGCTTCGACGACTTGGTGCGGTGAGGCTTCTTGCGGAGCGGGTGACGAGAATCGAACTCGCGCTCTCAGCTTGGGAAGCGACGGCGCTTGGGCGGGTTCTATACCTCTGACCTTCGCAAATGCCTTCTCCCCGGGGTGATTGTGTGGGTCGGGTCGTACCGCTGTTGACCGTGGTTGTCCGCTCTTGCGGGCACGCTGTGGGCACGGACGGCGAAGACCGTTGGGCAGAGCGAGTGGGCGGACGGGCCATGCGATCGGCCAGGTTCGGTCGGGCGTGCGGATGGGGACGTCCTTCGCACGTGCACAGACCTATCGGTGGAGCAGGTTTCCGATGCGCTCGAAGTCCCGGTCGCGGTGCAGGAGGGTCAGTCCCTGCAGCTCGGCCGTGGCGGCCACCACGAGGTCGACGGCTCCGGCGCTGCGGTACAGGTGGGGCACGGACCTGGCCTGAGCCGCTCGGCGGCACTGTCATGCTCGTGGAGAGCTGTGCCGCATGCGGGTTTCGGCGACGCGTACGCAGGCGAGTTGCCTGCGCGATTCGGCGCAGTTGCCGTCTGGAGTGGGGCTCGTGCCGGGGGCCTCTACCCACCCGACGCCTGGCCATCGCCGCTGTTCGCCACAGCACGGCGAGCGGTGGTGCGGTACTGGCCGGGGGCTTGGCGGCGGGATCGCCGGAACGCGCGGCTGAACGCGTACACCGACGTGTAGCCGACGGAGCGGGCGATGACCTCCAGCGTGTCGTCGGTGTCCCTGAGCCGGATCGCGGCGAGATCCATGCGCCATCGTGTGAGGTAGCCGCCGGGCGTCTCACCTGCCGCCGCGCGGAACCGCCGCGTGAGCGTGCTTCGGGACACCGCCAGCTCCGCCGCCAGGCTTTCCGTCGTCCAGGCCCTGGCCGGGTCCTGGTGGAGTTTCGTCATCGCCACGCCGGCCAGCGAATCGCTGAGAACGCCGAGCCAGGACCCTCGCGCCCGGTCCGGATTCTCCGCGAGCCAGGCGCGCAGCACCTGCACGAGCAGGACGTCGACGAGGCGGTTGAGTACGACCGCCGTGGCGAGCCCGGGCCGCGCGAGCTCGTCGGCCAGCAGGCGGACCGTGTCGTCCAGACCGCTGCCGCCGTGGTAACTCCGGACGTGCACGACCTCCGGGAGCGACGTGAGGACCTGTGTCGACACGGCGGGGTCGTATTCGTAGGCGGCGGCCAGAATGTGCGTCCGGACCTCGCCCGAACCCAGGCGCAGCACGCGTCCCGCCACCCGGGCCCGCTCGGCGTCCGAGACGTTGAGTGAACTCGGCACGCTGCCGGGGTCGCTGCCGAGGGTGTGTGGGGTTCCGGTCGGCAGGAGCGCGACGTCACCCGGCGTGAGCTGCCAGAACTCCCCGTCGGGGAGCCCGAGCCAGGCGACGCCCGCGGTGACGGCGTAGATCGCCGCGCCCGAGACGGTCGTCCAGGACTTTCCCCAAGCCGCACCGGCTTCGAGCCGTACGCCGAGGGTGCCGCGTACTCCGTTCACGGCAAGCACGTCGGCGAGAAGATCCACGCCTGTCACGGTAGCCGTGGCCCGACCGCCCATCGACGCGCGGGGGCTCTCCTACGGCATCGATGGCTCAGACGGATATGTTCTCGACCAAGTCAGTCATCATCCGGCCGCCTTCATGATCCATACGGTGGCGGCATGGCTGAGTCAGTCGACTTCTACAACGATTACAACCAGAAGGTCATCGCCGAGTTCCGCGAGAACGGCGGCCGGGTCGGCGGCAAATACGAAGGCATGCCGATGGTCCTGGTCCACAACGTCGGCGCGAAATCGGGGGTCGAGCGGATCAATCCCCTGACGTACTACGCCGAGGACGACCGCATCTACATCTACGCCACCTTCCAGGGCGCCGACAGGAATCCCGCCTGGTACCACAACCTCGTCGCCCACCCCAGAACCACCATCGAGGTCGGTACCGAGACCTACGACGTGGTGGCGCGCGTGCTCACCGGCGCCGAACACGACGAGTACTGGGCCAAGCAGGCGGCCGCGAACCCGGACTTCGGCGCGTACCGGCGCAGGACCACCAGGAGCATCCCGGTCGTCGAACTCCGGCGCGTCGACTGCTGACATCCGGTGCCGAGGAGCGACGACGCCACCCCCCACATCCAGCACATCCAGCGAGGAGTGCGCCCCGTGCGATTCCTGTTCTCCGGCCCGGGCTCGGCCGCCCACGTCTTCCCCATGGTCCCGACCGCCCAGGCCCTGCGATCGGCCGGCCATGACGTCCTGTTCGCCGGTCAGGCCCCGGTCCATGTGCTGAATCCGACCGGCTTTCCCGTGGTCGAGGTGGGCGACGGAACCACCACGGCCGACATCTTCGGCCGCTTCGACGCGGACGGCCCCCGAGAGCGCTCGGAAGAGGAGATCAACCGCCTTGCCGTGATCGGCTTCGCCGAGCACAGCCGGTCCGCCCTGGGCGATCTGCTCCGGCTGGCCAGGACCTGGCGGCCGGACGTGATCGTGCACGCGACGATGCAGGGCACCGCGCCGCTCGTCGCCGCCGTACTGGGCATCCCCACCGTTGTGCACAACTTCGGCGTGACCCCGGGCCTGCCGTTCGTCGAGGGGATGGCCGAGGCGCTGGCCGACGAGTACCGGGCCCGCGGGGTGACCGGTCCGCCCGAACGCACCGTGCTCGACGTGGTCCCGGCCTCCCTCGGCGGTGACGGCACCGGCTGGCGGGTCAGGTACGTGCCGTTCAACGGCGGCGGCCCGGTACCGGCCGACCTGGCCGCACCCGGCCCGCGGCGGCGCATCGCGGTCACGCTCGGCACGGCGGTGTCGCGGACGGCGGGTGCGGAGTACATCGCCCGGCTGATCGAGCAGGCGGCCGCGGTCGACGCGGACTTCCTGCTCGCCCTCGGCGGCGCCGACCTCACGCCGCTGGGCGAACTGCCGCCGAACGTGCGCCCGCTGACTGCCTGGGTGCCGCTGGCCCAGCTGCTGGCCGGCTGCGACGCCGTGGTCCACCACGGTGGTGCGGGGACCATGATGGCGGCGACAGCCGTCGGCATCCCGCAGCTGTTCCTGCCGAAGGGCGCCGATCACTTCACCAACGCCGCGGCGGCCGAGGCCCAGGGCATCGCCCTGCGTGCCGAGCCCGAGGCGGTGGACGGCGATCTGCTCGACGTCCTCCTGAACGACGAGAGGCTGCGCAAGGCCGCCCTCATCACCCGCGATCAGATCGCCGCGCTCCCGTCACCGGCCGACATGGTCGGCGACTTCGAGAACCTGGCATCCGCCACCCGCTGAACCCGGTCCACCTTGGCGGGAGCGGCCCCCCCCAGCCGCTCCCGCCAAGGTCCTGGGGAAACGCCGAATCACTCGTTGAGCGACGGCGTCGGTGCTCAGGCAGGGGGCCCGGGGGTGAGGTCGGTGAGGGCTGCGGCGATCTGGTCGAGGCGGGTGTGGTCGAGGGAGTAGAGGACGTAGTAGCCCTCGCGTCGGGTGGTGGTCAGTCCCGCCTGGGTGAGTTGCTGGAGGTGGCGGGAGATCACGGACTGGGACAGGCCGAGGAGGGTGGCGAGTTCCTGGGTGCTGCGGCTCTGGCCGGCGAGGTGCGTGATGATCTGCAGGCGTGGGGCGGCGGCCAGGGCCCGTAGGGCGGTGAGGGTGTCTTCCTGGCTGGTGGGGCGGGTGGCCGAGGCTGGGGCGAGGGGCAGGGCCGGGTAGGTGATCCGCCGGGGCCAGGGGCTGTCGCAGGTGACGCGGACGTGGGGCCAGACGTAGTGGCTGGCGGTGAACGTCACGGGGCGGTCGCGGGTGATGGCGATGTCGTGGTGGTGTGGGCGGTCGAGCCGGAGCCTCCGCTGAGCGGGGTCGATGCGGATCTGGGGGACGAGGGTGCGGAGCATCGGGAAGAGGCCCTGGTGGGCGATCCGGGCCCCGGCGCGTGCGATCGACTCGTACAGGGAGGGCTCGACACGCTCCCATTCACTGGCGAAGGCGGTACTCCAGTAGTCCTCCAGGGCGGCGAGCGCGCCTTCCAGGACGGGGAGCGGATCGGTGAGGATGCTGCTCAGCCGTGCCGCCCGGTCCGTGTCGGTCTGCTGGAGTTCGGTGAGGGCCACGTCGCGGGTGACGGGGTCTTCGACGAGGTCGTGTCCGGTGTAGCGGGTGGTGTCGATGAGGGTCTGGGCGAGCTCGGTGGCCAGCTGGGCCGGCGGCAGGGCCCGTACGGCGGCGAGCTGGTCCGCGAAGTCGGCGTCGTGATCATTGGCCCGGCTTTCGAAGAAGGCCGGGATGTAGTCGGCTACCACGAAGCCGTGTTGGCGTATCCGCCGGCGCAGGGTGGCGGGCAGCCGGCGGCACCGCCGCACCCACGGCACGTGCAGGGCGTGGTGTCCGGGATCGGTGAGCACGTGCCAGGAGTGGACGGCTTCGAGCAGCGGTGAGACGGAGAAGGCGATGTCCTCCTCGGCCGTCTCGGTGAAGCGCATGGTGATCACGATTGCAGGATTCCACAATCAGTTGATCGGTTCCTGCCGGGTCGGTCACTCTCAAGGGGACCGCGCCGAACCCCCGCAGGTCGCCCCTCTTCTTTGAGCTGAAAGCCGCAGGCCCTTGATGAGTACGCCCGAAGCATCCTGGCGGGCCGTGCTGGACGCGGACGGCTGCGCGTACACCGTCCACGAACACGCTGCCGCCCTCAGCGTCGCCGAGCGCCGGGCGCTGCCCTTTCCCTGGTCTCAAGCCGTCAAGACGCTCGCCTTCACCACCCCCGACGTCCCGCTCCTGCTCGTGGCGTTGCGGGCGCAGGACCGTGTGCACTTCGCCCGCCTGGCAGCCGCCGTCGGCACCAGCCGTTCCCAGCTGCGCACGGCAGACACCGACCTGCTCACCGCCGAGGGGCTGGTGCCCGGGGGTATCCCGCCGGTCAGCCACCGGCCCGGGGTGCCGTGCCTGATCGACACCGCGGTCGCCGAACCGGCACGGTCCGTCTACTGCGGCGCCGGATCCGCAGACCGCACCCTCCAGATCAACTCCGCCGTCCTGGCCCGGCTCCCGCGCACCCACGTGACACCCGTGTGCCCATAGCCACACCGACCGATCCCGGTCCACACCGGGCTCCACGTACAGCAGCAACGCGCCGCCCCGGCGGCTGCGCGACAGATCAGGAAGAACCGGCCCATGGTCACCACCGAAAGCCTTCTCGCGTTCGCCGCGATGTCCCTCGTCGTGATCGCGATCCCAGGGCCCAGCGTCCTGTTCGTCGTCGGCCGCGCCCTCGCCCACGGCCGCCGCACCGCGCTCGCCACCGTTGTGGGCAACCTCCTCGGCTGCTACGCCCTCGTCCTCGCCGTCGCCGTCGGACTGGGCACACTCGTCCAGAGCTCAGCCACCGTGTTCACGGCGGTGAAGTTCGCCGGCGCCGCCTACCTCGTCCACCTCGGCGTCCAGGCGTTCCGCCACCGCGACCGCGTGCGCACCGACCTGACGGCCCCGGAAGACGAACCGCGCAGCGATCTGCGCACCGTCCTGGACGGCCTCCTCGTCGGCGCCACCAACCCCAAGGGTCTCGTCTTCTTCGCCGCGGTCCTCCCGCAGTTCGTCGACCACCGTGCCGGGCATGTCCCGCTGCAGATGATGGTCCTCGGCCTGATCCCGGCCGGCATCGGCCTGGTCTGCGACACCGCCTGGGGGCTGGGCGCCTCGGCCGCCCGGACCTGGCTGGCAGGCTCCGACCGTCGACTCTCCATGATCGGCGGCGCGGGCGGCATCGCACTGATCGGCCTGGGCGTCACCGTAGCCACCACCCGCCACTGACCGCCTCCGGACAACCGCCCTCCGAACGACATCGCTTGCACCACCGGTTCCTGGTGAGCGGCAAGCCGGATCCATCGGCAACGTCGGCATACATCACGAACCATCGGGCGCCAACCGCCTACTCAATGCCCCGGCCGCACCACCGCAGGGCGCCGCCGGCGCTCACGCATGGCTGCTGATCTGCACGGATTCGTTGTACCGCCGCAGGCGTGAGCGCTTGGCGGCACGGTGCGATACCGCGACTCAAGATCGAGAGGTTCACCTCTCCAGGTAAAGACCTCAGCACTCGGGGTGAGGACCCTGCTGCCTGGGGTGAGGAGGCAGCCCGATGGAGTGGATCACCGCGATGCGACGCCGTCGTGGGACTGTTGGTGATGCGCGTGCTGCTCCATCAGGTGCGAGCACTCCTGATGGACATGGGTGCCGTTGTTCGAGCGTGGCGTGAGCTTCTGAGTGTGGTGAGGAATTCAGGACCTCCCACCAGGAGTGGTGGTTCATGAGGGAGCCGTGTCGGTGGGGTCAGTGCCAGAACAGTCGGCCTGCCGCCATTTAAGGAAAGCCTTAAACTTCGTATGCCGGTGTCGAGGGGAGTCGAGGATCTCGGTTCTGCCTCCCAGGTTGCCCAGGCCGTTGCCGCACTGCGTGACGCCTCCTCGGCGGCGATAAGGCGGGAATCTGGGATCGTTGGTACCGCGACAGCATTCCTCTGGCTGAACAGCTCTACCGCGACTACACCGGTGACACGGAGGACTGAGGAGTGAGCATGCCCAAGAAGGCCCCGCAGGACTGGGAGACCCTGGAGCAGGAGCTGTACTCGGCCGGTGTGGATCCCGCTGAGGTGGAAGCTGGTTCGCGTCGTCTGCTGGCGGAAGCCCGTGGGCATCAACTCGCCGAGGCGCGCAAGCAGTACGGGTTGGCCCAGAGGGACGTGGCTGCCCGCATGGGTGTGAGCATCGCTCGCGTATCCCAGATCGAACACGGTGAGGTCGCCACTCTCGATGTCATCGCACGTTACGTCGAGGCGCTCGGCGGCAGGTTGGACCTGGTTGCCGACTTCGGTGATCACATGCTGCGGATGCCGGCAAGTGGTGATCAGGGCAGCGTGGCGGCGTAGTTGGCCCGAAGGCTTTGCGTGCGGTGATGCGACGCACCGTCAGGCAGCGTTTCTCGGGGAACAGCAGGCTGAGGGCTCTTCCTGTTCGATCCTGCATAGCTTGACGCGAAACCGCAGGTCAGCGGCATGCACTGGCGTGAGAAGCAGTGACTGGCCGGTCTCAACTAAGCGCCCGTGCCCTCCGCGTGCCCAATCTTCGAGTGCACGAGGGTGCGAAAAGCACCGAAGAGTCAGCGCGACAAAGAACCCCCGGGCCTCTGACCTGGGGGTTTGTCGTGGAGCGGGTGACGAGAATCGAACTCGCGCTCTCAGCTTGGGAAGCTAAGGGCATCTTGGGCCTGCTCCGGTCCTGACCTGCGGCAGAGGGACGCAGACGCCTGGCGGACGGTCGACCGGCTCCCCGCTGTTCCCCTTGGTTCTCCGCATGATCTGGCACGCTTCTGGCACGAGGTCACGTCCGTGCGACCGTTTGTCGGTGGAGCTCGGCCTTCGCGTGCATCCTTACCCGAGCGTGGGGTTCGACTGCAGAGTGTGTAGCTTCACGCCATGCCCTTCGCCCTCGCGCTCGCTTTCGGTACCTTCGGTGCTCTTGCTGCTCTGCTGGCCATGATCAACGCTGTGCAGGTCTTCCTTGGCCGTCAGCTCGTCAAGCCTTCGGCGAGTAAGCGTTCTGCCCCACAGCTTCGAGCCGAGTCGGCCGCTGCGGCCATAGCCATGCTCGGTGCTTCCTTGGCGGCATTCGGCGTGCTGATGGGTGGCCAATGGCCTGCGGTAGGTGCCCTTGTGATGTTGCTGGGGTGGGTTGCTCTCGTGCTGGTTCGCAGGCAGTTCGCTGCGCATCCGTAGCCGATGTTGGCTGCCATAGGCGTGAGGGCGGCGGCCCCTCAGCGACCGGTTGAGTCGGCAGGCCGCCGCCCATCGATTGAGGACGGCGGCCGTGCTGGGCACAGGCTTTGAGGTCTGGCCTCATCTTTATCAGGTCGATGACGCCAGTTCTGCACGCTCGACCAACCAACGTCCTACCTGGGTGGCAGGTCCGCTGAGGTTCAGCGTCGACCGCCGCCGTTCGTCCCTGTTGGTGTCAGCTGTTGGTGTCAGCCGCCGCAGGCGGTCTTGACATGGGCCGATCTCGTCCGGCAGGAGCACCAATTTGGAAGATCGCGTATGCGGATGGCGGCTGAACTGGCTAGACGCTGACCTGCGCGTTTGTCGGGAGCGGCCCCGATGTTCCCCGTGGTTCCCCACCGGTCGTGGTCTGATCGGGCACGCAGGGGACACGTGGCCATTGATGAGTTGGATCAGGTGCCGGTACAACGGACGAGTGACAGAACCTCTTGCCCCCCGTCCGGCCGCGAAATCGCGTCAGTGGACCAAGCAGTCAGCGGGCGCGATGTTCGCCGCTGCCGCAGCATTCGAGTTCACTCGCGGCATCGCACTCGAGATCTTCGGGCAGGTGCTGCCCGACTGGGCGTACACGGCTACCGGGCTGACGCAACTCATCGTGGCTGCGGGCGCCTACCGCCTTGCCCTCTTGTGGCTCAGGCGATTGCCGTAGTCGGACTCACGCGATCCTGGATTACTGCCTTCACGAGACCACGCGGTCGGCGGAGTCTCAATGACCGAGTCAAGTTATCGTCTGCCGCGCGCCCCTCGATAGGAACTACAGGCGGGGCGGTCGCTGAGGCCACCTGTCCTGGTTGAGCGGTCACTTGCGGTCTGCGCCAGTCGCCAGGAGTTGGGGCGGTTGCTGTACTTCGCTGCTGTACCGCAGCACAGAGCGAGGCAGGGGGCAGACTCCGAAAAGCCTGCCCCCGTTACTCACTTGCCCTTGGGCTTGTGCTTGGTCGGGTCAACAAGCGTGTAACCCTGGCCAGCCTTCGGCGTCGGCGGAAGGGGCTTGCCCTTCACGGCCGTGACCTCGGTCTTGGTACCGGGCACCTTGTACTGCCCCGACTTCGGCGCCGGCGTACCCGGCTTGAGGCTCTTTGCCATCTTGATCACCTACCCTTCGAGCTGGATACCGCTCGATGCCGACCCCGCCCTTCTGGAGGAAGGGAAGGGCCGTGTAGGGTCGTTGGGCGCCTAGGAACGCACCACGACCCCAGTTCGAGCAAGTACCGACCCCGTGTCAGCACTTCTGAGCTGGGGTCGTTCGCGCTGTCGAGAAGGATAGCGCCTCCTGGGGCCCAAATGGTGTAAGGGGACCACAACTTGTGGGCGCGTCAGCGCATCCAACCACTAGATATAGGGGTAGCGCCGAACCCCTCAGGCTAACGGCAGGCACTGACAGCAGTCGGTGGAGCCTCACGGATCCCAGTCGCTGAAGAAGTGAAGCGGCGGGTCTCTGGTCTGCGGCTGGCTACTTGATCAACGCTGTGACCTGTGGCTGAACTGGCGAAGGTTGTCATCGTTGAGACGTCCCTTCACGTCCCCATGGCGGCCCCGACTCATCTCGCCGACCGGTAACGCAAGGTCTACCCATATCGCAAATTCCGTGCTTGTCTGAAATTGCCGATTTGTCCAGTGGGTGGAGGTTTGCTATGGGGCTTGTCCTCGGTCTTCTCGGAGCTGCTGGTGTCGCCGCATTGATCATTGCGGGGCTCTGGATCGTGCTCTTCGTGATCCTCGGCTGGGGGATCCTCCTAGGGGTCATAGCAGGGCTGTGCAGCAGCTAGCTGCGTTGAAGTGCGAGACAGGCGGCCTCGGGCCTCACGGACCCCGGGCCGTTTCGCATTCGAGAATGCCGAGAACACCCCTGCTCGCTGCTGCAGAGGTCGGCGGAGTCTCAATGGTCGAGTCAAGCCAGCGGAGCGCCGCCCACCGTTTTGAGAACGGCGCCCCGCGCGGTACGCAGGCTTTGAAGCCTGGCCTCATCTTTATCAGGTCGATCATGGGGCCCCTGGAATGTCGGCCAACTCGTCTCCCGCCTCGACTGACTGTCCGTCGAGGTTCGGCGGCGTCCGCCGCTGTCCGGCCTTGTTGGTGTCAGGTACTGGTGTCAGCGAAGAGGGGCGCTCTTGACAAACCCAATACAGCGTACTGGCTGCGCCAGCCACCATCGTCATCAGTGCCAGACACACGGCCTAGCGAGGCTGCTGGGCCAATTCCCACCACGCGAAGATGTGTAGCGCCGCCTCGATCTCTGCTTTGGTGCGCTCGTCGGTAACGCCTGCGACTCTGATGAAGACCACGGACGACCCTGGGTCGGCTGCGACGAGCAGCGTGAGGGGCTGCCGACCCAACATCGGATAGTCGTACCAGGTGGCCTGTTCGACGTCCGTCGCGGGCAGAGCCGTTTCGACAGCTTGCCAGTCCGATTCACTGAACTCGTATCCCGCAAACTCTGCGACCGATTCGCACAGGGGCCTCAGGTTCGTGTCGATGATCCAGCCGCCATCGAGGATGCACTCAGGCTCGGAGGTGGTCATTTGTTCAGCTTCCGCTCTGGTCTGCCGGGGTCGCCGTGGTCGATGCCAGATCCATATTGGCATCCGCCGCTGGCTAACAGGTCGGAGCCCCTGCCTACCTTTCGCCTTCGAGATCGATTGCCAGACAGGGCCTAGCCGTGGCCTAGCCGCCCACTTCCTCAACCACAACCCTCCCCGGCTCCCATCCCGTCCGCCGTCGACCCACACACCGTGGAGCGGGCGTGGTTCATGGCGTCCAAGTGGAGCGCGCCACTGTACGAACGACCTGGACGCCATGGGCCGCGTCTGCTCGGCTCTGCCTGGGTCGGCGGTGGACGGGATGGGAGCACCCCACGCACACCACTACGGGCCCGCGGCCGGGAACGGCGCCCCCTCCATCCCGGTGCCGGCCGATCCCCCGCCGGAGGCATTGTCTTGACCGTGGGCCGCGCTATGCGGTGATCGACTCATGGCCACCGGCCCTTTCCACATGTGGGCGCGCGTCGGCGGCGGCAGCGCCGAGCGGGCCGAAGGCAGGAGCGCGGGCGCAGCCAGAGCCGGGAAGCGCGCCCGGCGGAGCGGAGCGCAGCCGGGTGCCTTGAACCTGTAGAGAAGGTTGTTACTCAGGCTTCGGCTGGGATGTGCCACAGAGGAGCGGCGTAGCGTTCTGGGCGGCTGCTGATGAGGAGTTGGCGCAGGTCATCTCGTTGCGAGCCGTTGAGGTTCAGGACTTCCGTGAGGTGGCGGAACGTTGTGTGGGTGACTCCGCGGCTTCGGGCCTCGGCTTCGAACTCGTCGAGCTGCGACAGCACGGTGCCGGTATCCAGCGTTACCGTTGGCTGGTCCTTGAGCCAGGCGGCCTTGTTGCGTTCATAGTCGATTTCCGAGTAGCCGCAGACTTCGCGGCTGTGCGCCTCGACCTCGTCCAGGGTGGTAGTCGAAAGGATGGCCCGAGCCAACTCGTTGCGGTTCAGGGCGTCGTCGAGATCGACTTCATGGACCGTCGGCCCCTCGTCCGTGAGCGGAATGGGGAGTCCGGCATCCCGTACCTCGCAGATGCCTCGTACCCCTCGCGCGGTTGCAGCGAGCATCCCGGTCGCCTCGGAAGGGTGCCACTCCAGGACCGAGCTGACCGGCTCCGCGTCCTTCGCGGCGAAGGTGTGGATGAGAGGCCCGAGCAGACTCCGCACTTCGTCGAGCGGGAGTTCACCGTCCAGGCCTGGACCGGCGACCAGGAGCCTGACGGGAGCGTTCACCTGGCAGCAAGCGGCCAGCGTGAGGGCGTCTGCAAGCGGGCTCTTCAGCGTCGGTTCGTCGCCTCGCGCGAGGATGTCACCGCCCACGTCCAGGAGATCGATCGACGTCGGCTCGAAGTGGCTCACTAGCTCTTCGAGTTGGCGGGTGATGCCCTCGGCGCCGTGATGCGGGTCGATCAGGGCGAAGGTGTAGGGGAGCTCTGCCGCAAGCCGGGGGAGGGTTGATCCTGCCGGAGAGATCGGGCGGGCTTCGGCCGGCACTGACCAGACAGACGGAGTGAGCGGTTCAAGTCCCGTGAAGTCGGACGGGCCTCGGGGTCCTGGGATCGGGTCGACCAACAAGCGGTCCCACGCGTAGGTGAGGATCACCGCCTGGTCGTCGTCGCCGTAAAGGGCGGCGTCAAGCATTGCGGCGGCGACTGCGTCGCCCCCTCCTCCTGCTGCGACGATCAACCGCGTCATGTGCTCAACATTACGGGCTCGGCCCCTGGCCACTCACCCTATAGTGGCTAGAGGCCATAGCCACTTGGACGAGGAGGGGACATGCCTCAGATCGAAGAGGCGCAGCCGAAGTATCTCCAGATCGCTCACTTCATCCGCGATCAGATCCTTCGGGGCGACCTGAGGCCGGGGGACGAGGTTCCCTCGGAGCGGCAGTTGGCGGCGAACTGGAAGGTGTCCAGGCCGACGGCGGCGCGGTCGTTGGAGGCGCTGAGTCATCAAGGGCTCGTCGAGAAACGGCAGGGCTCGGGCACGTATGTGCGGAGCCTTGAAGTCAACCGTCGGGCACGGGAGTTGTACGGACGGGCGAGGCAAACAGGGAAGATCTACACCCCTGGCGAGTATGCGGTGATCACCTCGGCCGGTTGGCTGGAGGCGCCGGATCACGTTGCTGAGGCGCTGGGCCTGGTCAAGGACCGTCGGGCAGTGCACCGCCGGCGCGTGACCAACAATCAGGACGGTCCCATCACGCTGTCCACTTCGTGGTTCGCGCCGGACGTCGGTCAACGGGCACCCAAGCTTCTGGAGCCTGAACGGATCCAAGAGGGCACGTTGATGTACGTCGAGAACATGACGGGACGGCAGGGGAGTTACGCCGAAGACCGTATGTGTGCCCGGCAGGCGACCGGTGAAGAGGCGGCAGATCTCCAACTGGAGTCCGGATCGCCGGTCTTGATCGTGCACCATGTCGTGTTCGACCTGCAAGACCGGCCGTTGGAGTTCGCCGAAGCCACGTATCCGCCGCACCGCTGGGCGTTCGAGCAGGGCTATCCCCTTACCTGACGGTTCGTCATTTCGGCGAACCGCTTGCACAGCGTGAGTGGCTAATGCCACTATCCATTAAGTGGCTAAGGCCACTTCATCGGAAGGTGGCACGGTGTGACGAGTCAGCGGCCGGATCAGGGCACGCACTTACCTTGCCGGGGGCGCGGCTGGAAGCGCGTCGGTTCGCGTACGTCCCTGGCGCTTGCCACCACTGCTGACCGTGCCCGTGCCACATCGAAGCGGCGCTGCCTCGACTGCGACGGCAGCGGCAAGGAGTGAGCACGGATGGGCTACACGATCGACCGCTACCCCTGCCAGGACTCACCGCGACTCGGAGCGATGACCTTGCACCCTGTCCCGGAGTCGGTACCCCGTGCCCGGCGCTGGTTCCGTAAGTTCATCGCCCCGTACAACCCGGCCTGTTCGGTCGACGACTGCACGTTGATGATCTCGGAGTTGGTGACCAACGCCATCTCCTACGGACGCTCGGAGGACGAGTGGGTCGTGCGGGTGGAGTGGTTCCGGGACGGGGCCTCGCTCCGAGTCGAGGTGCACAACCCGGGCTTCCCGGCGAATGTACGACTCCGGCACCCGGAAGCCAATGACGCCCACGGCCGCGGACTGCTCCTCGTCGACTCCATCGCCGAGTCGTGGCACTCCGGGCCCAGCCGCCTCGGCGGGACAGTCGTTTCCTTCGTCATGGCCGATGCTTGGCCTGTCTGAGGCAGGTGTGGCGCCGCAGTATTGCGCAATTGGATTTATCGCTAGTCTGGTTGACCAGTTGACTTGGCCAATCTCGACAGGCGGCGTTCATGGCGTATGAAGTGGAGGCACCCAAGTACGTACGCCTCGCCCAGACGATCCAACGCCGCATCGAGGATGGCACGTACCCGCCGGGCACGCGGGTCCCCAGTGAGAATCAGCTGGTCCAAGCATTCGGGATGTCTCGGCCAACCGTCGTGCGCGCCCTTGAGCTGCTGAAACGGGACGGCTGGTTGGAGTCCCGGCAGGGGTTTGGCACTATCGTGCGCGGGCGGCCGGCCGTCGTCGAGCAGAAGGACCGCCGAGGGCGCGAAGCGCTGGAGCGCAACGAGTCCCAGACTCCGGGGCGTCTCGTTGCAGTCGACCAGGTGCCGGTGCCGGCGCGCATCGCCTCCGTGCTCGGGCTGCCGAAGCGGGCCCAGGTCCTGATGCGTCGATTCCTGGTCGAGGAGGAGGGGGAGGCGGTCGAGCTCGTCTCGTCGTACTTCCCCGCCGACCTCGTCGAGGGCACCGAACTGGAGAGTTCCGAACCGCTGGGCGCCGGCGTCCGGGGATACCTGGAAGCTCGGAAGAAGCTCCGCTTCGACCACGTGACGGAGCGGGTCTCGGCTCGACTGCCCAGTGCGGGTGAGGCCGAGCTTCTCGGTCTGGCTGACGGTGTGCCTGTTCTCAGCGTCCTGGTCATCGCCCATGACGCGTCGGGGCGGGCTTTGCAGGTCTCCGACGTGCTGCTTCCTGCGGATGGGCAGGAGCTCGAAGACACGTATCGCTTGAACTGAGCCCAAGTGCATGGGCAGTTGAGCTCCATTCACACTTGACAAGTCAACTTGGCAACTCTAACTCGAACTTGCTAAGTCAACCTGTCAGGTGGCGGGTTGATCGATCCAAGAAGGAGAAATTTCTGTGCGTGTGATCCGCGTTGACGCCTCGTCCGCCACGATCCTGCTGACTGAAGCGCCGGCGCCGAAGGTGCGCGACCGGCAGACCGGCGAGATCGCCAAGGACACCGTGAGCGGTGAGGCGCTGATGACCGTCGGCGTTGTCTTCATCGACGAGGGCGACTCGTCGCTCATCCAGGTCACCGTTCCCGAAAGCGGTGTGACGGAGGGCCTGACCGTTGGCTCTCCGGTATCGCTGCCGGGCCTCATCGCCCGGCCGTGGGAGAGCGTGTTCAACGGCCAGCAGCGGCACGGCATCGCCTACCGAGCCACCGCGATCGCGCCGGGCGCCTTCCCGGTCGCTCAGGCGGGCTGATCGCCGTGACGGACCTGATCACGTTGGCCGAGCTGGGCGGCTCGCTCGCTGCTATAGGCGGCGCGGCGTACGTCCGGCACACCAACCCGGCGGCGTATTGGTCCACGGTCGGGCTGCCGGTCTCGGTGGCCCGGCTACTGGCCTCGTACTCCTCGACCATGGACGCATGTGGCCTGACCGTCGAGCCGTCCCGGTTGCGGACGCTGGCCATCAAGGCGACCAGTCGTCGCGAGATCCGACCCGTCCCGCCCCGCCGGGGCATCATCCGGCCCACTACGACGGGCCTGCGCATCCGGCTCCGGCTCGCCCCGGGCCAGGAACCCGCCGACGTCGCCGCCTCGGCGGAACGGCTTCGCCATGCCTGGGGCGTGCACGCCGTGTACGTGAAGGACGTCAAGCCCGGTGTCGTCGAACTCCGGCTCATCGGCTTCGACGTCCTGCGCAAGGTCCGGATGCCTCGGCGGATCGAGGGCGGGTTCCTCAAGGTGCCGGTGGCGCTGCGGGAGGACGCTACGGCGTTCTTACGCGACTACCGCGCCGTACCGCATGAACTCGTCCTCGGCGCAACGCTGTCGGGCAAGTCCATGTACCTGCGCAACCTGATCGCAGGTCTCGCCCGACAGCCCGTCGCCCTGGTCGGCATCGACTGCAAGCGCGGCGTCGAGCTGGCCCCGTTCGCCTCCCGCTTCGCCGCGCTGGCGACCGACCCGGACGAGGCGGCCGAGCTGCTGCCCGTCCTGGTCAAGGAAATGGAGGACCGATACGACCTGATCAAGGCCCGACAGGGCATCGCCCCCGGCACACCCGACGAGGAGATCACCTCTGACATCTGGGGCCTGCCCGAGATCGAACGGCCCGTGCCCATCGTGCTGTTCGTGGACGAGGTGGCCGAACTCTTCCTCGTCGCCACCCGCAAGGACGAGGAGCGACGGGACGAGATGGTCACGCACCTCATCCGGCTCGCCCAGCTCGGCCGCGCGGCCGGCATCTACCTGGAAGTCTGCGGGCAGCGCTTCGGCGCAGAGCTGGGCAAGGGCGCGACCATGCTGCGCGCCCAGCTCACCGGCCGCGTCTGCCACCGCGTCAACGATGAAGCCTCAGCCAAGATGGCCCTGGGCGACATCGCCCCCGAAGCGGTCTGCGCCTCCTGCGCCATCGCCGCCGAGCTGCCAGGCCTGGCCGTGGCCGGTGACACCTCCGGTGGCTGGTCCCGCATCCGAACTCCCCACCTGTCCCTCACCGCCGCTGCGGCCACCTGCCGCGACACGGCCCACCTTGCCCCGGACGTTCCGGCGCTCACGACCTTTCGGCCGTATGTCCCGCCCATCGTCCTCGACACCTCCAACCCGGTGCCCACCGCGCGCGTGGCCTCCGAAACAGCGGGGGAGTGAGCGATGCGCACCCACCGCATCCGCATCGACCCGGTTCTGGTCCAAGCGGCCATCGCCGCCGCGCTCTCCTTCGCCCACCTGCACGACCTCGCTGCGGCGGCCGGACAGGACGGCTGGAAGGCGTGGGCCTACCCGATCAGCGTTGACCTGCTCCTCGTCGCGGCTTGGCGACGGCTGCGCTCCGGTACGGCGAAAGCCTCTGGCTGGTGCTGGTTCGTCGTCGCCCTGGTCGCGTCGCTGGGCGCCAACGTCGCCACGGCCGGCCTGCTCGACCTCGGCGACGTCCCGGCCTGGCTGCGCATCCTTGTCGCCGGATGGCCGGCCGTCGCTTTCCTCGGCGGAACGCTCCTCGCCCATGGCACCCCGGACCGCGACGCGGTGCCGGTACCGGACCAGGACGACGCATCCGCGCCGCCGGTCATGCCCACCGCGACTGAGCTGCCCACCGCCGACCCGCAGCCGTCCGCACCGCCCGCCGCCGCCCCTGTCCCGCCCGCGCTCGTCACCCTCGCCCGCAAGGTCGCCGACGACCACCGGACCCGGACGGGGAGGGACATCGACACCCCAACCCTTCGCACCCGGCTGGGCGTCCCGCTCCCGCTCGCCGAAGCAATCGCCACCCAACTCACCTGACCCCGGAGGACTTTCCACCTTGCGTCCGTCCACGCTCCGCGCGCTCAAGCGTGCTGCCGAGCTGACTCGACAGAACCGCCTCACCGAAGCCGTGCTCATCGCCGAACCGGTGATCCTCGCCGCCGACACCTACGAGGGCGACGAGATCTTGCGCTGGCTCGCCGACCACGCCGCCGACTTCACCGGCGAGAACCACAACGACCCGAAGGAGCTGCCCTGATGCCCGCCAACCGCCGCTTCCGCAACGTCATCCGCATCGGCCCCGTCCAGGTCGGCACTGCTTACGACGGCCGCGGCCGCGAGAAGCACACCGCCGTCTGCACTGCCCCGCGCTGCGGCTTCTCCAACGACTACGACACCCGAGCCGCCGCCGAACTCGCCGCACGCACCCATCGCTGCCGCGTCCGCTGAGGAGTTCCCATGACCCTCTCTCTCCCGCTCGTCTTCGTCCTGGGCGTCATCGCCTGGGCCGCGATCAAGTTCCTCGGCGTCCGCATGCGGGTCGCCGTCGTGATCGCCCTGTTCGGCTTCTGGCTCTCCCACACCTTCCTCGCCCCCGCCATCGAGTCCGGCACCCGCTCCGGGGTCGGCGTCGTCAACGGCGACAACCGCTGAGAGGAGCTCCGCCATGTTCCGCCCCAAGCTGCCCGACGTCCCCACTCCGCCGTCGATCCTCATCCCCCAGCAGCACCACAATCCGGCGCCTACGGCTGGCCGCTCACTCAGCCCCTACGCGGGCCCGGTCGCCGCTGTCCTGGTCGGCGGTGTCGTCCTCACCGCGCTCCTGGCGGCCGTCGCCGTAACGGCCATCTCCGTGGCCATCGCCGCCGTGGTCCTGCGCTCGCTCCTCAACAACGCCAACAGGCGCTGACCGGCCCCGGGGGCGGCAAACGCCGCCAAGCATCCCGCCGCCCCGGGGGCCGTCCCTCCCAACCGCAGAAACAGCCGAAAGGAAGTCCCATCATCACCCGGCAGACTCCGCCCCCGCTGGCGGAACTCTCCGTGCTGGCCTCCCTCGGAACCATGCCCGAACTGGCCCGCCAACTCTCCGGCCTGGGCGGCTGCACCCACCCCGTGCGCCTCGACGGCCACCGCACCGAGTACGCGGTCGACACGACTACCGGCGAGATCGGCCAAGCCCTGCACCATCTCAACTCGGCCGCCCTCCCGGCCGGCCAACTCCTCGTCCGCTGCAACAACCGCCGCGCAACGCGCTGCCCGGCCTGCGCCGAGACCTACCGCCGCGACACATACCACCTGATCACCGCCGGACTGCGAGGCGGCAAAGGCACCTCCGACCAGGTCGCCACCCACCCCCGCGTCTTCGCCACCTTCACGGCCCCCGGCTTCGGCCCGGTCCACAACCGCCGCACCGACGGCCGCCCCTGCCGCTGCGGTGCTCGGCACGACGAGAACGACAATGCGCTGGGCACGCCCCTCGACCCGGACAGGTACGACTACGAAGCGGCCGTGCTCTGGAACGCCCATGCCGGGCTCCTCTGGCGGCGCTTCTCCATCTACCTCCGCCGGGAGGTCGCCAAGCGGGCCGGTCTCACCCAACGCACTTTCCGCGATCACGCGCGCGTCTCGTTCGCGAAGGTGGCGGAGTACCAGAAGCGCGGTGCAGTGCACTTCCATGCGGTCATCCGCATCGATGGCCCGGAAGGCGGCGACACGGCACCGCCCACCTGGGCGACGGCAGAGCTCCTGACGGATTCCATCCAGGCCGCAGCCACCGCCGCCCGCGTCGAAGGTCCGACCATCGACGGCCGCCCCCACACCTTCGCCTTCGGCCGCCAACTCGACGTCCGTACGATCCGTTCCGCCGACTTCGACGACGGCCAGGAGCTCACCGAACGAGCCGTCGCCTCGTACATCGCGAAGTACGCGACCAAGGGTGCCGAGACGGCGACGGGCACACTCGACCGGCCGCTCAAGTTCCTCGCCGAACTCGCCCAAGCACGCATCACCGAACACGCCCGACGCATGATCCGTGTCGCCTGGACCCTCGGCGCACGCCCCGAGCTCGCCGAACTCCGCCTTCGGGCCTGGGCTCACATGCTCGGCTTCCGCGGCCACTTCTCCACCAAATCCCGCCGCTACTCCACCACCCTCGGCGCACTCCGCACCGCCCGAGCCGACTGGCGCCGCGCGCAAACCGCCCCGGCCGTCGAGACAAAGCCCACCGAAACGACCCTCGTCCTCGCCCACTGGGTGTTCGCCGGAACGAGTCTCTCCCGCGCCGAAGCCTGGCTGGCCGCATCCCTCGAACCCGCTCCCGGAACGGAAGGAGAACCGACCCGATGACCGACCGCTACCTGTCCGTCGACCAGGTCGCCGAGCTGCTCGGCACGACCACCCGCTTCCCACGGCGACTGATCGAGGAGCGGCGCATCCGGTACGTGAAGGTCGGCCGGCACGTCCGCATCCCCGAGAGTGCCATCAAGGAGTTCATCAAATCCCGCATGGTCGAGCCGCTGAGGCGACCCCGAACCGGGCACAGGAGGGCTGCCTGATGAGCGGCAACGGCAAAGGCAGGCGTCGCCGCTTCGGCGCGATCAGAAGACTCCCGTCCGGCCGCTATCAGGCGCGCTATCCGGGGCCCGACGGCGTGATGCGACCCGCGCCGGAAACCTTCGCGACGATCGCGGACGCCGACGACTGGCTTGCCGAGAAGCAAACCGAGATCCGGCGCGGAGACTGGCGCGACCCGGAGGCGGGATCGGTCAACTTCAAGGTCTACGCGGAGAAGTGGGTCGAGGAACGAGAGCTCTCCGTCCTCAGTGAGGACCTGTACCACTACCTCCTGGACGACCACATCCTTCCCACCTTCGGCGAATCGGACCTCGACGAGATCACCGCGCCTCTCGTCCGCGAATGGCGCGCCGAACGCCTCCGTACGACCAAAGCCAAGACCACGATCGCCAAGGCGTACCGGCTTCTGAAAAGCATCATGGAGACGGCCGTGGACGATGACCTGATCAAGCGCAACCCGTGCCGCATCAAGGGCGCCGGAAAGGAAAAGGCGGCCGAACGCCGTATCGCCACCGTCGCCCAGGTGGACGCCCTCGCTGACCACATCGGCCCTCGCTGGCGTCTCATGGTCTACCTCGGCGCGTACGGCCCCCTCCGCCCCGAGGAGCTGGCCGGTCTCCGCCGCCGGGACGTCGACGTCGAGGCGCTGAAGATCAAGGTCCGCATCGCCGAACCGGAGCGCACGAACGGTCGCCGCGCCCCCGGCGAGACCAAGTCCGAGGCAGGCACCCGGACCGTCCACGTCCCCGAGTTCCTCCGCCCGGAGCTGCGCCTTCATATGGAGCTCTTCGCGGGCAAGGGACCCAACGGTCTGGTCTTCCTCGGCGAGAAGGGCGCGGCCTTCCGGCGCAGCACCTTCGGCCGGAAGTGGCGCAAGGCCCGAACGGTCGTCGGCGTCCCTGAGGGCTTCCGGTTCTACGACCTTCGTCACACCGGACACACACTCTCGACCCGCTCCGGTGCCACCCTCAAGGACACGATGGTCCGCGCCGGCCAGTCGTCCGAGAAAGCCGCGCTGATCTACCAGCACTCCGACGACGACCGACAGCAGGAAGTTGCAGCCGGTCTCGACGCGACCGTGCGCAAGGCACGCCAGGAAGTACAGGAAGCTGCGGCCGTGCCAGAACCCGCGACAGCCACCCCCGACGATCAGCGTTCTGGCACGAATCTGGCACGCGACGAGTGATCGCAGTGGACAGCAAAAAGGCCCGGGTCGATGACCTGGGCCTTCATCATGGAGCGGGTGACGAGAATCGAACTCGCGCTCTCAGCTTGGGAAGCTGATGTTCTACCATTAAACTACACCCGCATAAGACGCCGGTCGGGACCGGTGTCGGAACGCACGGTCACTTTACCTCATGTCCGGCCCCCGGCGCTGAAGCCGTGGGGCCGCGGTGCGTTACGGGGGTGTGACCGGGCTGCGGGGGGCGGGAGTTGGGGCGTACGGTGGAGACGTGGGAGAGGGGCCGGGTGGGTCGGAGTGCCGCCTGGAGAGTCGTCTCTTTGATCCCGTAATGTGGCATTTGTCGTCAGGCAAGCAGCAGCCAGACGCGGCTCTTGGGGAAGGGACTCTTGGACTTGATGGAGCGCACCGTCGTCCGTTGTGCCGATGGGCACGTGTTCAGTACCGCTTCGTTCCCGATGCAGCAGGCCGAGCGGCTCGGTCCCGGACGACTCGTCCGGTGCCCTCGGTGTGCCCGGCTCCGCAGTGTGGTGCCGGTGGCGTTGGAGAAGCACTAGTCACATCCGCATAGCGAGCAGCACAGGCGCGCGGGTCGTCCGATGGTGGTCGGTCCGCGCGTCTTGCGTATCCTCGGGGCGTGCTTCTCTCAGACAAGGACCTCCGGGCCGAGATCGACGCCGGACGGGTGCGGATCGATCCCTTCGACGAATCCATGGTGCAGCCGTCCAGCATCGACGTACGTCTTGATCGGTACTTCCGGGTGTTCGAGAACCACCGGTACCCCCACATCGATCCCTCCGTCGAACAGGCGGATCTGACGCGGCTCGTCGAGCCGGAGGGCGATGAGCCGTTCATCCTGCATCCCGGGGAGTTCGTTCTCGCCAGTACGTACGAGGTCATCACGCTCCCCGACGATCTTGCTTCGCGGCTCGAGGGGAAGAGTTCTCTCGGCCGGCTCGGCCTCGTCACCCACTCCACCGCCGGGTTCATCGACCCGGGGTTCTCGGGGCATGTGACGCTTGAGCTGTCCAACCTCGCCACCCTTCCCATCAAGCTCTGGCCCGGCATGAAGATCGGGCAGCTGTGCATGTTCCGGCTCAGTTCGCCCGCCGAGTTCCCGTACGGGAGCGAGCGGTACGGGTCCCGGTACCAGGGGCAGCGGGGGCCGACCGCCTCCCGGTCCTTCCTCAACTTCCATCGGACGCAAGTGTGAGCGCGGAGATGAAGGCGGAGATAAACGAGGGGACGAGCGGCGTGAGCGACGTCCGGGAGAACCTGACGTACGAGGCGTTCGGCACCGCCGTGCGCGAACTCGCCCAGAGCATCGCCGACGACGGGTTCGAGCCCGACATCGTGCTCTCCATCGCCCGCGGTGGCGTCTTCGTCGCGGGAGGGCTGGCCTACGCCCTCGACTGCAAGAACATCCACCTCGTGAACGTCGAGTTCTACACCGGGGTGGGGACGACTCTCGACATGCCCGTCATGCTCGCCCCCGTCCCCAACACCATCGACTTCTCCTCCAAGAAGGTCCTCATCACCGACGACGTCGCCGACACCGGCAAGACGCTCAAGCTGGTGCGTGACTTCTGTCTCGACGCCGTCGACGAGGTGCGCAGCGCCGTCATCTACGAGAAGTCGCAGTCGCTGGTGAAGTGCGAGTACGTGTGGAAGCGGACCGATGAGTGGATCAACTTCCCGTGGAGCGTCCAACCGCCCGTCGTAAGGCGAGCGGGACAGGTGCTCGACGCCTGACGGTCACAGCAGAAGGGGCTCTCCGCAGCACGCGGGGAGCCCCTTCTCGTCGACCGGAGTAGTCCTTCCCTACCGGAAAAGCTCTAGAACGTGCCCAGCTTCACGATCGACAGCAGTGCGATCAGCTGGATCGCGGACGCGCCCAGCGCCTTCGGCCAGGGCAGGTCGTGGGACTTGGACACCATGAGGGTGAGGAGGGTGCCGGCCGCGACCCAGGTGGCCCAGCCGAGGATCTGGACGAAGCTCGCGTCGCCGCCGAAGAACATCGCGACGACCAGGCGCGGGGCGTCCGTGAGGGACATGATCAGCATGGAGAGGCCGACCGTGGGCTGCCAGGCGCCGTCGCCGCCGAGCTGGCGGGCCAGGCTGTGGGTGACCACGCCGAGGACGAAGGAGCTCAGCACCATCGCGACGGCGGTGATCAGGACGATCGGCACCGCGTTCGACAGTGTGGCGTTGATCGCGTCCTCGCGGGCGCCGTCGAAGCCGAAGACGGCGAGCAGGCCGTAGAGGAAGGACACGACGAGGGCCGGGCCCCACACCGTGTAGTCGCGCATCTGGAGGAAGGTCTGGTTGGGGGACAGGACGATACCCCTCAGCAGGACCTTCCAGTGCAGGCGGGGGCCGACCGGGGCCGCGGGGGCCGCGCCGGCGCGGTAGGTCCCGCCCTGGTTGTAGGGATCCTCGCCGACCGAGAACGCCTGGGTGTGACCCGGTTGGTTGGCCGCGTACGGGTCCGGGCCCTCCTGGGGCGCGTACGCCGGGTCGTCGCCGAAGTACTCCGGCTCGCCGTGACCCTGGCCGCCCTGGCCGCCGTAGCCTCCGGGCCTGCCGTAACCGCCCTGGCCGTCGTTCGTCTGCGGCCACGGGCTGCCGCCGCCGTTGCCGCCGCGGCCGTACGGCTGCTGTTGCGGATACGGCTGCGGCGCCGGCGGGTAGCCGTACGACGACGGCCCCTGGGGCGCCTGCTGTCCGTGCGGGGGTTGTTGCGGTCGCGCTTGCGGTGCACGGTTGTCCCGGCCGCCGCGTCCCATCCTGAATCCAGCCACGCTCTCGAACGTACCTGGTCCACGAGAATCACGGGCCGGGCCGGACGGATCGGGCCCGGCTTGCTGCCGAGCTGTGACATCCCCTAAGGGAAGTGAGGGCGCGCGCTCAGAGGTTGCTCAGGGGAATGCCGTAAGGGGCCAAGGGGCCAGGGGCCAAGGGGCCAAGGGGCCGCTACGAAGGTCCCGCCCAGCAGATGCCGCCCAGCGCGTCGAACGCCGGGCGCCGACTCCTGCCGGCAACTGGGCCGGCCGGTCCGCCCCAGGGCGGCGTAGGGACGGCGTCGGGGCGGGCGTCGCTCCCGCTCGCCGTGATGTCGGAGCTGGTGCCCCAGCCGACCGCGTGATCGTGAGCCCTGGGCTCAGCGACCTGACAGGCCACCCCTCACTTCACCACTATCGAACGGGCGACCGATTATCACCTTGTTCGGACCCGTCCGGTCCCGCAACTGTCATGGAGTACCGCTACTCACCCGATGACCGACCACCATCGGAGACGCCATGCTGCGGGTGCACTTCACCTCCGAGGACATCGCGCGCGTCCGGGTCGCCGGCGCGCCCGATCCTCTCTGGGAGATCGCCAACAGCTTCCAGACGCTGATCACGAACGAGAACAGCCTGCCGTTCGACGAATGGCGGCGCCTGATCCGACCGCGGCTGCCCCCGGCCGCCCGGACGCTCGCCGCGCTGCTGCCGCCGCGCGGCTACTCACCGGATTTCCTCACGCCCGAGCTGGGTGGCTCCTTCGACCTGGACAGCGCGGTCGACCTCGTGCTCCGCACCCCCCGAACCAACCTGCGCGGCGATCTGACCAGGCTCGCTGCCTCCCCGGAACGATTACACCCACTGCCGACCGGCACCCGTGCGCTGGCCGAGGGTGACCCCGAGTCCCTGCGCCGGCTGGGCGCCGCCCTGCAGCTGTACCACCGGTACGCGCTCGCTCCTTTCTGGCCGCACATCCGGGCGCAGGTGGACGCCGACCGCGTCGCGCGCACCCGGGCGGTACTGGCGAACGGCACCGAGGGGCTGTTGACGGGATTCCGACCCGTGCTGCGCTGGCGACCGCCGGTGCTGGAGGTGGACTACCCGGTCGACCGCGAGCTGCGGCTCGACGGGCGGGGGCTGCTGCTCCAGCCGTCCTTCTTCTGCTCTCGAAGACCCGTCACGCTCGCCGCACCCGGGCTGCCCCCGGTCCTCGTGTACCCGATCCGGCACAGCCTCGGCTGGGCCCGGGGGCGCGGCGCCACAGGACCGCGCTCGGACCTGGGCGCCCTGGTCGGCCGTACCCGGGCCGCCATCCTGGAGGACGTGGTGACCGGCCGGACGACCGGCGAACTCGCGGAACGGCTCGGCATCTCCGGAGCGGCCGCCAGTCAGCACACCGCGGTCCTGCGCCGGGCCGGACTGGTGCTGAGCGTGCGGCACAGCAAGCACGTGCTGCACACGGTCACGCCCGCGGGACTCGCGCTCCTGGAGAGCCCGCTGAGGGCGCCGCTCGACTCCTGAGCCTCGTTTAAGCCACAGCTTCAACGTGTGGCGGCGGCGCGGCGGCCGACGACAGCATGGGGCCTCGAACGGGGACCGGAAACGGGGTTCGGGGGACCACCGTACGACGCCGCAGCACCGCGATCAGTCGTGCCGCCGCGGGGTCGGACGCCGCCGCGATCTGCCGCTGTCCCTGCCGTAACCGAAGACTGCACCTCAGGAGGATTCATGCAGCGCATCCGCCAACTCGGCGTCGTCCTCACCGCGGCCGCGTCCCTGCTCGGGCTCGGCCTCGTCACCTCGTCCACCGCGCAGGCGGCGCCGACCGGCACCCAGGACTACGCGGGCTGCGTCACCGGCCGTGTGTGCATCTACCCGAACGCCGGCTGGAACAACAACAATCCGGAGCACTGGTACTACACCTACGGGGTGCACCAGCTGTACGACGAGTACGGGGTGCACCGCGTCTTCAACAACCAGACGGGGAGCGCCACGGCGCGGTTGTGCGTCAACCGTGACGGCACCAACTGCACCAGCAAGCTCGCCCCGTACACCTACTGGGACATCGACCTGACCCGGTACAACTCGATCCGGCTCGACCCGTCCTGATCGTGATACGCCGACGCCCCGCTCCGGAGAGAGGAGCGGGGCGTCGGCAGTGACAAAAGACGCCGGTCACTTCACCGGCTGCGGCTCCGGCGCGCTCTCGGCATCCGACTCGCCCGCCGGCGGCTCCTCGTCCACCGGTGTCCGGACGGACTCCAGGAGCAGCTGGGCGACGTCGACGACCTGGATGGACTCCTTGGCCGTGCCCTCGTTCTTCTTGCCGTTGACCGAGTCGGTCAGCATGACGAGGCAGAACGGGCAGGCGGTCGAGACGATGTCGGGGTTGAGGGACAGCGCCTCGTCGACACGCTCGTTGTTGATGCGCTTGCCGATCCGCTCCTCCATCCACATCCGCGCGCCGCCGGCGCCGCAGCAGAAGCCGCGCTCCTTGTGGCGGTGCATCTCCTGCTGACGCAGGCCCGGGACGGCCGTCATGATCTCGCGCGGCGGCGTGTAGATCTTGTTGTGGCGGCCCAGGTAGCAGGGGTCGTGGTACGTGATGAGGCCCTCGACCGGCGTCACCGGGACCAGCTTGCCCTCGTCCACCAGGTGCTGGAGCAGCTGGGTGTGGTGGATGACCTCGTAGTCGCCGCCGAGCTGCGGGTACTCGTTGCCGAGGGTGTTGAGGCAGTGCGGGCAGGTGGCGACGATCTTCTTCGCGGACTTCGGCTTCTTCGACTCGGCGGTGACGTTGCCCTCGTCGTCCATCTCCTCGCCGAACGCCATGTTCAGCGCGGAGACGTTCTCCATGCCGAGCTCCTGGAACAGCGGCTCGTTGCCGAGGCGCCGCGCCGAGTCACCCGTGCACTTCTCGTCGCCGCCCATGATCGCGAACTTGACGCCCGCCATGTGGAGGAGTTCCGCGAAGGCCTTCGTCGTCTTCTTGGCACGGTCTTCCAGCGCGCCCGCGCAGCCGACCCAGTACAGGTACTCGACCTCGGACAGGTCCTCGAGGTCCTTGCCGACGACCGGCACCTCGAAGTCGACTTCCTTCGTCCACTCAAGGCGCTGCTTCTTGGCCAGCCCCCAGGGATTGCCCTTCTTCTCCAGGTTCTTGAGCATCGTGCCCGCCTCGGACGGGAACGCGGACTCGATCATCACCTGGTAGCGGCGCATGTCGACGATGTGGTCGACGTGCTCGATGTCCACCGGGCACTGCTCGACACAGGCGCCGCAGGTGGTGCAGGACCACAGGACGTCCGGGTCGATGACGCCGTTCTCTTCGGCGGTGCCGATGAGCGGGCGCTCGGCCTCCGCCAGCGCCGCCGCGGGCACCGAGGCGAGCTGCTCCTCCGACGCCTTCTCCTCGCCCTCCATGGTCTTGCCGCCACCCGCGAGCAGGTAGGGCGCCTTGGCGTGGGCGTGGTCCCGAAGGGACATGATCAGCAGCTTGGGGGAGAGCGGCTTGCCGGTGTTCCAGGCCGGGCACTGCGACTGGCAACGCCCGCACTCGGTGCAGGTGGAGAAGTCCAGCAGGCCCTTCCAGGAGAACTGCTCGACCTGGGAGACGCCGAAGACGTCGTCGTCGCTCGGGTCGGTGAAGTCGATCGGCTTGCCGCCGCTCGTCATCGGCTGCAGCGCACCCAGCGCGGTGGAACCCTCCGCGTTGCGCTTGAACCAGATGTTCGGGAACGCCAGGAAGCGGTGCCAGGCCACGCCCATGTTGGTGTTGAGCGAGACCGTGATCATCCAGATCATGGTCGTGCCCAGCTTGATCATGGCGGTCAGGTAGATCAGGTTCTGCAGCGCGCCGACGCTCAGCCCCTTGAAGGCCAGCACCAGCGGGTACGAGGCGAAGTACGCGGCCTCGTAGTGCTCCACGTGGTGGATGGCGCCCTCGAGGCCGCGCAGCACGTAGATGGCCAGACCGATGGTGAGGATGACGTACTCGACGAAGTACGCCTGACCCATCTTCGAGCCCGCGAACCGTGACTTGCGTCCCGGCCGGGACGGCAGGTTCAGCAGGCGGATGACCATCAGCGTGGCGATGCCGAGGGTGGTCATCGCGGCGATGAACTCGATGTACAGCTCGTACGGCAGGAAGCCGCCGATCACCGGGAGCGTCCAGTCGGCCTCGAAAAGCTGGCCGTAGGCGGTGATGATGGTCGGCGGCAGCGTCAGGAAGCCGACCGCCACGAACCAGTGGGCGAAGCCGACGATGCCCCACCGGTTCATCCGGGTGTGGCCGAGGAACTCCTTCACCAGCGTCACACTGCGCTGGTAGGGGTTGTCGGTCCGGGCGCCGGCGGGGAGCGGCTGGCCGAGTTTGAAGTACCGGACGAACTGGCCGATGGCGCGTGCGAGCAGCGCGACGCCGACCACGGTCAGAACCAGCGACACGATGATCGCGGCGAGTTGCATTTCGGGCTCCTCGGGCCTGCGAGGGGTTTCGTCGAGGCGGTCCGCGAAGGGGCGCCCTCGAGATTACTAAGCGGTAACTTATGCAGTCCTCTGAGAGTACCCGCAATCCTGTGCCGCACTGTAGTCAGCCGTGCGGTGATCTGTGCTACTGAGGCAGACCTCAGTAACGTGCCCCGGCGGCGCGCCGAGCCGATCCCGTCATTCATACCAAATCATGACATTCGGCTTAGCTTTGGATCCGTGCTCTACGGGATCGCAGCCGCAACCACCGCCCTTCTCCTCTCCGCCCTCCTCACCGCGCTCGTGCGGGTCCCGGCCCTGCGCCTCGGCGTCCTCGACCGGCGCCGACAGCGCCCGCTCCCGCTGCTCGGCGGGGTGGCCGTCGTGCTCGTCACCTGCCTGGTCGCGGCCGCCGGGGAGTGGACCGGGTTCGCGCCCCTCGTGGACGGCATCGGCACGCTGCTCGCCGCCGGGGCCGCGGTCGCCGTGCTGGGGCTGGTCGCCGACGTGCGGCGGGTCAAGGCGCGGTTCCTGGTGGGCGGTACGGCTGTCGCGGCGGCCTGCGTGGTGCCGTACGCGGAGACCGGTGTGCCGGGCGGGCTGCTGGCGGCCGGCTGGATCGTCTTGGTCGCCGTCGGCTTCCGGGCGCTCGACCATGCGGACGCGCTGGCGGGCGCCGTCGGGGTGGTGACCGCCTTCGGGGTGGCCGTGTTGGCGGCGGCCGAGGTGATGGACGGGCTGGCCGCGCTGCTGAGCGTGCTGGCCGCCGCGCTGACCGGGTTCCTGATGCACAACTGGCCTCCCGCGCGCGTGGGGCTCGGTTCGTGCGGATCCCTGTTCACCGGGTTCGTGCTCGCGGCGGCGGCTCTGAGTACCCGGACGGGGCACGAACCGGCGGCCGGCGCGGGGGTGTTGTTCGCGCTGACGGCCCTCGCGGCCGCGGACGTCGTCCTCGTCCTGCTGTCGCGCCGGCTGGCCGGACGGCCCCTGTTGCGCCGCGGCCCCGACCATCTCGCGCACCGGCTGCGGCGGCTCGGGCTCACCTCTCAGGGGGCGGCGGTTCTGCTCGGTGTCGGGGCCTTCTGCGGGGTACTCGTCGCGGTCCTCGCCCGTCTGGGGTGGCTCGCGCAGTCCGGGGTGCACTGGGTGGCGGCGGGTGCCCTGATCGTCGTACTCGCACTCTTGCGGGTCAGGGTGTACGGGCCTCGAAGCCCCCGGCGGATGAAAACACCGCAGGTCGGAGCCCAGTTGCGTGTAAGGAACGGATAAGAGTTGAGTCGGTCCGACTCATGTCTGTTGACCAGGGCTGGGCCGTCGTGCACACTTGAGTCCGTTCCACTCAAGTCATTGCTGGAGGAATCAACCATGGCACGTGCGGTCGGCATCGACCTGGGCACGACTAACTCCGTCGTCAGCGTTCTGGAGGGCGGCGAGCCCACCGTGATCACCAACGCCGAGGGCGCCAGGACCACGCCGTCCGTCGTCGCCTTCGCCAAGAACGGTGAGGTGCTCGTCGGCGAGGTGGCCAAGCGCCAGGCGGTCACGAACGTGGACCGGACCATCCGCTCGGTGAAGCGCCACATGGGCACCGACTGGAAGGTCGAGCTCGACGGGAAGCCCTTCAACCCGCAGCAGATGTCCGCGTTCATCCTGCAGAAGCTGAAGCGGGACGCCGAGTCCTACCTGGGCGAGAAGGTGACCGACGCGGTCATCACCGTCCCGGCGTACTTCAACGACTCCGAGCGCCAGGCGACGAAGGAGGCCGGCGAGATCGCCGGTCTGAACGTCCTGCGGATCGTCAACGAGCCCACCGCGGCGGCGCTCGCGTACGGCCTCGACAAGGACGACCAGACGATCCTCGTCTTCGACCTCGGTGGCGGCACCTTCGACGTGTCCCTCCTGGAGATCGGCGACGGCGTCGTCGAGGTGAAGGCCACCAACGGCGACAACCACCTCGGTGGTGACGACTGGGACCAGCGCGTCGTCGACTACCTGGTCAAGCAGTTCGCGTCCGGCCACGGTGTGGACCTCGGCAAGGACAAGATGGCCCTCCAGCGCCTCCGCGAGGCCGCCGAGAAGGCCAAGATCGAGCTGTCCTCGTCCACCGAGACCTCGATCAACCTGCCCTACATCACGGCGTCCGCCGAGGGCCCGCTGCACCTGGACGAGAAGCTCACCCGGGCTCAGTTCCAGCAGCTGACGGCCGACCTGCTGGAGCGCTGCAAGACGCCGTTCCACAACGTCATCAAGGACGCCGGCATCAACCTCTCCGAGATCGACCACGTCGTTCTCGTCGGTGGCTCCACCCGTATGCCCGCCGTCGCCGAGCTCGTCAAGGAGCTGACCGGTGGCAACGAGGCCAACAAGGGTGTCAACCCGGACGAGGTCGTCGCCATCGGCGCCGCCCTGCAGGCCGGTGTCCTCAAGGGTGAGGTCAAGGACGTCCTGCTCCTCGACGTGACCCCGCTGTCCCTGGGTATCGAGACCAAGGGCGGCATCATGACCAAGCTGATCGAGCGGAACACGACGATCCCGACCAAGCGGTCCGAGATCTTCACCACCGCCGAGGACAACCAGCCTTCGGTCCAGATCCAGGTCTACCAGGGCGAGCGCGAGATCGCGGCGTACAACAAGAAGCTCGGGATGTTCGAGCTCACCGGTCTGCCGCCGGCCCCGCGCGGTGTCCCGCAGATCGAGGTCGCCTTCGACATCGACGCCAACGGCATCATGCACGTGACCGCGAAGGACCTCGGCACGGGCAAGGAGCAGAAGATGACCGTCACCGGCGGCTCCTCGCTGCCGAAGGACGAGGTCGACCGGATGCGCCAAGAGGCCGAGAAGTACGCGGAGGAGGACCACGCCCGCCGCGAGGCCGCCGAGACCCGCAACCAGGGCGAGCAGCTCGTCTACCAGACGGAGAAGTTCCTCAAGGACAACGAGGACAAGGTCCCCGGCGACATCAAGACCGAGGTCGAGGCCTCCGTCGAGGAGCTGAAGGCGGCGCTCAAGGGCGAGGACACCGCCGAGATCCGTACCGCCACCGAGAAGGTCGCGGCCGTCTCGCAGAAGCTCGGCCAGGCCATGTACGCCGACGCGCAGGGCGCGCAGGCCACCGGCGGCGCGTCCGCCGGTGACGAGGCGCCCAAGGCCGACGACGACGTCGTGGACGCCGAGATCGTGGACGACGAGCGCAAGGACGGTGCCGCGTGACGGAGGAGACCCCGGGCTTCGACGAGAAGCCCGACGTCCCCTCCGGCGCCACCCCCGACGACGCCGAGCCGCAGGCCGCCTCCCCCTCCGGGGAGGGGGCGGCCCCGGCCGGGGACGCATCAGCACAGTTGGCAGGCCTGACGGCCCAGCTGGACCAGGTACGCACGGCGCTCGGCGAGCGCACGGCGGACCTCCAGCGGCTCCAGGCCGAGTACCAGAACTACCGCCGCCGGGTCGATCGGGACCGGGTCACGGTCAAGGAGATCGCCGTGGCGAACCTCCTGTCCGAGCTCCTGCCCGTCCTCGACGACATCGGCCGCGCGCGGGAACACGGCGAACTCGTCGGCGGATTCAAGTCCGTCGCGGAGTCGCTGGAGACCGTCGCGGCGAAGATGGGTCTGCAGCAGTTCGGCAAGGAGGGCGAGCCCTTCGACCCGACGATCCACGAGGCCCTGATGCACTCGTACGCGCCGGACGTCACGGAGACGACGTGCGTGGCGATTCTGCAGCCCGGGTACCGGTTCGGAGAGCGCACCATCCGCCCCGCGCGGGTGGCCGTGGCCGAGCCGCAGCCCGGCGCGCAGACCGTCAAGGCCGACGAGGCGGAGACGTCCTCCGGCGCCTCTGGTGCCTCTGGTGCTTCTGGCGCTTCTGGCGCCCCCGCCGCCGACGACAAGGAGAGCGGTGGCCCGGACGAGGGCTGAGCGTGAACCGAGCGCTGTACCGCTGAGAGAGGAGGGACGTCGAGGATGAGCACCAAGGACTTCATCGAGAAGGACTACTACAAGGTCCTCGGCGTCCCCAAGGACGCCACCGAGGCCGAGATCAAGAAGGCGTACCGGAAGCTCGCCCGCGAGTTCCACCCGGACGCCAACAAGGGCAACGCCAAGGCCGAGGAGCGCTTCAAGGAGATCTCCGAGGCGAACGACATCCTCGGCGACCCCAAGAAGCGCAAGGAGTACGACGAGGCCCGCGCCCTCTTCGGCAACGGCGGCTTCCGCCCGGGGCCGGGCGCGGGCGGCGGCTCCTTCAACTTCGACCTGGGTGACCTCTTCGGAGGCGGCGCCCCGGGCGGCGGCGCAGGAGGAGGCGGAGGAGCCGGCGGCTTCGGCGGCGGCCTCGGTGACGTCTTCGGGGGCCTGTTCAACCGCGGCGGCGCGGGCACGGGCACGCGGACGCAGCCCCGGCGCGGCCAGGACATCGAGTCCGAGGTCACCCTCAGCTTCACCGAGGCGATCGAGGGCGCGACGGTCCCGCTGCGGATGTCCTCGCAGCAGCCCTGCAAGGCCTGTTCGGGCACCGGCGACAAGAACGGCACACCGCGCGTGTGTCCGACCTGCGTCGGCACCGGGCAGGTCGCCCGGGGCACCGGCGGGGGCTTCTCCCTCACCGACCCGTGCCCCGACTGCAAGGGCCGCGGCCTGATCGCCGAGCACCCCTGCCTCGACTGCAAGGGCAGCGGCCGGGCCAAGTCGTCTCGCACCATGCAGGTCCGCATCCCGGCCGGCGTCACCGACGGGCAGCGGATCCGGCTGCGCGGCAAGGGCGCACCGGGCGAGCGCGGCGGCCCGGCGGGCGATCTGTACGTCACCGTGCATGTCGACGCCCACCCGGTCTTCGGCCGCAAGGGCGACAACCTCACGGTGACGGTCCCGGTGACGTTCGCGGAGGCGGCGCTGGGCGGCGAGGTCAGGGTCCCGACCCTCGGCGGCCCTTCCGTCACCCTGAAGCTGCCCCCGGGCACGCCCAACGGCCGCACCATGCGCGCCCGCGGAAAGGGCGCGGTCCGCAAGGACGGCACCCGCGGAGATCTGTTGGTCACCGTCGAGGTGAGTGTTCCGAAGGACCTGACGGGGAATGCTCGTGAAGCGCTCGAGGCGTATCGCGAGGCAACCGCGGGTGAGGACCCGCGGGCGGAGCTGTTCCAGGCCGCGAAGGGAGCATGATCGAGATGGACGGTCGTCGACGCAATCCGTATGAGCTGACCGAGGAAACCCCGGTCTACGTCATCTCGGTGGCGGCCCAGCTCTCCGGTCTGCACCCGCAGACCCTGCGCCAGTACGACCGCCTCGGCCTGGTCTCCCCGGACCGCACCGCAGGCCGGGGCCGCCGCTACTCGGCCCGCGACATCGAACTGCTGCGCACCGTCCAGCAGTTGTCGCAGGACGAGGGCATCAACCTGGCCGGCATCAAGCGGATCATCGAACTGGAGAACCAGGTCGCCGCCCTCCAGTCCCGCGTGGCGGAACTGCAGTCGGCCCTGGACGGCGCGGCGGCCGCGATGCAGCAGCGCGAGGCCGCGGTCCACGCGTCGTACCGACGGGACCTGGTCCCGTACCAGGAGGTCCAGCAGACGAGTGCGCTGGTGGTGTGGCGGCCGAAGGGGCGGCAGGCGTCGGACTGACGGCTGACGTCAACTTGTGGAAGGGGGCCGGGATTTCCCGGGGCTGTGGTTCCTCGCCGCGGAGGCGGTGCTGACCCTGCTCGTGGCCCGGACCCTGTGGACCTGGCGCGACGACCCGTACGTGCTGCTCGCGGACGTCCCGTATCTGCTGTGGTCCAGTGTCGGGTTGACGCTCTCCCTCGTGGTGGGTCTGGCCCTGCTGTCGGGTGAGCAGGCGTGGGCGCGACGGCTCGGCTGGTCGCTGACGGTGGCCCGGCTGTGCCTGCTGCCGTTGCTCGACCTGGCGTGGTACCCGGCGATGTCGCCGTACATCTCGCTCTGGTGAGACTTCGCCGAAAAGGAAGCCGGGCCCACTCGTCTCGTGGGCCCGGCTTCCTTCTGAGGACTTACGGCGTGGTGACTGCCCAGTCGCCCGCGGGCAGGGTCTCGGTGCCGTCGGCCTTCACGCCGGTCACCCAGTAGTACGAGGTGGTCCCGCGCTCGCCTCCGGTGTCGAAGTACTCGACGGAACCGGCACCGAGATCGGCGATCTTCTCGTATGCCCCGGTGGCCGGGTTCCAGCGGTGGACGCGGTAGCCGCCGGCGACCTCGGGGGGGTCCTCACCGAGCCCGGACCACGTCAGACGGTTCCCCTCGTCGCCCTCCGCCCCGGTCGCCTCCAGGGTCAGCGGTGAGCCCTCGGGCGTCGCCACACTCGGCGTCGTGTCGAGCTCGGTGACGGTCACGACCTGGGCCTCGCCGGTCCACCTGAAGGACGAGTTCCCGGCATCGTCGATGGCGTCGACGATGAAACAGGTCTCCTCGCCGTCCGGGAGGAGGGGGTAGTCGTACGAGGTGGTGTCGGCCGACACGTAGTAGCCCGGGGAGAGCGAGCAGACCCTCTCCTCCTCGTCGCCGAGGAGTTCACCCCGGCGGACCACGTAACTCTCCAGGTCGGCGGTCGGGTTCGCATCCCAGCGCAGCGCGAAGCCGTACTCGGTCGGGGTGACGCTCAGCCCGGTGACGGCGGACGGCGCGGTGAGGTCCACGCGACTGTCGCTGACGGCGGCGGAACGCGCGGACTCGTTGCCGGCCGTGTCGAGGGCGGTCACCCGGTAGTAGTAGGTGCTGCCCTCGACGGCCGAGGCGTCGACGTAGGACACCTGACTCGTCGTACTCCCGACCCGGCTGTACGTGCCCTCGGCACTCGCCGCCCGGTACACCCGGTACGACGCCGCCCCCGAGACCGATCCCCAGCCGACCCGCAGCCCCTCCGACACGGAGTCGGTGGTCAGTCCGGTGGGCGCGGTGGGTGCGGTGCGGTCGACGGTGGTCACGGCCTGGTCCGCGGTGCCCGTCGACTCGTTGCCTGCCTTGTCGTAGGCGCGGACCTCGTAGTAGTAGACCGCGCCGGTGACCGGAAGGCCGGCGTCGGTGTACGAGGTCGAGGTGGTCGTCGCGAGCGGCGTACTGCTGTAGGAGGCCCCCTTCAGGCGTCGGTAGACGCGGTACCCGGCGAGATCCATCTCCTTGTTCTTCGCCCAGGTGAGTTTCGCCTTGCCGGTGGCCTGGTCGTAGGTGACCGAAGTGCCTGTCGGTGTCAGCGGCTTGACCTTGTCGACGGTCGCCGAGGTGCGGGGCGTGTAGCCGAACTTGACGTTGGCGGTGCCCGTCCAGTTGACGAAGTCGATGCGGAGGGTGTGCCTGCCGGAGGGGATCGTGACGTTGACGGTCTTCTTGACCGTCGTCGACACGTTCTTCCACAGGTCGACCTTGCGGACGTTGTCGAGGTAGACGCGGATGCCGTCCTGCGCCTGGGCGGCGAAGGAGAACGGCCCGCCGGAGCCGAAGTCCCTCGTCACGGTCCAGCGGACGCCGAAGTTGTTCGACGGGAGGCCGGACGTCGGGGCGCCCGTGCCCCAGTTCTGGTCGATGGCGTTGTCGCAGTCCGTTTTCTTCGGCGTGCCGGAGAAGGTGGTGTTCGCGAAGAACTGCCGCTTGAAGACCGGGGACGTGCAACTCGTCGCGGCGGACGCGGGGGCGGCGACGGCCGTGAGCAGGCCGCCGGCGGTCGCGAGGACGAGCGCCGGTGCCGTGGCCCGGGCCACCCGGCTGGTTCGGTTGGTCATGTCACGCTCCGCTCGGGGGGACCACGACGGGGGCGAGGCCGGAGAAGGCCTCCGAGCCGTTGGCGGCGACGGCCGAGACGAGGTAGTGGCTGGTCGTGGCCGACGGTGTGGTGAGGTCGGTGTAGGTGCGGGCGTCGGCGGCCAGGGGTACGTCGGTGAGGCGGACGTACTCGGCGGCCGCGCGGTCCCAGCGGTAGACGTGGAAGCCCGCGGTGGTGCAGTCGGCGGCGGTGCAGGTCCACGAGAGCTTCGCGTGGGCCGACTCGTCCGCAGCCGCGGTCAGGGACCAGGGCGCGGTCGGCTCGGGCGACTGCGACGGGGTGAGCTCGAACTCGTTGACACTCACGTTGGCGACGTCGACGAGCGGGGAACCGCTGGTCGTGTAACGGGAGTTGTTGTTCTTGTCCACCGCGTCCACGAAGTAGACCCAGTACTCGTCGTTCGGCACGTTGAGATCGGTGAACGTGGTCGTCCCGGGCGGGAGGGTGGCCATCCACTCGTGGTCGCCGCCGTCGGCGGGGGCCCGGTGCACGAGGTACCGGGCGAGGTCCGGGGCAGGACTCTCGTCCCACTCCAGGACCGTGCCGTACTCCGTGCTGGTGTGGGTGAGGCCGGTGACGGCCGGCGGCGGGGTGGTGTCGCGCAGGCCCGCCTGGACCGTGGCCGAGGGGGCCGACTCGCGGCCCGCGCTGTCGACGCTGGTGACGTAGTACCCGTAAGCCGTGCTCGCCGCGGCGGAGTAGTCCGTGCAGCCGTACTCCGGGTAGTAGTCGGCCTCGTTGCCCACCCGGTACGTCTCACAGGTGACCGGCACCGGGACGGCGTCCGCGTCGGACAGCTCCCAGCGGTAGGCCCGGTACTGCGTGGGCGCCGCCTTCGACGTCTTCCAGCGCAGGGTGATCCCGGTCTCCTCCGCGTTCGTGCCCGGGGACTCCATGGTGGGCACGGCCAGCGGGCGGTTGAGGGAGACGACCTGCGAGGTGGCGGTGTTGCCGGCGGGGTCCTTGGCGACGATCTTGTAGTACGAGGTCTCGCCGTAGGGCGCGGTCTCGTCGGTGCGGCTCGACCCGTAGGAGACGCCGAGCTTCTCGTACGTCCCGCCGGCGGACGGGGCCCGGTAGACGTCGTACGTCACGTCGAAGGTGTCGTCCTGCCAGTCCAGCTCGACTCCGCGGACCGGGTCGTCGGTCGCGGACAGGACCGGCGTCAGCGGGGCCGTCCTGTCGACGGTGGTGACGAGCTTGTCGGCGCTGCCCGCCGACTCGTTGCCGGCCTTGTCGACGGCGCGGACCTCGTAGTAGTACGCGGCACCGGTCGGCGCGAGCGTCTCGGTGAACGAGGTGCCGGTGACCAGGTATCCGCCGCTGACCTTGCGGTAGTCGTCGGTGCCCTTCAGACGCCGGTAGACCTGGTAGCCCGCGAGGTCCATCTCCTTGTTCTTCGCCCAGGTGAGCTTCGCCTTGCCGGTGGCCTGGTCGTACGTGACCGAAGTCGCCGTCGGGGCGAGCGGCTTGACCTTGTCCACGGTCGCCGAGGTGCGGGGCGTGTAGGTGAAGGAGACGTTCGCGGTGCCGGTCCAGTTGACGAAGTCGACGCGGAGGGTGTGCCTGCCGGACGGGATCGTGACGTTGACGGTCTTCTTCACCGTCGACGACACGTTCTTCCAGAGGTCGACCTTGCGGACGTTGTCCAGGTAGACGCGGATGCCGTCCTGGGCGGAGACCGGCAGGGCGAACGGCCCACCGGAGCCGAAGTCGCGTGTCACGGTCCAGCGGACGCCGAAGTTGTTCGACGGCAGCCCCGAGGCGGGAGCGCCGGTGCCCCAGTTCTGGGCGATCTTCGAGTCACAGTCCGTTTTCTTCGGCGTACCGGAGAAGGTGGTGTTCGCGAAGAACTGCCGCTTGAAGACCGGCGAGGTGCAGGTCGTCGCGGCGGACGCGGGGGCGGTGACGACGGTGAGCAGGCCGCCCGCGGTGGCGAGCACGACGGCGGTCGCGGCTGCGGCCGTCGTACGTCTGGCTGGGTTCATTCGGTCCTCTGGTCGTGATCGGAGCGGCAGAGGCAGCCGCTGTGATCATCGACTCGTGAGGAATGGAGTTGGTTGTACGGATCTTTGCCCTTCCAAGGGGGTGCGTTCGATGGAGAGTCCGTAAAGGGCGTTTGGAGGGGTTTCTGCCATGTCTTCACATGCAAAGCGGAGCGTGGCGTTGCGTACTCGTTAAGTGGTTCCGCTTGACGGTGAGGGATGTCGACGCGTTGGCTTTTCAGTCACACGGGCAGCATGCTGCGCCCGCGTCCGGAAGGCACCAGAAGTGAGCTCCCCAATGCGTCGTATCGCCATATCCGTGGCCGCGTCCACGATGACCCTCTCGCTGTCCGCCTGCGGCGCGCTCGGGGTGACCGGGACCAGCAGCGAGGCGAGCCCGACCAAGGGGAACGACATCACCGTCGGCGTCCTGATGCCCGAGAAGACGAACACGCGGTACGAGGAGTTCGACTACCCCATCATCAAGGCGAAGGTCGCCTCCCTCACCGAGAACAAGGGCAAGACCGTCTACGCCAACGGCGAGGCGGACCCGGACAAGCAGGCCGACCAGATGCAGCAGATGATCGACGACCAGGTCGACGTCATCCTGCTGGACGCCGTCGACTCGCACGCCATCGCCGAGACGGTGCAGAAGGCCAAGGACGCGGGCATCCCGGTCATCGCCTACGACCGCCTGGCCGAGGGCCCGATCGACGCGTACGTCTCCTTCGACAACGAGCTCGTCGGCGAGGTCCAGGGCCGTTCGATCATCGAGGCGCTGGGCGAGGACGTCGACACCTCCGACAAGATCGTCATGATGAACGGCTCGCCCACCGACCCGAACGCCGGGCAGTTCAAGGCGGGCGCGCGCTCCGAGCTGGACGGCAAGGTGACGATCGCCCAGTCGTTCGACACCAAGGGCTGGAGCCCGGAGGTCGCCCAGGCCAACATGACCGAGGCGATCGCCAAGATCGGCAAGGACAACATCGCCGCCGTCTACTCCGCCAACGACGCCATGGCCGGCGGCATCATCAAGGCCCTGGAGGACGAGGGCGTCACCAAGCTGCCGCCGATCACCGGTCAGGACGCGGAACTCTCCGCCGTGCAGCGGATCGTCGCGGGCGATCAGTACATGAGCGTCTACAAGCCGTATCCGCAGGAGGCCGAGGCCGCCGCGGAGATGGCCGTCGCCAAGATCCAGGGCAAGGACCTCAAGTTCGAGGCCCTCGCCTCCGACAAGGTGGACAGCCCCACCAACAAGGACATCTCCGCCCAACTGGTCCCGGTG
The DNA here is from genome assembly GCF_059026085.1 of Streptomyces sp. a15. Lineage (NCBI taxonomy): Bacteria > Bacillati > Actinomycetota > Actinomycetes > Kitasatosporales > Streptomycetaceae > Streptomyces > Streptomyces sp. A15. The sequence continues at coordinate 208 of NZ_JBWLKM010000034.1, read as the reverse complement.
GTGGCCCTGACGAAGGCCAACATCAAGTCCACGGTCGTCGCGGACGGCATCTACAAGGTGTCCGACATCTGCACGAGCGACTTCAAGGCGGACTGCGAGTCGATCGGGCTGAAGTAGTCGGCCTGAATAGGGGACACGGCGGCCGGAGCTGCGAGGTTGCCGTTGGGCCACTCGCTTCTTGGCAGTGTCGTGCTTCCACGACCCGAGT